>DATBCS010000070.1:0-11279 GCA_036270315.1 Gemmatimonadales bacterium
TCGCGCGTTCCCATGCCCAGCGAGAACCTCGCCGGTCGGACCATCGCCGGCTATCGCCTCCTCGAGCGCGTCGGCGAGGGAGGCACCGCCGAAGTGTACCGGGCCGAGCACCCCGAGCGCGGCGCCTGTGCGTTCAAAGTATTGCGCGCCGGTCTCAGGAGCGACCCCACGGCGGTCAAGCGGTTCCTGCGCGAAGCCGGCTACGGCGCACGGGTCGAGCATCCCGGCGTGGTGCGCACCTACGACTTCGGGGAGGCGGACGGCCTCTACTACCTCGCGCTCGAATGGGCCGAAGGAAAATCCCTCGCGGAGTACGTACACCGTTCCGGCCCGCTCGCTCCGACCCTCGCGTGCGAAGTGATCCGGCAACTCGCCAGCGCGCTGGCGGCGGCCCACCTGGCGGGGATCATCCATCGGGATCTGAAGCCGGAGAACATCACCTACGACCCGGCCACGCACCGGGTGAAGCTGCTCGACTTCGGCATCGCGCGGGACGCCGACCTGCCGGAGGCTGAGCGGCTCACCCGCACCGGCTTCTTCGTCGGGACCTTGAAATATGTCGCGCCGGAGGCGCTGTCGGGCGAACTGGTGGACGGGCGGGCCGACATCTACAGCCTTGCCACGATCCTCTACTGGACGCTCACCGGTCGCCACCCCTACACCGGGCGCAGCCCGCGCGAGCTGTTCCAACAGCTCCTGACCCAGCCGCCGGTGCCGCTCAACCGCGCGGCGCCCGGCCGCACGTTTCCGCCCGGCCTCGAGGCGGCGGTCATGCGCGCGCTGGCGCGCGATCCGGCGCAGCGGCAGCCCACGGTCGAGGCGTTCGCCACCGAGGTCGCCGCCGGCCTGGCCGGGGGGTCCGGCCCCCGCGGCGGCCTGCTCGACGCGCTCAAGCGCGCCGTCCGCGGTCGCTGAGCGATACGTAGTAGCACGTGCTACTACTCTTCAGGCGACGATGAGCCCTGACCCGAGCCTCGAACAGCGGCTACGCCGTCTGCTGCGCGAGCGATCGCTCACGCGGGGCGACTTCGTGCTCGCCTCAGGCCGCCGCTCGTCCTTCTATATCGACGCGCGGCGCACCACGATGTCGGGCGAGGGGCTCGCCGTGATCGGCACCCTCGGGCTCGAGCGTGTGGCCGCGCGCGGCTGGGCGCCCCGGTTCGTGGGCGGCCTCACGTTGGGCGCCGACCCCGTGGCGTACGCCATCGCCGCCGCCGCCCGTCACGCGGGGCGGGAGCTCGACGCCTTCACCGTCCGCAAGCAGGCGAAGACGCACGGCACGCTGAAGCGGATCGAGGGGTGCTTCACGCCGGGCGCGCCGGTCGTCGTGGTCGAGGACGTGATCACCACCGGACAGTCAGCCCGGGAGGCAATCGCCGCCGTCGAGGCCGAGCGCGGGCGGGTCCTCGGCGTGCTCGCCGTCGTCGACCGCGAGGAGGGCGGGCGCGAGGCGTTGGCCCAGGCCGGCTACGACCTCGAATCTCTGGTGACCCTCACGGCGCTCGACCTCCGCTGACGCGGAGCGCGCCGCTGCGACGTTGCCGGGCCCGTCCTCTGGGGTGTATCATCTTCTTCCAGTGACCCCACAACCGTCCTCCCCCGTCCGCCCCTCGCTCGCCGCGCGCGTGCGGGGCTGGAAGGACGACGCTTCCGGCCTCGAGCAGCGCCTCAAGGACCTCGAGACCATCGCACGGACCCATCGCCTGCGCCGCGTGATGGCGGGGTGCGGGCTCGCCCTCGGCCTCGTGGGATGGGCGTTCCAGGCCGTGAAGACTCGTCCCGCGACCATGGTGCTGGTCGCCGGCGCCGCGGCGTTCGTGAACGAGTTGTTGGGGCTGATCAACGAGCGCGGGTGGTACCGCTGGTGGTTCGTCTACGCGTTGTCGCTGTTCGACGTGCTGCTCGTGGCGGTGCTCGTCGTGTGGTTCGGACACGGCGGGGTGGTGGCGGCGTTCTTTATCGCGGTGCTGCCCTACGCGTTCGACCAGGGACACGCGGTGGGCAACTTCCTGGTGCTCACCGCCGCGCTCGCCTATCTCGGCGCGAGCTACATCCACGACGTCCTCTACGACCCGGGCGCGAGCTTGAGCGGCGCGGGGCTCGAGACCCTCGTCTTCATCCTCGTGGCGATGGCGCTGAAGCGGATCCCGGCGACCTTGATCGCGCGGATCCGCCACGCGCGAGGCGTGATGGGCGAAGCGGAGCGCGGCTATCTCGCCGTGCGGGCGCCGGCTGGGGAGTCCGACGAACTGGGCTTCCTGGAACGCAGTTTCAACCGCATGCTCGAGGAGATTGCGGCGACGATCTCGACCGTGCAGCGCGAGGCGGACGAGGTCGCGTCGTTCGCGGAACAGCTCGCCGCCTCGGCCCAGCAGCTGCACGCCACGTCGGAGACGGTGACCCACACGGCACAGCAGCTGGCCGCCGATCTCGGGAAGCAGCGCGAGCTGGCGGAGCGCGCCCGCGGCGAGAGCGCCAAGGCGGCCGACCAGGCCGAATCGCTGCGCGTTCGCGCCGAGCTGATGCAGGCCGACGCAGCGCGCCTCGTCGCGGCGGCCGAGCGGGGGCGGGAACGCGTGGCGCGGGCCAGCCAGACGCTCCGCACCGTGGGCGAGGAGGTGCGCGCCACCGCCGCGACGGTGGCGGGGCTCTCGGGAATGTCGGAGCGGATCGGCACGTTCGCGCAGACGATCGCGCGGATCGCGCGGCAGACGCACCTGCTCGCGCTCAATGCGGCGATCGAGGCGGCGCGAGCGGAAGAGCACGGCGAAGGGTTCGCCGTCGTAGCGGACGAGGTGCGGGCCCTCGCCGGGGAGGCGGGGAAGTCGGCCCGGGAGGTGGCGGAACTCGTCTCCGAGCTGCGGGCGGGGATCGACGCCGCGGCGCGCGCCATGCAGTCGGGCGAGACCAAGGTGCGCGACATCGGCGCGGTGGCGGCCGAGGCCGACGGCGCGCTCCAAGAGCTGCACCAGGGGGTCGAGTTGGTCGGCGATCTGGTGAACGCCACGGCCGAGGTGTCGCGCGGCCAGGCCCAGCGGCTCGCGGACCTGGCGCAGTCGTTGCAACAGGTGGCCGCGATCTCGAGCGCCTCCTCGCAGAGCGCGGACGGCGCCGCCGCCTCCACCCAGGCGCAGATCACCTCCATGGGGGATCTCACGGCCACGTCGCAACAGCTGGCGCAACTGGCCGAGCGGTTGCGGGGCAGCATCGCCCGCTTCTCCGTGCTCCAGCGCACCCCGGAGACGCTCGCGCCCCCCGCGGCGCGCGCGGCGGCGGATTGATCACGCCGGCCGGGACCCGCGAGCCGCGTCCGGGCCTTGGCCCGCGCCCGCGAACACCGGGGAGAACGCGCGCAGCGTGTCCCGGTACGGCGTGATCAGGCAGTCCACGTAGCGCTCGAGCCAGCGGTCGAACGGGCGCCGGCGGAACTCCGCCACGGTGATGCCGGTCCTGCGCTGCAGGTGGCGCGCGAAGCCCCGCGCCGAGTCGCAATTGAGGTGGTACGCTACCTCGGTGAGCGTGATCCCCGGGTGCCCGAAACGGTGCGCGGCATGCAGCAGGCGCATCTCGACCAGATACGTTTTGGGCGACGGCAGGCCAACGCGAGCGAAGCGGGACCGGAGCGTGGTGGGGCGGAGCGTCAGTTCGCGCGCCAACCAGCGCAGCGTGCGGAGCTCAGGCGCGCGGCGCGCTAACGGCGCGAAGAACCCGGCGAGAGCGGGGCTCCCCTCACCCAGCGCGGGTGCGATGCGCGCCAGGATGCGGGCGGCGACCTTGGATGCTGCTTCGCTCACGAGGTCGCGCAGCCGGCGCCAGCCTGCGGCCGCGGTGCAGTCCACCGCCGCGTGCACGCCGCTCGCGCCCAGCTGGGGCAGCAACTCGGTCGCCGTGGGATCGTAGCGGGACAGGAGGGCGACGGGCTGGACCGCGGGATAGGCTCGCACCATCCGCGCCACCGTCGGCAGGTCGTCCCGCCGGCACCTGTGCACCGAAAGGATGAGCGCGGCCATGGGCCGGTGGCGCAGCGCGCGCTCGGCGTCCTGGCACGAGTCGAGTGCAGCACCGTGAAGCACCCCTCCCCGGCAGCCTCGAGGTGCGGGCGCTCGCGCGGCGGCAGGACGGCGCACACGGTCACCATGCGGGCGCCAGGGTAGTCTGCTTGGATCAACGCCGGATCAACGCCGGATCAACGGGGAATCAACTGGGAGCGATGGAAAAGGCGCCTAACATCAATGGACCCAATCCCTTAACCCACTTGGGGGGCCCCCCTGTCCCGCGCCCTGGTCTGGCCGACCGTTTGCGCCGCCATGTGGCGGTCCTCGAGGGCGTGCGCCACCCCACCGCCGCCCCGGAGGGCCACCGCGCTGCCCGCGACTACGTCGCCACCGAGCTCCGGGCGCTGGGGCTGGCGGTCGAGCTCGCCCCGTTCACGTTCCGCCGGCGCACGTTCCACAACGTCGTCGCGCGGCTGCCGGGCCGCGACCCGCGACGTCCGCGGCTCCTCGTGGGGGCGCACTACGACTCCACGGCGGACACGCCCGGCGCCGACGACAATGCCAGCGGGGTCGCCGCCCTCGTCGAATGCGCCCGCTGCGTAGCGCAGCACGCGCTTAACGCCGGCGTCGACTTCGTCGGCCTCGATCTCGAGGAGCAGCAGATCACCACGTATCGCGTCGGCAGCCGGATGCTGGCGCGGGAGTGGCGCGCCCGGGGCGAGGCCCTCGCCGGCGCCTTGATCCTCGAGATGGTGGGATACCGCGACCCTACTCCGGGCGCGCAGACCGTCCCCCCGTTCCTCGGCGTGGCCGTGCCGCGCACCGGGGACTTCCTCGCCGCCGTGGGCGACACGCAGTCGCGCGCGCTGCTCGAGAGCTTCGTCGCCGCGGCGCGGGCCGCCGTCCCGGAGCTCCCGATCGTGCCCTACCGAGCACGATGGCGCGGCTGGCTGCTACCGCTCACCCGGCTCTCCGACAACGCCTCGTTTTGGGACGCGGGCTACCCGTCGCTGATGCTCACCGACACGGCGTTTCTGCGGAATCCGCATTACCACCAGCGGAGCGATACGAGCGCGACGCTCGATTTCGAGTTCATGGCGCAGGTGACGGCGGCGACGAGCAGCACGGTCGTTGGGCTGGCCGGTGGAGCCTAGCCTCCCTCCGCCCGGAGCCGCCCGCAGCCGGCGCGTCGCGGTGGTACTGGCGGCGGCGGCGCTCGTGTGCGCGGTCGGCGGTGCGCTGTGGGCGACGCGTTTCGTGGCGCAGCTGCGTCGCGATCCGGGGCTCGTGTATCGCGACCGCGGGACGCTCGACTCGGCGCTGCGGCGGGCCGGCGCTGCCGAGCGCGCCGGTGATCACGCCACGGCAATCACGTTGTACCGTTTTGTGGCGGCCGTGGCGCGGGGCGGCGGGCCCGAGCTGGCGCCGTACCTCGGGGCGGCCCGCGCAGCGCTTACGCGGTTAGGAGCGCCTGATACACTGCCAGGTCCGCCGCGCTGAAACAGACGAAGCGGACCACCTCGAGGCGCGGCGCCTGCCGCGCCTCTTCCTCCACGGTCGTCACGGCCAGCGCGGCCGCCCGCTCGATGGGATAGCCGTACGCGCCCGTGCTGACGGCCGGGAACGCGATGGAGCGGACGGCGTGCGCGATCGCGAGCCGGAGCGCGTTGACGTAGCAACCGCGGAGCAGCTCCGGCTCTCCCCGGAGCCCCCCGCTCCACACCGGGCCCACGGTATGAATCACATACGTCGCCGGGAGGTCGAAGCCTGGGGTGATGCGCGCTTCGCCCGTGGGGCAGCCGCCCAGCTCGCGGCATGCCGCGAGCAGCCGGGGTCCCGCCGCGCGGTGGATCGCCCCGTCGACGCCGCCTCCGCCCAAGAGCGTCGCGTTCGCGGCGTTGACGATCGCGTCGACCCGCTGCCGCGTAAGGTCCCCCTGCACTGCTTCGAGCCGCGCCATGGCCGCCAATGTAGCAAGCACCCGGTCCGGGGCGATATCGCATCATGGGCATTGGGTCGGGAGTCGGAGCTTGAAGCATTATCATCACGTCAGCTACTTTGGAAGCTTCGGGGGGGACGCCGAGACTCCAACCGGCGACCTCTCGCGTGACACTCGTGGAGTAGCGGTGATTCAATCCCATGCAAATGAGGCAGTGTATCCTCGTGGCTTACTCCTAAGAATGGGTAGTCGGTGTCGGGTTCTCGTCGCGGCCTCGCTTGTGCTGGTTTCAACGGCCTTCACTGCCTGCCAGGGCCACGGCAATAAGGGGAGCACACCGCTAACGTCGGGCCACGTCGCTCCTGTTCTCCTGTTCAACGGAACCGGAACGTCACCTCACGACGTCGCGGCTGTCGAAACCATCCTCAACAGCAACCACCTCGACTATGCGACAGTGAATTCTTCCCAGTTGAACGAGATGGGTGAATCGCAGCTGGGCCGATATCGTCTGCTGATTATTCCGGGTGGCGATTTCGTTGAAATCGGAAAGAGCCTGACTTCGAACACAACGGCGAACATTCGCTCTGCGGTACACAATGGTGTGAACTACCTCGGAATCTGTGGGGGTGGTTTCTTGGCTGGGAATTTCGGCTCCGACTATAACAGCTTGAATCTGACCTCGGGAGTGAAGTTCGGTTTCTACTCCGCCGAAGGTCTGGGTTTCCGCAAGGCGGCGGTAGCGATTGCTAGTGCCGGAGCCCCAACACTCGATCAGTACTGGGAGGACGGCCCGCAGTTTACCGGGTGGGGTGCGGTTGTGGGTAAGTATCCCGACGGGACCCCCGCAATTGTGGAAGGCACATTTGGAGACGGGTGGGTGATCCTCAGCGGCGTTCACCCTGAGGCACCTGCGAGTTGGCGACGCGGCATGACCTTCAGTACGCCAGCCGGCGAAGACAATGCGTACGCGGCGACTCTTGTTCGTGCCGCACTGAATCGAGCATCGCTACCGCACTATTAAGTCTGGCGCTGTTTGCTTCGATTCCGCGCCGCCGATGGCTCCCGGGTCGCCGGCAACCCGGAAGGGATCACAAGAACGACCGTCGTCGGCCAACAGCCGAGCATGGCCCCGCAAAGCAATTCACTCCCCACCCGCCACTTACCCGCGGCCCCACCGCCCCGGATCCGGGACCGGTGTAGCGTGGGCCCGCCAGTGGCCCCATCCGGTGCCCGCACCTATGTTAGCCCGTCATGGCCGGACGCGAGCTGATCGAGCGGGTGCGCCAGGCTTTGGGCGACCGCTACACGGTCACGGCGGCGGTGGGTCGGGGCGGGAACGCATCCATCTTCGCCGCGCTGGACCGGGCCGGGGAGCAGGTCGCCATTAAGGTGCTCCATCCCGAGCTCGCGGTCTCGGTCGCGGCCGACCGCTTCCTGCGCGAGATCCGCTACGCCTCGCAGCTCGACCACCCGCACATCGCGCGGCTCCTCGACAGCGGCGAGACCGACTACCTGCTCTGGCTCGTGATGCGCTACGTGCCGGGCGCGACCCTGCGCGAGATGCTGCGGCGCGAGCGCCGCATCGCGATCCCGTTCGCGGCGCGCGTCGGCTGCGAAGTACTCGGCGCGTTGGACCACGCGCATGCCCACGGCATCGCGCACCGCGATATCAAGCCTGACAACATTGTGCTCTCCCCGCAGGGGGCCGTCCTCGTCGACCTGGGGATCGCGCGGGCCATCGCGCGCTCGGGCGACGACCGCGTGACCCGCAGCGGCTTCGTGGTGGGCACCGAGGAGTACATGAGCCCGGAGCAGGCGGCGGACGCGGCCGACGTGGATGGCCGAACCGACTTGTACTCGCTGGGAGTCGTGCTGTTCGAGTGCCTGGCGGGGCGTCCCCCGTTCTGCTCGCCGAGCGCTGCCGCCGTGCTCGACATGCAGCGCCACCAGCCGGCGCCCGACGTGCGGACCCTCCGACCGGACCTGCCTCCGCCGCTCGCCGCCGCGATCGCTCGCGCCCTCTCCAAGACGCGCGCGGAGCGCTGGCAGACGGCGACCGAGATGCGGGCAGCGCTCGAGCCATTCCAGGTCAGTGTCTGAGCGACCCGCGCGCGCCACGGGCCGAGGCGTCGGGACCGGCATGCCCGGCATCACGGTGACCGCGCGGCGGCGCGGCAGTCGTGGGCGTGCGGCGTGGCGCGGCGCGGCCGGTGTGGTCCTCGTGCTCCTCACCGCCTGTCAACCCGAGGCGCGCCGGGCGTTGCTGCTTGACCTGGCCCTCACCGATCCCGTCGTCTTGAGCGGCACCACCGCGCCCTGGCGCGACGCGGGCTACACGATCGCGTACCGGCAGTTCTATCCCCATCTCGCGCGCACCGACCTCGGCCGCTACCACACGCTGCTCCTGCTGCTCGGGGGCGAGCCGGAGGCCCCATCCGACGCGCTGACGGCGGGCGACCTCGCGTTGCTGCACGAGTGGGTGGTGCGGGGTGGCGTGGTGGTGCTGGGCTACGACGCCGACGGGGAGGGGTCGCTCGACCGGTGGACGGCGAATCGCTGGCTCGCGTTCGAGGGGGCGGGGATCGCCATCGGAGACCGGCTACTCGAGGACACGACCACGCGCCCCTCCACGACGACCGGGCGCCCGCAGCCCTGGGCCGAGGCGCGCACCGTGGGCGCCGAGCCTCTCGGATCGGTGTACGAGCCGTTCCCGCTGGACCGCAACCACGTCGTCAGCGTGCGGGACGGCTCCGCGCTCCTGGCCGTGACGGGCCCGCACACCTTCGTCCGCGCCCCGCGCGGCGTCGCGGCGCAGCCGGGCGCCGGGGTGGCCGCAGCGGCGCGCATCGGGGATGGTCTCGTCGTCGTCATGAGCCGCCACGCGCTGGGCGCGATCGGGCCGCAGTTCCGCCCGACGACCGCGCCGGTGCTGCTGCTCGATGCCTTGGGGTACACCCACGATTTCCTGTTGGCCCTCGCCCGCTGGACGCGGCGCCCGGCGGAGTGGGCCCACGTGCCGCCGGCCACGCGGGGCGTGGCGCTCGCGCTCGCGCCGGCACCCGCGCCGGTCGAGGCCCAACCGCCCCCCGTCGCCCCACCCCCGGGCATCGCCTCGATTACGCTGCCGCTCGTCACCCCCCCCGCGCTCACCCGGGCGACGAGCGTCCCCGACTGGCTGCGGCAGCGCGGCATGCGGGTGCTGTGGGCCCCACTCCTCGTCACGCGCGAGGGGCGCCGCGGGGCACGCTCCCCGGGGGCGCTCGATTCGCTGGTCGCGCTGCTCGACGCGGGGGGCTTTAATCTCGTCGCCGGCGACGCCGACCCCGAGGGCAGCGACTCGGTGCACGCGCGCTGGGAGGAGCGCGATGCCGTGCGCCGCGCCTGGACCGACGCCGCGGCGCGCCTGCAGCCCACCAGCGTGGCGTGGATCCCCGTGTTCGAAGCGGCGGGTGCGCGGTGGACGCCGGGCGACTCGGCGCGGGGCCCGCGGGGCGAGGCGTACCCCCTCCCGTGCGCGTTCGATTCCACCTTGTGGGCGAGCGCGCTCGACCCCGCCTACACGGCGCTCGGCCGGCTCGCCGCCGATCAACGCACCCTGGTGATCGCGCTCGGACTCGACCTGGTGAGTGGGCGAGCGCGAGGTCTCGAGTTCTGCGATGCGGCGTGGCACCGCGGCCTCGCGCGCCTGGCGCGCAGCGGCGCGCTCGATTCCCTCCCGTATGCCGCACGCTATCCGGCGATGCGCAACACCGGCCTCCTCGCGCGCTACCAGCGGGCACTTGAAGACGAGGTGGCCGAGCGGGCCGCCGCGCTGCGGGATCGCGTGCTGCGGCAGCGGCGCGATCTCTACTTCGCGTTCCGGCTGGCGACGCTGCCCGCGGACTGGTTCACCCTCGGCCTGCTCCGCGGCTTCGCGCTCTCGGATCGCCCGATCCTCATTCTCACGCCCGAGCTCCGCACTCGCGCCGCGCTCGCCGCCTACCGGGCGCGCGACGTGAACCTAGTGCACGCGGTGGCACTGGTGCCGGCCTCCCTCCGAGCGCGGGACTGGTCGGGGCTGCGCCGCCTCCTCTTCGAAGAGAACGACGGCTTCTGGCTCGCAGCGGACGAGGCGCGGGCGGGCGGTGGCACGGCCACCGCCCGGCTCCCGCTCGACAGCCTGACCCGTCTCGTCCGCCGTCTGGGGCGCTGAGACTTGCCCCAACGCGCGAGGGGCCGGTAGCTTTGGTACCGGGTGGCGGTAGGGCGCGATGGTCGCGGCATGCCGGCTGGAGTGGCATGTTGAGGAAAGTCCGAGCTCCGTAGGGCAGACTGCCAGGTAACGCCTGGGCGCCGTAAGGCGACGGATAGGGCCACAGAAAACAGACCGCCCTTGATCCAAGGGTAAGGGTGAAACGGTGGGGTAAGAGCCCACCGCGCGCCTGGCAACAGGCGTGGCACGGTAACCCCCAGTCGGAGCAAGGCCAAGTAAGCAGCGAGACCCGGCCCGGGTCGCCTGAGCTGCGGGTAGGCCGCGTGAGGTGGCTGGCGACAGCCATCCCAGAGAGATGACCATCTATCCGCTACGAGCGGGTAAACAGAACTCGGCTTATGGCCCTACCGCCCACCGCTCCGTGACGTTGCCATCCAAGCCGTATCCCGCCCACTGGGAGCAGGTGGCGGACCTCCGGGTGTTTCGTACCACCGCCCAGGAATGGGAGAAACTCATCGGCTGGCGCGCCGACATGCGGAAGCGCGGCTGGAAGCTGCTCCGGGTCGCGAGCGAGGGGAGCGAGATGGTGGCCATTTTTGGCCGCACCAAGAGCGAGCGCAGCTCCGCATCGGGATCCGCGCGAGGCGCGACGCCGTGATGAGCCGCGTGCTGCTCGCCGCGGCGCTGGCGTACGCGGCCGCGTGCGCTGCGGGCAGCCGGGGCGCAACGGTCCCGGGGGGTCCCAGCCCCCACGCCGCCCCGCCAGCCCCAGTCCCTGATCACCCGGCCACTCCACCCCCGGCCCCCCGCCCGCCGGCCGCGCTCCGCTACGGACCGAACGCGGCGCGCTACCTGGTCCACCGCCAGCTGCACATCACGCAGATGATCGGCGGGCAGACCCAGACCCAGGACCTCGGCGCACGCGCCTTCTTGGCGGTCGCCCTTACCGGTCCGGCAGACAGCGTCGGCTACCCGGCGAGCTTCCGGGTCGACTCGATCGTGGCGGACTCCGGGACCCCGCCGCCGATCGTCGACAACATGGTCCGCATCCGCTCGCTGGTGTTTCTGGGGCGGGTGGCATCGCGCGGCGAGTTCGTGAACGCCACCCCCTCCGACAGCGCTTTGGCGCAAGCCGCGCTCCAGCTGCTCGGGA
>DATBCS010000071.1:0-19204 GCA_036270315.1 Gemmatimonadales bacterium
CCTTCGTGTTCTACGAGGGGCCGCCGACCGCGAACGGCCGCCCCGGCATCCACCACGTCTTCTCCCGCACCATCAAGGACCTGGTGTGCCGCTTCCACAGCATGCTCGGGCAGAGCGTGACGCGCATCGCCGGTTGGGACACGCACGGGCTCCCCGTCGAGATCGAGGTCGAAAAGACGCTCGGGATCAACGGCAAGAAGCAGATCGAGGCGTACGGCGTCGAACGCTTCAACCGGCTGTGCCGCGAGAACGTGTTCACGTACAAGACCGACTGGGAGTCGCTGTCCGAGCGGATCGCGTACTGGCTCGACTACGCCCACCCCTACATCACCTACACCCCCGAGTACATCGAGACGGTGTGGTGGCTGCTCAAGCGGCTGTATGAGAAGGCGCTCTTGTACCCGGGACACAAGGTGCTGCCGTACTGCCCGCGCTGCGGCACCGCCCTGTCCTCGCACGAGCTCGCGCTGGGCTACGAGGAAACACAGACGAACTCGGTGTACGTGACGTTCCCGCTGGCGCAGGACGCGAAGCGCCAGCTCCTGATCTGGACCACGACGCCCTGGACGTTGCTCGCGAATGTGGCGGTGGCGGTCCACCCCGACTTGGAGTACGGCGAGTACGAGGTGAACGGCGTGCGCTACGTCGTCTCGGTCGAGCGCGCGGGTGACGTGCACGTGGGCGGCGCCCCGCTGGACCAGGCGCCGCGCGTCGCCGGGTACCGGGGCCGGGACCTGGTGGGCCAGAAGTACCTGCGGCCGCTCGACGTCGTGCCGTTGCCGCAGGAAGGGCAGCGGGCCCTCGTGGTCGCGGGCGGCTTCGTCACGGCCGAGGAGGGCACGGGGCTCGTCCACATGGCCCCCGCGTTTGGCGCCGACGACTACGCGATCGCCCAGCAATACGGCCTGGCGTTCGTGAACCCGGTCGGCCCCGACGGCACGTTCCAGGACACTCGCTGGCCTGAGATCAACGGCCGGCTCGTCACCGACAAGGAGACGAACCGGCTGATCATCGAGCGCTTGAAGCACGAGGGGCGCTGGGTCGAGACGCGGCCCTACACCCACATGTACCCGTTCTGCTGGCGCTGCGACTCGGCGTTGATCTACTACGCACGTGGCTCGTGGTTCGTGCGCACGACGGCGGTGAAGGCGCGCATGCTCGAGGTGAACGCCCAGGTGTTCTGGCACCCCCCGGAGGTGGGGACCGGCCGCTTCGGCGAGTGGCTCGAGAACAACGTGGACTGGGCGCTGTCGCGCGACCGCTACTGGGGCACGCCGCTCAACGTATGGGCGTGCGAACGCGAGGCCGAGCATCGGGAGGTGATCGGCTCCTACGCCGAACTGGCCGAGCGCTGGGGCCGGCCGCTCGCCGCCGACTTCGACCCCCATAAACCGGGGATCGACACCTACCGGTGGGCCTGCCGCGAGTGCGGCGGGACGATGCGGCGGGTCCCCGAGGTGATCGACGCGTGGTTCGACTCGGGCGCGATGCCGTACGCGCAATGGCACTACCCCTTCGAACACCAGGCCGATTTCAAGGCGCACTTCCCCGCCGACTTCATTTGCGAAGGCGTGGATCAGACGCGCGGCTGGTTCTACTCGCTCCTGGCGATCGGCGTGACGGCGTTCGACGCGGGCGTGTACAAGCACGTCATCGTGAACGAGCTGGTCCTCGACGCCCAGGGCCAGAAAATGTCGAAGAGCCGCGGGAATGTGGTCAATCCGTGGCAGGTGATCGAGGAGTTCGGTGCGGACGCCGTGCGCCTGTTCCTCCTCGGCCAGAGCCAGGTGGGGGTGCGCAAGCGCTTCGATCGCCAGCAGATCCCCAAGGTGGCCGGCGGATTCTTGAACACGCTGAAAAACACCTACGAGTTCCTCGCCGGGTACGCGGGCGATTGGACGGCCGCGGCCGGCGCGCCGCCGCTCGGGGACCGGCCCCCTGCCGACCGCTGGGTGCTGGCGCGCCTCGACGAGGTCGTCACGACGGTGCGGGAGCGCTGGAACGACTACGACGTCACCGCTGGCGTCCGGGCGGTGATGGACTTCGTGGTGGACGACCTGTCGAACTGGTACGTGCGCACCACCCGGCCGCGCTTCTGGGCCCCGGACCGCGCCGCCGACCCGGCCGGCCTGGCGACGCTGCACGAGGCGCTGGTGACGACGACCCGGCTGCTCGCGCCCGCCGCGCCGTTCCTCGCCGATTGGCTGCACCGGGCGCTCACGGGAACCTCCGTGCACCTCGCGTCGTTCCCGGCCGATCAGGGACGACGCGAGCCCGAGTTGCTCCAGGCGATGGCCGCGGTCCGCACGCTCGTGTCGCTCGCGCGGGCGGCGCGCGAAACGCGGGGCCTCCACGTGCGCCAACCGGTGGCCAAGCTCCAGGTGGCCGTGCCGGCGAGCGTGAAGGGCCCGGCCTTCGCCGACCTGTTAGATATCTTGGCCGCCGAAGTGAACGCCAAGGGCGTTGAGGTGGCCGGGTCGGACCACGACCTGGTGCGCCTCAAGGGGAAACCCGACTTTCGCAGCCTCGGCCAGCGCTACGGCAAGGCCACGCCCCGCGCGGCGGCGGCGGTGTCCCAGCTCACGGCGGAGCAGCTACAGGCGTTGGAACGTGGGGAGACGGTGCGGGCCGGCGGGTTTGAGTTCGCCCCCGGCGATGTGATCGTGACGCGCGAGGTCGTGAGCGACTGGGCTGTGCAGGCGGACGGCCCGTATGTCGCGGCCATCGACCCCCGGCTGTCGGCGGACCTGGTGCAAGAAGGTCTGGCGCGCGAGCTCGTGAACCGCGTGCAGCGGCTGCGGAAGGAGGCGGGGTACGAGTATACCACCCGCATCGAGCTCAGCGTCGCCGGCGCCGAGGACGTCGTCGCCGCGGTGTCGGCGTTTCAAGGCTTCGTTGCCGGCGAAACGCTTGCGCGCAAGGTGCTGCTCGGCGACGTGTTGCAGGAAGCGGATCTGACGCGTGAAGTCGACATCGAGGCGCGCCCAGTGACTATCGCGCTGCGGCGCCATGACGGACGAAAGGGCGGTACCCGATAATGCCGGCGAAACCGAAAGCCAAACCGACCAAGACCAAGGGTCTCACCAAGAAGCACCTGACCCACCTCGAGAAGCGCCTGCTCGAGGAACGCGGCCGGGTGATGAAGGAGCTCGGCTACTACGGTGAGTCCTTCAATTCGAGCCTCCAGGCCTCCGACGGCGACCTCTCGAGTTACTCGTTCCACATGGCGGACCAGGGCACCGACGCCATGGAGCGCGAGAAGGCGTTTCTGTTCGCGTCGCAAGAAGGGCGCTACCTCTGGCACGTGAACCAGGCCCTGCGGCGGCTGTACCAGACCCCGGATACCTTCGGCAAGTGCGAGCAGTGCGGCGAGGAGATCGGGTTCGAGCGCCTCGACGCGCTGCCCCACGCCCGGCTGTGCATCAAGTGCAAGGCAAAGGAAGAAGATGGCAAACGCCGCTGACCGCCGGTTGTTTTGGGGCACGGCGGGCGCCATCGTGCTGGCCGACGTGGTCACGAAGCTCCTTGCCGAGTCGCTGCTCTCGCGGCACGTGCCAGTGCCCGTGCTCGGGGACTACGTGCAGCTGCGCCTGGTGTACAACCAGTGCGCGGCGTTCGGCCTGTGTCTCGGCGCCTACTCGCGCTGGATCTTCTTCGGGCTCGCCCTCGCCGCGCTGTTCGTGCTGCGGTCTATGGTCCGCTCGGCGCGGCCGGGCGACCGCTTCCGCCTGCTGGCGCTCGCCTTGGTGTGCGCCGGCGCCGTCGGCAACGTGATTGATCGGATCCGCAGCGCCCAAGGCGTGGTGGATTTCGTCGACGTGGGGATCGCCGCGGCCCGCTGGCCCACCTTCAACGTCGCTGACTCCGCTATCACCGTGGGCGCGATCGCGCTCGCGGTCTCCCTCTGGCTCGAGGGCCGGCACCACGGCGGGGAGGAGGCCCGGGCGGCCGAGCCTTGATGGCCGTCGTGACCTTCTGTGTCGCTGTCGCCGCGACCGAGCGGCTCGACCGCTTTCTGGCAGACCAGCTCGCGCTCTCCCGCACCGTTGCCGCCCGCCTCATCGCCGACAAGCGCGTCACCAGCGCCGGCCGCGCCCTCCGGGGGTCGGCGGCGCTGCCGCGGGGCACCGTGGTCTCGGTCGAGCTCCGGCCCGAGGCGCCGTCCCCCCGGAGCTACGCCCCCGCCCACCGCGACCTGACGTTCGTGTTTGAAGACGACCACCTCGCCGTGCTCGACAAGCCGGCTGGGCTCGTCGTCCACCCGGGCCCCGGCCACTGGGACGACACCCTCGTGAACGTGCTGGTGGAGCGGGGCACCGCGCTGGCCCAGGGCGGCGGCCCCCCGGGGCGGCCGGGCATTGTGCACCGCCTCGACCGCGACACGTCGGGGCTCCTTATCGTGGCGAAGAGCGAGCTGGCGCACCGCCGGCTCACCCGCTTGATCGAGCAGCGCAAGGTCGCGCGGGTATACGCCGCGCTCGCGTGGGGCCATCTCGCGAAGAGCCCGGTCGCGATCGAGGCCCCGATCATGCGCCACCCCACGGACCGCAAGCGCATGACCGTGCTCGCGGGCGGGCGACACGCCGTCACGCACGCCGCCGTCGTCGCCCGCTTCGCCCAGACCGAGCTGCTGCGCGTCACCCTCGAGACCGGTCGCACCCACCAGATTCGGGTGCATCTCGCGCACGTGGGGCACCCCGTGGTGGGCGACCGCGAGTACGCGTTCGGGGGGAGCCGGCGCGTCACCCCGTCCGAGCGCGCCGCCGCGGAGCGCGTTGCGGCTCTCGCGCCGCGCCAGCTGTTGCACGCGGCGCGCCTGGCGTTTCCCCATCCCGTGACGGGCGCGCCACTCACGCTGCGCTCGGAATGGCCCGCCGATGTGCGGCCGGCGCTGGCCGAGGCGGCCGCCGATCCGCGTTTGCTTGCCCAACGCAACCCCTTGCAGTATCTTGGTTTCTTCGCTTCGGATGAGTGACGCCGGGGTCGTCCGACTGCTCCTATTTCGGGTGGGCAGCCTCGTGTGTGCGGCCGAGGCGGAACGGGTGCGTGAGATCCTGCCCCGGCTTGCCACCACCCGCATCCCGGGCGCGCCGGCCGTCGTGGCCGGTCTCGGGAACGTGCGGGGCACCTTGGTGACGGTGGTGGAAGGCTGGCGGGCTTTGCGCCAGCCCGAACCCGCGCCGGCACCGGCGGAGCTTGGCGGCGCCACCGGCGCCGGGGGGCGCGCCGACACGGGGGGCGGCACCACCGTGCTGCTCGAGGTGGACGGGGGGACCGGCGCGAAGCGCGTCCTCGGCTTCACGGTCGACGAAGTGGTGGACCTCCTCTCGGTGGGTGGGGAGGCGCTGGAACGCCGCCAGGCGCTGCCCGGCATCGATCCGACGCTGGTGCGGGCCGTCGGACGCCGCGCCGGGCAACTCTTCGTGGTCCTCGATACCGACGCGCTGCTCAGCCCCATCTTGTCTGCCTAGGGAGGATGTGTGAGCCACTCTGTCCTCGTCTGCGACGACGCGATCTTCATGCGGACGATGATCAGCGACATTCTTGCGCAAGCCGGGTTCGAAGTTGTGGGTGAGGCCGAAACGGGGGCGCAAGCGGTCGAGAAGTACCGCCAGCTGAAGCCGGACCTCGTCACGATGGACATCGTCATGCCCGACATGGGCGGGATCGATGCCGTCCGCGAGATCGTCAAGCAGGACCCCGATGCGAAGATCCTGATGTGCAGCGCGATGGGCCAGCAGGCCCTCGTGGTCGAAGCGATCCAGGCAGGCGCGAAGGACTTCGTCGTCAAACCGTTCCAGCCCTCGCGGGTCCTCGAAGCCGTGCAGCGCGTGCTCGGCTGATCCCATGGATCTGTCGCAGTACGCCGAGCTGTTCCTCGCCGAGAGCCGGGAGCACTTGAGCGCCTGCAACCAGCTCCTGCTGGAGTGGGAGCGGACCCCCATCAATCCCGCCCCCGTGGGCGGCCTGTTTCGCGCCGTGCATACCGTGAAGGGGATGGCGGCGACGATGGGTTACGCCCGCGTCACCGACCTCGCGCACCGTATGGAGACCTTGCTCGACGGGTTGCGCCGCGGGGGCCGGCCGGCGACCGACGAGCTCCTGCAGCTCTTGTTCCAAGCCCGGGACGCGCTCGAGCACGCGGTCGAGCTGTCGGTGGTGGGCCGCGAAGAGGAATTGGACATCGCGGAGGTCGTCGCCGACCTGGATGGGGCGGCGGTGCGCCTCGCCGGTCCGGGCGAGCGCCCTGCGCCGAGCGCCCCGCCGCCCCCGCCGGTCGAGGGGCCGCGCGCCGCGGGGCGGCTGGTCCAGGTCACGCTGCGCCCCGAAGCGCCGCTGAAGGGCGGGCGCGCCCTGCTCGTTCTGAAGCAGGCCGAACGCCTCGGCACCGTGACGCACGTGACGCCGCCCGTGGCGGCGTTCGAAGCCGACGACTTCGAGGGCCGCTTCAGCCTGCGGCTGGCGTCGCCCGCCTCCGTCGCCGAGATCGAACAGGCGGTGCGCCGGGCGGGAGACGTGGAGCACGTCGCGGTCGGGGCGGAGACGGTGCGCGCGCCCGCGGCGGCGGGGCCGGCGGCAGCGCCGGGCGCCCCGGGGACGCCCGCGACGCCCAGCCCGGAAGGCGTGAAGAGCCGCCACATCCGCGTCGACTTGCGCCGGCTCGACGGCCTGATGGACTTGATCGGCGAGCTCGTCACGGCGCGCGGTCGGCTCAACCAGCTTGCCGCGGAGCGCCGTGATCCCGCGATCGATGACCTGGCGATCCAAGTGTCTCGGCTGTCGGCCGACCTGCAGGCCGAGATCATCCAGGCGCGGATGACGGCGGTGTGGCAGGTGTTCGTTCGCTTTCCGCGCCTGGTGCGCGACTTGGCGCGTGAGCTCGGCAAGCAGGTGGCGTTCCGCGTGGAAGGGAAGGAGATCGAGCTCGACCGCGCCATCCTGGACGAGCTGGGCGACCCGCTGCTCCACCTGCTGCGCAACGCCGTCGATCACGGCATCGAGTCGCCCGCGGAGCGGCGGCGGCACGGCAAGCCGGCCGACGGCGAGATCGTGCTCACCGCCGTGCGCGAGCGGGCGAGCGTCGCCATCAGCGTCGCCGACGACGGCCGCGGGATCGACCGGACCAAGATCCTCGAGCGCGCGCGGCGCGAGAACGTGGTGGACCCGCACGCGGAGACGCTGTCGGACGATCAGTTGCTCCGCGTGCTTGCCCGGCCCGGGTTCTCGACCGCGGACGCGGTCACGAGCGTCTCGGGCCGTGGCGTGGGCATCGACGTGGTCGTGACCCGCATCCGTGCCCTCGGCGGCACGATCGACATCCGGTCGGAGCAGGGGAAGGGCACGACCTTCGTGCTCCGGCTCCCCGTCACGCTTGCGATCGTGCGCGCGTTGATCGCCGGCGTGGGCGAGGAGCGGTACGCGCTGCCGCTCACCTACGTCGCGGAGACGGTCGAGTTCGGAGCCCAGACCACGACCACCGTGGAAGGCCGCGACGCGATCATCTTGCACGAGCGGGTGGTGCCGCTGGTGCACCTGCGGCGCCTGCTCGGCGTCGCGGGCGACGCGCCGCCCCGCGCCCCCGTCATCGTGCTGGAAATGGGGGAGCGGCGCACGGGGATCGTGGTGGACGGCATGCTCGGGCAACACGAAATCGTCGTGAAGGGCTTCGATGCGCCCCACGGCACGCTCCCGGTGTTCAGCGGGGCGACCATCATGGGCGACGGTATCCCGGCGTTGATCCTCGACGCCGGCGGGTTGCTGTAAGGGAGGCGGGATGCAGGACGTCCGGGACCTGAAGGAGCTGCAGATCGACGCGCTGCGCGAGGTGGCGAACATCGGCGCCGGCCACGCCGCTACGGCGCTGTCCCAGCTCACCAACCGCCGCATCATGATCAGCGTGCCGCAGATCAACATCGCACGCCTCGAGGAAGTGCCCGAGCTGCTCGGCAACCCGCAGGACGTGGTCGCCGCCGTGCTGATGCACATGCTGGGCGATTTGACGGGCCGCACGCTGCTCTTGTTTCCCGAATCCGTAGCGCGCCGCGTCTGCGACATGCTGCTGCGCCGGCCGGTCGGGACGACCGGCGCGTTCGAGGCGCTCGAGCAGTCGTGCCTCAAGGAGGCCGGCAACATCCTGTCCGGCGCCTACATGAATGCCCTGTCCGACTTCATGGGAATGCTGCTCCTGCCCTCGGTGCCGAGCCTCGTCGTGGACCTCTCGGCCGCGGTCCTCACGACGACCTATCTGAACTTCGGGCATGAGCGCGACTTCGTGTTCTGCGTCGAGACCGAGTTCTCCATCGACTCGGCCGAGGGGCTGCGGGGGCACTTCCTGCTGCTCCCCGATCTGGCGTCGCTCAAGGCTATCTTTGACGCCATCCGCCTGACCTGACCTGTGACGGCGCCGGCGCTTTCGGACCGCGACCTCGCCGTCCTCCGATCCTTCGCCCGCCGGATCGATGCCTCGGACGCCGGGGCCCACAACAACCTCGGCGTGCTGTACTATCAGAAGGGGCTGGTCGAGGACGCGATCGCGGCGTTCACGCGCGCGCTCGAGCTGGACCCCAAGATGCAGGTCGCGCAGCGCAACCTCGAGATCGCCTACCACGACACCGGCTACTACGATCGCCGGGTGGCCCAGCTGCGCGAGCGCCTCCGCAGCACGCCCGACGACCGCGACGCCCGCTGGGAACTGGGGCGCGCCTACGCCATCCTCGGCTCGCACGACGAAGCGATCGGGGAGTTCGAGCAGCTGCTGGCGCACCGCGCCGACGACGTGGCCGCCGTCATCCAGCTCGGGCTCGCCGAGAAGAACCGCGGCCGGCCCGAGGCCGCGACCGAGTGGTTCCTGCGCGCCGTCGAGCTCGATCCCGACTCGAGCGTCGTGCAGTTCTACCTCGGCGAGGTGTACTACAACCGCGGGCTGAACAGCGATGCCCTCGCCGCGCTGGAACGGGCCGTGGAGCTCAATCCCGACAATGCGAACGCGCACTACCTCATGGCGTTCGTCCTCGGGGACCTGGGGCGCCATCAGGACGCGCGCACTGCCTCAAAGCGCGCCATCCAGCTCAACCCGCCCCTCGCCCGTGCCCAGACCAACCTCTCGCTCGAGCGCTACAACGCCGAGCGGCGCAGCCAACAGCAGCGCCAGCGTCAGATGCCCGAACCGCAGGTGGTCGAGGGGAACGCGCTGGCGCACTACAACCTCGGCCTCGCGTTCCGGCAAAAGGGCTACTACAACGAGGCGCTGCGCGAATACCGCCTCGCGCTCGAGCGCGGCGAGGACCGCCGCCTCACGCTCCAGGCGATGGCGGAAGTGCACCTCCTGAAGCACGACTTCGCCGCCGCCCTCGAACTGTACGAGACGCTGCTGCGCGAAGCGCCCGACTCGCCCAAGCTGTGGAACGAGCGGGGCGTGGTGCTGCATCAGGCGGGCCGCTCCGCCGACGCCCTCGCGTCCTACCGGCAGGCGGTGGAGGTCGACCCGAAGTACGCGCTCGCGTGGAACAACCTGGGCGTCTGCCAGGCCCACACGGCGGAGAGCGAGCCGGCGATCGAGTCGTTCCGGACCGCGCTGCAGCTGCAGGGCACCTTCGGGGCCGCGCGCCTCAACCTGGCGCTGCTCTTGTACCAGCTGCGGCGCTTCCAGCTCGCGCTCGAAGCGTACCGCCAGGTCCTCTCCACCGAGCCGAAGGCGGCCGCCGCGTGGAACGGCGTGGGGCTGGTGCTGGTTGAGCTGAAGCGCTTCCCCGACGCGCGCAACGCCTTCGTGCGTGCCGTCGAGGCCGATCCCGACCACGCGGGCGCGCATTACAACCTCAGCTTCACCCTCTCCAACCTCGGCGACTTCGACGGCGCGCTGCGCGCCACCAAGCGCGCCCTGGAGCTCGACCCGTACTACGTGTCGCAGAAGTTCGCGCTCACGATCGACCTGCAGTACGAACGCGCCACGATCGGCATCGCGCCGGAGATCTCGGCCGACGTGACGGCGGAGACGATCGGGGAGGACTTCAACTTCGATCAGCGGCTGCTCGACAACATCTTCCAGGAGCTCGCGCCCGCCGCCCCGCCCGCCGCCGCGGAGCCGGTCGCGGACGACCCGCTGCGCTTAGCGCGCGACTACGTGAGCAAGGGCCTGATGGACGTGGCCACGGCCGAGGCCATGCGCGCCGTGCAGCGCGGGGCGAACCGCGCCGACGCCGCCGTGCTCTTGGGCGACATCTTCGCGAAGCGGGGTCTCCACGGCGAGGCCTTGGAGCGCTACCGCGAGGCCCGCACGCTCGAGCCCGCCCGGGCCGACGCGCGCCTGGGCGAGGTGAAAGCGCTGTTCGCGGTGGGCGGCGCACGGGCGGCCGAAGCTCACGGCCTGGCGGAAGAGCTGCTCGTGCTCACCCCCGACGACGTGGATGCGCTGGTCGCGGTCGCCCGCGGGCGGGCGGCGGCGGGGGACGCGGCGGGGGCGCTCACCGCGCTGCGGCAGGCGCAGACGCGCGCGCCGGGGCGCGCCGATCTGCACAAGCTGCAGGGCGACGTGGGGCTGAAGGTCGGGGACAAGGGCGGCGCACTCGCCGCCTACCGCGCGGCGCTCGAGCTCGACGCCGGCTACGTGCAGGTGTGGCTCGACCTCGGGCGGCTGCACGAGGACAAGGAGGAGTGGACCGAGGCGCAGCGGGCGTATGAGCGCGCGCTCGACGCGCTCCCGACGTTCCACGAGGCGGCACTCGCCCTCGCCGACCTGTTGCGCCGCGTCGGTCGCGTGCGACAAGCGGTCGTGCGCCTCGCGGAGATGCTTGAGCAAGACCCCTACGACCTTCCGGCCCTGCTGCTCCTGGGGCGTGCCCTGCTGGACGACAAGCGCGACGCGCAGGCGCTCGAGGCGTTCCGGCGCGCCCTCAAGTTCGATCCCGAACAGGTCGAGGCGCTGTTCCAGATGGGCGTCGGGCTGGCGCGGGTGCATCGCTACGGCGAAGCGGTCGAGGCCTGGGAGCGAGTGACCCGCGTCGACCCCGGCGGGCCGTTCGCGCAGCGCGCGCGGATGCACGCGCGCACCGCGCTCGACCTGCAGCACATCTTTACCTCGGACGCGGCCTGACGCCATGGCGATCGAAGGCCCGCTCAGCGAGCTCGGCATCCACGACGTGTTCCAGCTGCTCGACTTGAGCCGGAAGACGGGGATGCTGCGCGTGACCTCGGAGCTGCGCCACAACGCGGGCACCATCTCGTTCGAGGACGGGGCCATCATCTCGGCCGAAATCCGCTCCAACCCGCATCCCCTCGGGGCGCTGCTGTTGCGCACCGGGAAGATCACCGAGGCCGACCTGGAGCGCGCGCGCGACATGCAGCAGCGCCAGGGCGACAAGCGTCGCCTGGGCGAGATTCTCGTCGCCCTCGGCGCCATCACCCCGCGCGAGCTGGAGCGGCAAGTCCACTTCCAGATCGAGGAGGTGGTGTTCGAGGTGATGAGCTGGCGCGAGGGCTACTTCTCCTTTACCGAGGGCGCGCTCGGCGACGTCGCCACCGAGGCCACGGTCCGCATCCCCACCGAGGCCCTCCTGATGGAAGGGGCCCGCCGCATCGATGAGTGGTCCCGCATCGAGAGCCGCATCCCGCACCTGGGCATCGTGCCGATGCTCGCCCCGCCCCAGGCGGGCAGCGAGGGCGAACTCGACCTCCTGCCGCCCGAGTGGGAGATGCTGGCGATGATCGACGGCCGGCGCGACGTCCGCGGCATCGCCGCGGAGCTTGGGCGCTCGGACTTCGACGTGGCGAAGACGCTGTTCGGCCTCGAGAGCGCCGGCGTGATCGCGCTGGCGGACCCGGGCACGCTACCGCGCGAGCGCACGACGCTGGCGAGCGACCTGGCGGAGCTCGTGGCGCGCGCCGAGGACGCGCTCGAGCGGCGCGACTTGGAGGGGGCCCGCGCCGCGGCAGAGCAGGCGGCGGGGGCGCACCCGCACGACGCCACCGTGCACTTGCTGCTTGGCCGGATCGCCCTCACCGCGGGCCGGGGCGCCGACGCCGTCGAGGAGTTGCGCCGGGCGCTCCGGCTCGACCCGCTCGCGGTCGCCGCCCAACGCGTACTGGGTTACGCGCTCGTGGCCACCGGCCGGTTCGCCGAAGCCGTGGACCACTGGGATCAGTGGGAGCGCCTGGCGGCACGCTCCGAGACCGAGCTCGCGCAGCTCGACGATGTGCGCCGCGCCAAGGCCGCGGCGCAGACGCTCGCTGGCGGGACGGGAGCGTTCCATGGCTGACGAGATCAAGGCGCTCTCGTCGCAGCTCGCGCAGGACCCGGACAGCCTCGTGTTCCTGCGCCTCGGCGAGCTGCTGCGCCAGAAGGGGCAGGCCGACGCCGCCCACCGCGTCGCCCTCACGGGGCTGGAGCGCCACCCGCACCTCGCGGACGCCCACGACCTGTTCGCCCGCATCCTCGCCGACAAGCGCGACTACGAACGCGCGTTTGACGAGTGGGACATGGCGTTGCGGATCGCCCCCGACCATCTGGGCGCGTTGAAGGGGCTCGCCTTCCTGTATTTCAAGGTGGGGGACGTGGAGCAGGCGACGGCCCACCTGGAAGCCGCCGAGCGCGTGGGCCCCGACGATCCGGGGGTGATCCAGGCCCTCGCGATGGCGCGCAGCGGGGCGAGCCCGGCGGCGGTGGGGCGGGACCACGCGGCGCCAGCCCCCACGCCGGCGGCCGCTGCCGCTGCGGCGGCGGCGGCCCGCCCGCTCGAGGAGGCGCGCGTCTTCGCCGGGCTCGAGGGCGCCGAGGAGGGGCTGCTGCTGCTCGATCCCTCCGGTCGCGTGCTCGGCGGCGCCCTCAAGGACCCCCAGGGGCGCGACGTGACCGAGGCCGTGGCCGCGTACCTGGCGGGAGTGTCGCAGGAAGCGACCCGCACGGCGAAACTGCTCGGGTTCCGCGGCTGGACCGGGCTCGCCGCCGAAGGCAAGCACGGCCACGTGCACCTCACCCCGCCGAGCGGCGACGCGTTGCTGCTCGTGGTGCGGGATCGCTCGGTCCCGATGGGGCGGCTCGCCATCATCGCGCAGCGCGCCGTCGGCGCGGCGAAGCGCTGGCTGGAGCAGCAGCGATGACCACCGCCCCCGCCGGCTACGGCCGGGCGCTCGATCTCGTGACGCGGGTCCGCGGCGTGCGCGGCGCGATGCTCGTCTCCGGGGACGACGGGTTGGTCGTCGCCGAGCAGCTGATGGAGGGGATCAAGGGATCCGCCGTGGCGGCGCTCGCTGCCAGCCTCGCGAGCCGGCTGGGGCGCGCCATGGAGGCCGCCGGTGTGGGCGCGAGCCTGTTCTGGCACCTCCAGGCCGAGCAGGGGGCGCTCCTCGTCGTGGGCGCGGCGTCGGGGATCCTGGTGGTGGCGATTGCGGAGCCGGATGTGAACGTGGGCCTCGTGCGGCTTGAGCTGTTGCGGGCGGCGGAGGTGGTGGGATGACGACGCGCGCGGTCGAAGCCTGGACGCTCGAGCCGCTGGTCAAGTTCGTGAAGGAAGCCGGCGTCCGTCTGGTGCTGGTGATGACGTCGGCGGGCCAGGTACTGGCGCAGCACGGCTTCTCGCGCGCGCTGGATGTGATGGCGGCCGCGGCGCTCGGCGCCGCGATCATGGCCTCGACCGACGAGATCGCCCGGCAGCTGCGCCAGCCGCCCTTCGCGGCGCTGAACCACCAGGGCCAACGCCACGGGATCTTCCTCGCCGGCGTCGCGACGGCCCGCGGCCGGCTGGTGACGCTCGTCGTGTATGATCTCGACGCTTCGTCGCTCGGTCTGGTGCAGTTATTCTTTGAGCAACTCGCCGCCGACCTGGAGGCCGCGAGCCCCAAGGACCCCGCGCCGAAACAGGTGCTGGCGGCGGACTTCGAGCGGCAGTTGAGCGACAGCTTGAACACGCTCTTCGGGAGATAGCCCCGTGTCGCTAGTCAACTTCACGACGCGCGAGATCACGTGCAAGATCGTCTACTACGGCCCGGGGCGGTCGGGCAAGACGACCAACCTGCACTACATCTACGGGCGCGTCCCGGACTCGCGCCGCGGCCGCATGGTCTCGCTCGCCACCCAGACCGATCGCACGCTGTTCTTCGACTTCCTGCCGATCGACCTCGGCCAGATCTCGGGCTTCGCCACCCGGTTCCAGCTCTATACCGTGCCGGGCCAGGTGTATTACAACGCGACCCGGCGGCTCGTGCTGCAGGGGGCCGACGGCGTCGTGTTCGTCGCCGACAGTCAGGCGCGCCAGCTGGACGAGAACCTCGAGAGTCTCCAGAACCTGCAGAGCAACCTGCTCGAGCACGGCGTCGACATCCGCACCGTGCCGCTCGTGATGCAGCACAACAAGCAGGACCTGCCGCGCGAGCTCATCCTTTCCCCCGCCGACCTCGACGACGCGCTCAACTTCCGTGGGGTCCCGAGCTTCAGCGCCGACGCGCTCCACGGGAAGGGCGTGTTCGAGACGCTGAAGGGGATCTCCGAGCTGGTGCTCAAGCGGCTCGCGGCGGGAAGCACGGCATGACGAGCGCCCTCAACCCCAAGTACTCCTTCGACAGCTTCGTCGTGGGGGCGGCGAACCGCCTCGCCGTCACGGCGGGGCGCACCGTCGCGGAAAACCCCGGGGCGGCCTACAACCCGCTCTTCATCTACAGCGACTCGGGTCTCGGCAAGACCCACCTCCTCATGGCGGTCGGTCAGGCCGCGAAGAAGACCGCCCCGGCGCTCAACATCGAATACCTGACGCTCGATGAATACGTCGAGGCGTTCCACGCCGCCGTCGCCGCCGGCCAAGGGGACGCCTTCCGCCGCCGGTTCCAGAACGTGGACGTGCTGCTCGTAGACGACGCGCAGTTCCTCACGAACCGCAAGGAGATGCAGTCGGAGCTGCTGCGGCTCACCGAGGCGCTGCAGACGGCGGGACGTCAGATCGTGCTCACGAGCGACCGCCCGCCCTCCGAGATTGCGGACCTGGATGAGCGCCTCATCTCGCGCCTCTCGGGCGGCCTGGTGGTCGACATGGCGATGCCCGACTACGAGACGCGCGTGGCGATCCTGCGTCGCAAAGCCGAGGAGCGCGGCGCGACGTTCGAGCCCGGCGTGCTCGAGACGGTCGCGGCGGCGGAGTTCGGCAACGTGCGCGAGCTGATGGGGGCGCTCAATCGGCTCGTCGCCTTCCAGGCGGTGAACGAGACCTCGATCAATGCCGCCACGGCGAAACAGCTCCTGGGCCTCGGGACCGCCGCGGCGCCTCCCGCGGCGAGCGCGCCGCCCGAACCCGCCGCGCCCGCTGGGGCGGACGAGTTCGGCGCGTTCCTCGCCGACGTGACCGTCACGGTCGGCAAAGCCGTGGAAGCCTGGCGCGACCGGGTGGGCGAGGCCGTGCTGCGCTGGGAGGGCGAGGGGTACCGCACGGAGCGGCTCGAGGCGCTGTTGCAGCGCGACACCCCGGGCGCCGTGGACCAGGCGATCACCCAGTTCACCGAGGACGTGGATCGCCTGAAGGCGCTCGAAGCTGAGGTCGCCGACCTCGATCCCCAGGCGGCCGGGCAGAGCGTGTTTCGCGACCCCGAGCGGATCAAGGAGGCGGAGGCGGTGGCGGCGAAGGTGCGCGCGGGGGCGGCGCCGCCGCCCGGACCGTCGGCGGCCTTCCCGCTCGCCGCGTTCGCCGTCGGCCCCTCGAACCAGGTGGCAGCGAGCGCCGTGCGGGCGGTGCTCGCCCAGCCGGGGAAGAAATACAACCCGCTCGTCCTGGTGGGCCGCAGCGGCCTCGGCAAGACCCACCTCCTCCACGCCATCGGGCTCGAGTTGGCGAAGAAACGCGGCGCGATCGTGGCGTGCCTGTCGACCCAGGCGTTCATCGACGAGCTGATCGCGGCGATCGACGGGAACCGCGTCGACTGGTGGCGGGCTCGCTACCGCCGCGCGACGGCGTTGCTGCTCGACGACATCCACCTGATCGCCGCGAAAGAGCGCTCCCAAGAGGAGCTGTTCCATCTCTTCAACCTGCTACAGGACAAGGAGCGCCAGCTCGTCTTCACCGCGCCGGCCGCGCCCCACACCCTCACGGGGTTGGAGGAGCGCATCCGGTCGCGGCTCGAGGGCGGGCTCGTGGCCGAGCTCAAGGAGCCCGACCGCGAGGTCAAGCGCGCGGTGCTCGAGCGCATGCTCGGGCAGCAAAACGTCACGCCCGAGCCGGCACTCGTCGACTACCTCGCCGACCGGCCGAGCGACTCCGTACGGAGCCTCGTGGGCGTGGTGCAACGGGTGGTGAGCGCCGCCGCCGCCCAGGACGTGCCCGTGACCGCCGGGCTCGCCCGCGAGGTGCTCGAGGGCCAGGCGCGCCGTTCGGCCGGTCTGCGCACCAGCGGCCTCGTCGTGTCGAGCCTGGGTGGCATCAAGAGCCGCGAGAAGATGGTATGGGATTGGACCGATCCAGCGGACCGCATGATTGAGGAGTTCCGCTGATGGCCATCAAGGGATCCCTCAAGGAAGCGTCGCTCCCCGACGTGCTCCAGCTGCTCGCGCTGGGACAGAAAACGGGCTGCCTCTCGATCGCCGACCGCTCCAACTTCGGCTACATCTACTTTGATAAGGGGCGCATCTGCTACGCGTCGATCGTGAACCGGCGCGATCGCCTGGGCGATATCCTGGTGAAGCACGAACGGATCACGTCGGAGCAGCTGGCGGCGGCGATCCACCGCCAGACGAAGGAGCCCGGCAAGAAGCTGGGCGAGATCCTCGTGAGCATGGAGGTGATCACGCAGGCGGACCTCGAACGCTATATGCGCGTGCAGATCGAGGAGTCCGTCTACTACCTGTTCACCTGGACCCAAGGCACGTTCAACTTCGAGGCGGACGTCCGCCCCGAGCGCCAGGACTTTCTCGTCTCGATCAACCCCGAGTCCCTGCTGCTCGAGGGCGCGCGGCGCGTCGACGAGTGGAGCCTCATCGAAAAAAAGATCCCGTCCTTCGACCTGATCTTCGTGGTCGACAAGGACCGGCTCGCGATCAGCGAGGCGCAGCTCACCGACCCCCAGCAGCGGATGCTGCCCCTGCTCGACGGGGCGCGCGACGTGATCCGGGTGATCGAGGACTCGGGGCTCGGCGAGTTCGAGATCGGCAAGGCGCTCTACGGGCTCATCACGGCGGGCTTTGTGCACCGCGCCGGTCGCACCGCCTCGGCGGCCGACACCCAGGTCACCGACGCGCGCGTGGAGGAGCACCGCAACCTCGGCATCGCGTTCTACAAGACCGGCATGCTCGACGAGGCCGCCCGCGAATTCCGCCGCGTGGCCGAACTGCGGCCCGGCGAGGCGAACGCGCACTTCTACATCGGGCTCGTGGCGCTGCGCCAGGCGCACTGGCGGGAGGCAATGGAGGCCCTGCGGCTCGCCGCCGAGAAGGGCGGGGGACGGCCGGCGGTGTTCCACAATCTCGGCTTCGCCTACGAGCAGCTCGGCCGGCTGGGCGAGGCGGACGCCGCCTACGGCGAGGCCGCCGCGCGGGCCAAGACGGATCCCAAGGTGTACCTGGGCTGGGGGATCGTCGCGCTGAAGCGCGGGGACCACGGTGGGGCCGCGGGGCGGCTGGACCGCGCCAAGGAACTGTTTGGCGCGGTGCCGCCGCCCGCGTGGTTTTGGGCCCGCGCGCTCGCGGCCGCGGGCGCCGGCGAGTTCGAGCCCGCCGCCGAGATCGCCGAGGAGGGGGCCGAGGCATACCCGTCCCATGCGGCCCTGCAGAACAATCTCGCCGTCCTGCGCGAGCTCGCGGGCGATCTGATCCAGGCGGAGGACCTGCTCCGCGCGGCCCGCAAGAACGAACCCTCGCTGCCGCAGCTCTCCAAGAACCTGGGCGATCTCGCCTATCGCAGCTCGCGCTACGACGAGGCGTGGGACGCGTTCAGCCGCGCCATCGAGCTCGCACCGGACCTGGGCGACGACGTCTACTTCAAGCTCGGCAACATCGCCTACAAGCGGAACGACCGCGACTTGGCGGCCCAGCTGTGGCGCAAGGCGCTCGAGATCAACCCCAAGCACGAGCTCGTCAAGGCCAATCTGGATACATTGGGCGCGCTGACGTGACGGCGGAGCAGGACGAGCGGGGCTTCCGGGCACTCACGCGGCAAATCACGCGGGCGCGCGGCCTCGCGTGCGACTCGTACAAGGACCGCTGCCTCCGCCGGCGCATCGCCGTGCGGATGCGCGCCCGCGGCGCCCACACCTTCGAGGACTACCGTCGCCTGCTCGAGAGCGATGCGCACGAGTACGACCTGCTGCTCGATGCACTCACCATCAACGTCACCAAGTTCTTCCGGAACGTCGAGACCTGGCGCGCGCTCGAGCCCCGGCTCGACGCCGTGTGGCGCGCGCGGCGGGGCCAGGTGCGCGCCTGGTCCGCTGGCTGCGCCTCGGGAGAAGAGCCGTACACGGTCGCCGTCGCGCTGGCCGAGACCGCCCGCCGCCTGAGCCAAGAGGCACTGCTCGGGCAGGCCCGCGTGGACGCCACCGACATCGACCGGGTGAGCCTGGACCGCACCCGCGCCGCCCAGTTCCCCGAGGCCGCCTTCAGCGAGATGCCGCCTGGGCTGGTGCGCCGCTACTTCACCGCCGCGGTGCCCCGCCAGCCGCTCCCCGCGCTCGCCCACCTCGTCCGCGTCGCGAAGCACGACCTCACGACCGCGCCGCCTCCCGCCCCGCCGTACGATCTCATCGTGTGCCGCAACGTCGTCATCTATTTCGATCGCCCCATGCAGGAGCGGCTGTTCAGCCAGTTCGCCGACGCGCTGGCGCCGGGGGGGATCCTGCTGCTCGGCAAGGTGGAGACGCTGTTCGGCCCGGCGCGCACCCGGCTCATTCTCGAGGAGCCGCGCGAGCGCATCTATCGCCGGCCCGAGGCGTGACCGGCCCGCCGGAGCGCATCGTCAAGGTGGCAGAGTGGGCCGCGGAGCGGGGCGACGCGGTCATCGTCACACTCGGCCTCGGCTCGTGCGTCGCCATCATGCTGTATGACGGGCAGGCGCACGCCGGGGCGATGGCCCACGTGCTGCTGCCCTCCAAGAGTCTGGCACGCGACCTTGGGAATCCGGCCAAGTTTCCCGAGACCGCCGTGCCCCTGCTCGTGACCCGGCTGACGCAACTGGGCGCCGAGCCGCGGCGCCTCGTCGCGAAGCTCGCCGGCGGTGCCAGCATGTTCGCCCAGCTGATG
>DATBCS010000072.1:0-3547 GCA_036270315.1 Gemmatimonadales bacterium
GCTGCACGATCCCGCGAAGCAGTGGAAGCTGGCGCCGAGTGATTTCGAGGAGCGGAAGTACTGGGACGACTACGGGGCGGCGTACGAAGACGCGCTGTCGCGCTGCAGCACGGAGCACGCACCCTGGTTCATCATCCCCGCCGACCACAAATGGGTTCGCAACCTCGCTGTCTCCCACATCCTGGTCGAGACCCTCGAGGCCCTGGATATGAAATTCCCCGCGCCGTCGTTCGACGTGGCGCGGATCAAGTGGTCCTAGGGTTTTTGGGGGGGTTTTGTGGACTAGCGACCGACGACGCCCTCGCGTTCGGGGAACGCTGGCGCACGACGCTCGTTGGCGTGAAACTCGGGCATGTAGAGGATCGGCTTAGCGCAGGTGCAGGGCTGCTCGCGGCGCGGCGCGGCCCGCGACCCCGCCGAGCGCGCCCGGTACTCGGCCCGACGCATGTTGGCAACGTAGCCGCCGCATTCGAGACAATGGATCGAATCCATCCCGCGCTCCTATCGACCAGCGAAGTCCACCGTGGCCGGGTGTGCCCCGACGTGCTCCGAGGGAAGTTGCACTCCGGCGGCTGCGTTGGCTAGCGGGGCGGGCACGGACGTCGCCGGGTGCAACGGCGACGCCCGCCCGGTCACGCTCGGCCGATGGCGTGGAGTCACGACACTGCGTGGGCGCAGCGACAGCTCAGGAGGGGAGCGACGGGGTAGGCGCAGGTGACGCCGGGAGCGTAACGGTGGCGCGCCGCAGCCACCCCCAGCGGGCCAGCACGGCGGCGCCCGCGAGCACGCCGAGCGCCAGCGTGTAGAAGCGCCACACGACGAGCAAACGGGCCACCTCGCCCCCGCGGAGCGCGCCCGCGAAACCCGCGATGAACCCCAGTTCGACGGCGCCGGCGCCCGCGGGCGTCGGGAGTATCACCTGGCCGTACACCAGGGCGAACGACCCGGTGATCAAGCCGCCGAGGCTCGTGCCCGGGACGCCGCTCGCCAACACCGGCAGGACCGCGGTGCGGGCCGCCATGCTCGCGAGCGTCAACCCCATCACCCCCACCACTACGAGCGGCGGCATGGTGCGCATGAGACGTCGCGCATCCCGCAACGGGTGCAGCAGCGCGGCGGGCCAGTGGCGCCGATAGCGCACCGCGGCCCAGGCGCTCACCGCCGCGGCGAGCAGCACGGCCGCCGTGATCCACCACGTCGCAGGCGCTCGGGCGAGCACCACGAGGCGCGCGAACCAGTCCCGCCCCGCACTGGCGAACCCGACCGCCAGGAGCGCGGCGCTCGCGAGCAGCAGGACGCCATCCACCCAGATTTCCGTGGCGAACGCCGCCAGGATCTGTGCGGCGCTCGCCCCCGACCGCTGGAACCCCACGAACCGGATCGGCTCGCCGCCGAGGCGCGCCGGTGTCAGAGCCGCCAATGCGTCCCCGCAGGTGTTGATGGCCATCGCGCGCCACAGCGGGACAGGTAGCATGAGCCGGATGCGCGCGCCGCGGATCACCACGTCCGCCACCACGAGGAGGAGCGCGACCAGGTGGTGCGAAAACGGGAGCCTCACCGGTTCGTGGTCACGCCACCTCGGGCTCCGACTTCGGGACGGTCGCGGGTCGCCCGAGCGTGGGCACGAGCCGGGCGCGGGTCGCGCCCTGGAGCGCCGGGACGCCGTAGCCTTGCAGCCAGAAGGCGAGCGCCACGGCCGCGACGGCATCCACGAGGAAGTGGTTCTGCGTGTAGATCGTCGCCGGCGCCACGCCCACGGCGACCGCGGTGACGAGCCAGGCACACCAACGGGGGCAGTGGCGCCAGGCGAGCCACGCGAGGGTGATCGCCCCCGCCACGTGGGTGCTGGGGAACGCCGTACCGGCGGCGTCACCGCTCGCCTGCAGGGCGTCGTTCAACGTGCGGAACAGGCCGTGCACCCCCTCGCCACTGAAGCGCGGGAACATCGCCATGGGCCCGATCGTCGGCGCGATGGCGTACACGATGAAGCAGGCGACGTAGACGGCGGACACCCGCAGCGTCACATCGCGTGCGGTCTCCCGGTTGCCGCGGACGAGGAGGTACAGCACGAGGCCGACAAACGCGACATAGTAGGAAAAGTACACCAGCTGCATCAGCTCGCTGAACCACCCCATCGACATGGTCGGCGCCCACACGGCGCTGAGGTTGACCCCGAGCAGCGAGCGATCGACCGCGGCGAGCAAGGTGTCGTTCGGCGCGCTGCCCACGAGCTCACAGTGGATGCCCAACTCCCGCCAGAACACCATGAGCCACAGGATCGGGTAGACCTCCCGCACGGCGCGCACCACGCCCGACTCGCTCACCGGCCCCCGGGCCAAGAGCCACACGAGCCCGAGGCCGACGAGATGCACGACGATCATCCAGCGGGCGGTGCTGAGCGTCGGGGCGAGCGGCGTCCAGACGCCGATCATCAGGAGGTTGTACAGCGCGAGGAGATAGTCGACCGGGAGAAGGCGCACAGGTCTACTCCGGGGTTCGAGGTCGCGCCAGTATTCGACGCCCGTGTCCCAGGAGCGTCCTCGGCCCGTCAAGCCTTCGTCACGACTCGGCGGCGATCTCGCGACGCGGCCCGTCGGGTGCTGCCTGGGGCTCCGGCGTCGGAAACAGCTTCCGACGGAAGGCCAACGCCTGCTGGATGAAGTAGCCGAGCGGGAACTGCTCCGGATAGCGCGTGTACGCGAGCCCGTAGTTTCCGGCCTTGCGGACCCCCGGGTCGGGGAAATACGCCGTCCCGAACAGCCAGTCCCACACGGCGAGCTTGGTCGAGAAGTTCTTGTCGTAGGCGGCGCGGTCCTCGGCGTGGTGCCAGCGGTGCATCTCCGGGCCGTTGATGACGTATTGCAGCTTCCCGAGCCGCACGTCGAGGTTGGAGTGGATGAACATGCCCCAGATGGCGCTGATCGCCCCCTTCAGCACGGCGACCTGAGGCGCCGCGCCGAGCAGGAGAATGGGGGCGAACTCCACGGTTTGGTTGATCAGGATCTCGAACGCGTGGGAGCGGACGCCCGAGAGCCAGTCCACCTGCGGCACGGAGTGATGGGCCTCGTGCAGTCGCCACAAGAGCGGCGTGCGATGCTGCAGCCGATGGAACGCATAGATGTACAGGTCGTGCGTCACGAGGAAGAACCCCAGCTGCGCGAGCACCGGCCACCCCGACACCAGGCCGAGGCGCGACAGCTTGGTGTGGGCGTCGAGCGCCAGGATGATGCGCCCGATGACGATCCCCATCACGTAGCTCTGCACGAAACAGTACAGGACGAAGTCGATCCAGAAGCCCGTGCGCAGGACCTTCTGGTCGCGGTTGTACGGGAAGCAGCGCTCGAGCACGACGAAGGCGGCGCCGGCCAACACGACGGCGCCAAACGTCCAAAGCTCGACTCGGCTCATGCCGGCGCGCCGCTGCTCGCGACGGCCGGGGGCGGCGCCGCCACGCGGCGCAACCGCTTCAGGGCACCGAGCTCGCTCTGAAACACGCGCTTCACCCCGTCCCCGAGCGACTCCTCGATCGTACGGACATCGCGTACCA
>DATBCS010000073.1:0-8250 GCA_036270315.1 Gemmatimonadales bacterium
CCCGAACGCCGGGTGAAACCGCTGCTTGAAGAGGTGCAGCGTGCGCTCGGTGTAGTCGGACTGCTCCATGTCGATGCGCACGAACGACCCCTGGGTCTGCGCCCGCTCGAGGATCGCGCTCAGGTGCGCGACGCACAGCTCCGGGTCGAGATCGAGGCCCATCTGGGTGAGCTTCACGGAGACGTTGGCGGCGGCGCCCACCGCCTGGATGCGATCGAGCGTCGCGAGGTAAGTGTCGCGAGCGGCGCCGGCCTCGGCGGCGGTGCGGACCGCCTCGCCCAAGAGGTCGAGGGTCCCCGTGATCCCCGCGGCGTTCAGCTGGCGGAGCGCCGCCACGCCCGTCTCCACCGTCTCGCCGGCGACGAAGCGGGCGGCGAACCGGCGGGCGAGACCGTTGCTGCGGACGAAGCGGAAGATGCGCGGTTGCTCGCTGAGCCAGAGCAGGCCGGCGCGCAGCACCATTGGCGGCGGAGTTCCGGGGCAGCCTTAGGGGTAGAAGCGCGTGCCCGTGCGGGCCTGGTCCACCAGCACGTCGCAGGGCGCGAAGCGGGCGCCGTAGCGCTCCGCGAGCCGCTCCAGCTCGGCGACGAGGCGGGCGGCGCCCAAGTCGTCGGCGTGGCGCAGCGGGCCGCCGCGGAACGGCGGGAACCCGAAGCCGAAGATCGCGCCCAGGTCGCCGTCGCGCGGGCTACGGACGATCCCCTCCCCCGCGGCGCGCGCCGCCTCGTTGAGCATCACGAGGACGAGGCGCTGGATGATCTCCGCCGGTCGCGGGCCCCCGTTGGGTTGCGTGCCGAGGAGCTCGTACACCGCGCTATCCACGCCGCCCTTCTTACCGCCCGCGTAGCGGTAGAAGCCCTTCCCCGCCTTGCGACCCAGCCGGCCAGCCTTGACCATCCCGGCGAACGCCGGGGCCGGCGCGAAGCGCTCGCCGAACGCGTCGTACATCACCCCCGCCACCTTCTCCGCCACGTCCATGCCGACCTCGTCGAGCAGGGTGATCGGGCCCACCGGGAAGCCGAACCCGACCATCAGGCGGTCGAGCTCCTCGATCGCCACGCCCGCCCCGAGCAGATGGCCCGCCTCGTTCATGTACGGCGTGAGGATACGGTTGATCCAGAATCCGGGGCGGTCCTGCACGACGATCGCCGTCTTGCCCATGCGCCGCCCGAACGCCACCGCCGTGCTGATCACCGCCGGCGCGGTGTGCGCGGACGGGATCACTTCGAGCAGGGGCATCCGGGCGACGGGTGAGAAGAAGTGCATCCCGATCACCTGGGCCGGCCGTCGGGCGCCTTCGGCAATGCGCGCGATCGGGATGGTGGACGTGTTGGAGGCGAACGCGGCCTGCTCGGGCATCGCGTCCTCGACCTCGCGCAGCACCTGCTGTTTCACCGCGAGGTCCTCGAACACCGCCTCGATCACGAGCTCCGCCCGACCGAACCCCGCGTAGGTGTCCCCGCCCGAGAGCAGCGCCACGAGCCGCGTATGCTCGTACTTCGTGATCCGGCGGCGCTTCAACCGATCGTCGAGGATCTCGCGTGCCGCCGCGAGCCCCTTGGCGACGCGCGGCAGATCGGCGTCCTTCATCCGAACGTCGACGCCGGCCTGCGCGATGGCGGTCCCGGCGATGCCCGACCCCATGAACCCCGCTCCCACCACGCCCAGGCGCCGCACGGTGACGGGCGGGGGCGGGTTCGCGATACCGAAGTCCTTCTTGATGGCGGTGGTGGCGAAGAAGATCTGCACGAGCTTGCGGGACACGTCGGTGACGGCGAGCTGCCCGAACAACTGGGCCTCGCGCTTCAACCCGGCGGCGATGCCGTGCCGGAGGCCGTACTCGACCGCTTCGAGGGCGGCGACGGGGGCGGGGTAGTGACCGCCGGTCCGGGCCGCGAGCTGCCGCCGCGCCGCGCGGAACACGAGGCGTCGGCCCAGCGGGTTGCCGTCGAGCAGCCAGCCGACGAGGCCGCCGCGGCGGCGGCGCTTGGGGCGCCAGCCGCGCGCTAGCCGCTGCGCGGCGGCCAGGGTGACGTCCCGGAGGATGGCCGGGGGCACCAGCTCGTCGACGATCCCCAGCCGGAACGCCTTCGCAGCGGGCTCGACCTTGCCCGCGAGGATCATGTCGAGCGCGGCGCGCACGCCGATCAAGCGCGGCAGCCGCTGGCAGCCGCCGGCGCCGGGGAGGATGCCGAGCTGCACCTCCGGGAGGCCGAGTTGAGTCTTGGCGTGGTCCGAGGCGACCCGGTACCGGCAGGCGAGGGCGAACTCGAGCCCGCCGCCCAGGCACGCGCCGTGGATGCCCGCTACGATCGGCTTGGGGAAGCGGGCGACCCGCTCCAGCAGGTCCTGACCCTCGGCCGAGAGCCGCTCGGCCTCCGCGGCGCTCGTGAGCTGGACGAACTCCTCGATGTCCGCGCCCGCGATGAAGGTGTCCGGCTTCCCCGAGAACACGGCCACGGCTTGGACGGTCCCGTCGCGCTCGAGCGACTCCAAGGTCGCGAGCAGGTCCTGCTTCGCCGCCCGCGAGATCTTGTTGACCGGCTCGCCTTTCAGGTCGAGGCTGACGGCCGCGATCCCGTCGGCGAGCGCCCAGGTGAGCGCCGGTCCCGGCGTCATCAGCGCCGCTCCAGCACGATGGCGATGGCCATGCCGCCCTGCGCGCAGATGGAGAGCAGGCCGAACTGCACGTCGCGTCGCGCCATCTCATTGGCGAGCGTCGTGACGACGCGGCCGCCCGTCGCGCCGAAGGGATGGCCGATCGCAATCGAGCCGCCCATCACGTTGATGATGTCCTCGTTGATCTCCCACCCGCGCGCGGCCCACCCCTGGAAGTTCGAGAGCACCTGGGCGGCGAACGCCTCGTGGACCTCGATCAGGCCCAGGTCCGCCCAGCCGATCCCGGCGCGCTCGAGCGCCTTGGGCACGGCGAAGATCGGCGCCTGGAGCAACTGCCAGCCGGGGTCGACCGCAGCCACGGCGTAGGAACGGATGTAGGCGAGCGGCGTGTAGCCCAGGGCCTGCGCGGCGTCGGCGCTCATCAGCAGGACGGCGGAGGCGCCGTCGGTGAGGGGCGAGGAGTTGGCCGCCGTCACCGTGCCGTATTTGCGGTCGAACACGGGGGGCAGCTTCGCCATCTGCTCGAGCGAGGTGTCGCGCCGGATCCCGTTATCCGTCGCGATGATGGCGGCGCTCGGGCGCTCCGGGAACCACGGCACGATCTCGGCGGTGAGACGGCCGTCGGCCGTTCCCTGGGCGGCGAGCTGGTGGCTGCGCAGGGCCCAGCGATCCTGTCGGTCGCGCGCGATGTGGTTCTCCTTCGCCATCTTCTCGGCCGACTGGCCCATCGACTCGCCCGTGGACGGCTCCGCGATGGCCGGGGACACGGGGATCAGGTCCCGCGGCCGGATCCGGGTGAATGCCCTGAGCCGCGCGGCGAGCGTCTTCGCCTTGCTCGCCTCGACCAGCACGTCCGCCAAGCGGCGGGAGGCGAGGATGGGGATGTCGGAGAGCGACTCGACGCCGCCCGTGAGCACGATGTCCGCGTCCCCCAGGGCGATCTCGTCGTGGGCGTTGGCGACGGCTTGGGCGGAGGAGGCGCACGCCCGGTTGAGCGAGTAGGCGGGGATCTCCCTGGGGAACTGCGGGAGCAGGCTCACCTCGCGGGCGACGTTCGGCACGAGGGGCGAGGCCACCACCTGGCCGAAGATGACGGCGTCCACCTTGCTCCCGTCCAAGTTTGTGCGCTCGAGGAGCTCGCGCGCCACGAATCGGGCGAGGGTCACCGCCCGGGCGTCCTTCAGCGCCGTCCCCGCCCGGCAGAACGGCGTGCGGCATCCCGCGATGACGGCGACGCGCCGTCCATTTCCAACCGGCATTACATTCTCCCTCGGCTGACCCTGGGCGGCCCCGGGAAACCCGCGACGCCACGCACCCCGAGGAGCGGCGCGCGGGGGGCGGCCGCCGAAACCTACCACGAGGCTGGCTGCCGGGCCAAGCCGGAGGACGGGTGACGACCGACACGCCCTTTTCCCATCGTACGCGGCTCGCGGCGCTCAACGCGATGGCCACCGAGCCGCTCGATGTGCTCATCATCGGCGGGGGAATCACGGGCGCCGCGATCGCCCGCGACGCGGCGTTGCGCGGGTTCCGCACCGCGCTCGTGGATCAGGGCGACTTCGGCGGCGGGACTTCGTCGCATTCCTCGCGGCTGATTCACGGCGGCCTGCGCTACCTCGAGCAGTACCAATTCCGCCTGGTGAACGAGGCGAGTCGCGAGCGCCGCGTGCTGCTCGCGATCGCGCCCCACCTGGTGCGGCCGCTGCCCTTCCTATTCCCGGTCTATAAGGGCGCCCGGGTCCCAGCGTGGCGGCTGCGCGTGGGCATGTGGCTGTACGACGTGCTCGCCGCGTTCCGCAACGTCCGGCGCCACCGCTGGCTGGGGCGCAAGGCAACGTTGCGGCTCGAGCCCGGGCTGCGCGAGAAAGATCTAAAGGGCGCGGCGCTGTACTACGATGCCCAAACCGACGACGCCCGCCTGGTGCTCGCCACGGTGCGCAGCGCGGCCCGGGCGGGGGCGCTGGTCGCGAACTACGCCGCGGTCACGAGCCTCCTCAAGCCGGACGGGCGGGTGCACGGGGCGACCGTGCGCGACGTCCTGAGCGATCACCCCTACGCGGTGCGGGCCCTCGTCGTGGTGAACGCCAGCGGACCGTGGGTCGATCAAGTGCGCCTGCTGGACGATCCGCGCGCCGAGTCGCTGCTGCGCCTCACGAAGGGCGCCCACGTCGCCGTGCCGCGCCGACGCCTCGGGCACCACGAAGCCGTGACGCTGACGTCGCCGATCGATGGGCGTGTGATGTTCGTCCTCCCGTGGGAAGATCTGAGCTACATCGGCACCACCGACACCGACGAGGATGCGTCGCCCGACGAGGTGCGCGCGGCGGGACCGGACGTGGTCTATCTGCTGCTCTCGGCCAACGCCTTCTTCCCGCTGGCGCACCTCTCCCCCCGGGACGTCGTAGCGACCTGGGCCGGGCTCAGGCCCCTGCTCCGGCCCGACCGCGCGGTGGCCCCGTCCGCCGCGTCGCGCGAGCACAAGATCGTCGAGAGCGCGAGCGGGCTGCTCACGATCGCCGGCGGCAAGCTCACGACGCATCGTGTGATGGCGCGCGACATGGTGGATCAGGTGGCGGCCCGGTTGCGCGCGCTGGACGGCCGCCCGCGACCCCCGCGCGCGCCCACCGATCGCTTGCCGCTGCCGGGCGGCGAGACGCGCGATCTCGACGGGTTGGTGAAGGCGGCCGCGGCGCGCGTGCCGGAGGCGACGGCCCGCCACCTCGTGGGGCGGTACGGCAGCGAAGCGGCGGCCGTGCTCAACCTGGTGGACCGCGACCGCACGCTCGGCGAGCCGATCGCGCCGGCGCGCCCCGAGCTCTGGGCCGAGGTGGTGCACGGCGTGGAGCGCGAAATGGCGGTCCGGCTCACGGACGTGCTGGTGCGGCGGCTGCACCTGTTCTACGAGACGCGCGACCAGGCGGTGCCGCTGACGAGCGCCATGGCGGATCGTCTGGGCGCGGCGCTCGGCTGGGACGCGACGCGCCGCGCCGCGGAGATCGCCGACTACCTGAAGCTCGTGGAGCGGTCGCGCGCGTTCGCGAAGGAAGTGGCGAGGCGCCGCAAACCTTGATACTATCTCCCCGGCGATGCCGCGTTTTCTGAGTCTCGTCTGGCTCTCGCTGGCCGCCCTGGCGTGCGGTCAGGGGGCGCCGGCCCTCCCGGCCACCGGACGCGGGCCCGCGGATTCCCTGATGCCCAGCGGCCCGCTCGGCGCGGCGATCCGGCGCGGCCGCGCGCTGCTTGTGGCCACGCATGACAGCCTGCCCGCCCACGTCGGCAACCGCCTCCGCTGCGTGAGTTGCCATCTGGACGAGGGCCGCCGCCCGACCGGCTCCTGGGTCGGCACCTACGCCAAGTACCCTCAGTACCGCGCGCGCAGCGCCACCGTGGAGACGATCGAATATCGGGTGAACGACTGCTTCCGGCGCAGCATGAACGGCACGCCGCTCGCGGCCGACAGTCCCGAGATGCGCGACATCGTCGCCTACCTCTGGTTCCTGGCGCGCGACGTGCCGATCGCGCCGCCCCGGGGGGCGAATCCGCTGGCGCGCTGGGCCGGCTTCCATGCCGACACGGGGCGGGGCGCCGCGCTGTATCAGGCGTCCTGCGCCAAGTGCCACGGCGCCGATGGCCAGGGCACGGTGGGGGCGCCCCCCACCTGGGGCGCCGGCTCCTACAACATCGGCGCCGGCATGACGCGGGTGCGCACGGCCGCGGCGTTCATTCGCGATAACATGCCGTTCGACCAACCGGGGACGCTGAGCGATCAGCAGGCGTTCGACGTGGCGGCGTTCGTCGACGCTCAACCCCGCCCCGACTACCCCGACAAGGTCCGCGACTGGCCGAACGGCGATGCGCCGCCGGACGTCGCTTACCCGACGCGCGCGGCCGAGCGCCGCGCGGCCCCGGTGCCCGGGACACGACCGGCGCCCTGATCTCCCTCACCTAATTCGGAGGACACCATGTTCGAGCTTCCCCACGATAGCACTCCGCGGCGCGGCTTCTTGGGCCGGCTCGCGGCCGGCGCGGCCGCGCTTGGCCTCGGCAGCGTCGCCGCCCCACTCGCCGCCGCCGAGCGCCAGGTCACCCGGCGCGACCACGCGGCGGACCCGGCGTTCGAAGCCTGGCTCGGCAAGATCACGGGCAAGCACAAGATGATCTTCGACGTGCCGGAGCCGAACGACGGCTTCGCCTTCGCCTGGGCCCGCGTCTTCCTCAACACCACGAACGAGAGCTACGGCACGACGGATGCGGACAACAGCGTCGTGATCGTCCTGCGGCACGACGGGATTCCGTACGCGATGGAGCACGCGATGTGGACAAAGTACAAGTTTGGCGAGGGGTTCAAGATCACCGACGCCGCCACGAAGGCCCCCGCCGTGCGCCATCCACTCATCCACCTCAAGCCGGGCGATGTACCGATTCCCGGAATGGGGACCGACGACCTGCTCGCCAAGGGGGTCCTGATCGGGGTGTGCAACATCGCGTTGACGTTCAACAGCATGCGATTCGCCAAGCAGATGGGGATGCAGGCCGAGGCGATCAAGCAGGAATGGGTCGCGAACCTGCTGCCGGGCGTGGTGGTGGTGCCCTCGGGCGTGATCGCGGTGAACCGCTCCCAGGAAAAGGGGTGCGCCTACTGCTTCGCCGGCTGAGCGTCGACTAGATCTTGTTCCGCACCCGCGGCCGCGCTCTCGGATGCGGCCGCGGTCCGTCGTCGTCAATCTGTGCCAGCGCCCAGCGCGCCGCCTCGCGCACGTCGTCCGAGCGCGCGGAGAGCGCCGTCGTGAGCGCCGCCGCCGCGTGCGGACTCGCGATCTCGCCGAGCGCCCAGGCGGCCGCCACGGCGACATCGGGATCGCCGTCTTGCAACAACGGGACCAGGTGTTCGACACCGCGGGCGTCGGCGATCTCACCGAGGGCCCAAGCCGCGAGCTGCCGCGTCCCGGCATCCGCGTGACCGAGGGCGGGGCTCACGGCGGCGATCCCCGCGGCATCGGCGATCTCGCCCAAGGCCCAGATAGCGGCGTGACGCACGCGCGCCGATTCGTCGCCGACGAGGCCGCCGAGCGGCGCGATGGCGCGCCGGCTCGAGATCTGGCCGAGCGCGTGAGCGGCTGCCGCCCGGGTCGCCGCATCCCGGTCGCGCAGCACGGTCACGAGCAGGTCGACCGCGTCCGCACCGCCCAGTTCACCCAGCGCCCAGGCGGCCACCCGCCGCACCCCGGGCGTCGGGTCGGTCAACGCGGCCCCGAGCGCCCGCGCGGCGCGCGCGTCTCCCAGCTCGCCCAGGGCCCAGCCGGCCAGCTCCCGTACCTCCGGCACCTGGTCCTTGAGCGCCGTCGCGAGGGGGTCGATCGCGCGCGCGTCGCCCAATTCCCCCACCGCCCAGGCCGCGGTGCGCCGCACCGCCGCCGCCGCGTCGCCGAGCGCGCGGATGAGGGCTGGGAGCGCCGTCGTATCCCCCAATTCGCCGAGCCCCCGCGCCGCCTGCGCGCGCACGTCCGCATCGCGGTCGCGGAGCGCCGCCCCCAGCGGGCCGCCCGCGCGGCTATCCCCCAGCTCCCCCAGCCCGAGCGCGCCGGTCGCCCGCCGGCCGGCCTTCGGGTCCCCGAGCAGACCCGCAAACAG
>DATBCS010000074.1:0-9032 GCA_036270315.1 Gemmatimonadales bacterium
CCCCCGGGGGCGAAGCCCGTGACGAGCGCCACTCCCGGTGACGTGATCCGCAAGGCGAAGGATGCCGGGGTGCAGATAGTGGACGTGAAGTTCACCGACTTGCCCGGTACGTGGCAGCATTTTTCGGTGCCCCTGAAGGAACTCACCGAAGAGCTGTTCCGCGAAGGCATCGGGTTCGACGGCTCGTCGATCCGTGGCTTTCAAGCTATCAACGAGAGCGACATGCTGCTCATGCCGGACCCGGCGAGCGCGTTCGTGGATCCGTGCCTCGAAGTGCCGACGTTGTCGCTGACCTGCGACGTCGTCGACCCCGTGACGGGCGCGCGCTATTCGCGTGACCCGCGGCACGTCGCGAATAAGGCGGAGCAGTACCTCGTGAAGACGGGCATCGCGACCACGGCCTACTACGGCCCCGAAGCCGAGTTCTACATCTTCAACTCGGTGCGGTTCGACCAGAATGCGCACGAGGGCTACTACCACATCGACTCCGAGGAAGGCATCTGGAACTCGGGCGCCAATGGTGGCGTGCCGAACCAGGGCCACCGGCCGCGGCACAAGGAGGGCTACTTCCCCGTGCCCCCGGTGGACCGGCTCCAGGATCTGCGCTCCAAGATCATGCTGGCGCTGATCGCCTCGGGGATCGAGGTCGAGGTCCACCATCATGAGGTGGGCACGGCGGGCCAGACGGAGATCGACATGCGGTTCACGACGCTCTCGCGCATGGCCGACCAGATGATGATGTACAAGTACATCGTGAAGAACGTGTGCCACCAGCACGGCTACACCGCGACCTTCATGCCCAAGCCGCTGTTCGGCGACAACGGCTCGGGGATGCACGTCCACATGAGCCTGTGGAAGGACGGGAAGAATCTGTTCTTTGACGCCAACGGGTACGCGCTGATCTCGGAGATGGCGCGCTTCTACATCGGCGGGTTGATCAAGCACGCCGCGGCGCTGCTCGCCTTCGCCGCGCCGACCACGAACAGTTACCGCCGCCTGGTGCCGGGGTATGAGGCGCCGATCAACCTGATCTATTCCCAGCGCAACCGCTCGGCGATCTTCCGCATCCCGGTCTATTCCAAGTCGCCCAAAGCGAAGCGCATCGAGTTCCGGGCGCCCGATCCCGCGAGCAACCCGTACCTCACCTTCGCCGCCTTGCTAATGGCGGGTCTCGACGGCGTGAAGAACAAGATCGAGCCGCCCGCGCCGATGGACGTGGACCTTTACGAGCTGGAGCCTGCCGAGCGCAAGCATGTGCGGAACACCCCGGGGTCGCTCATCGAATCCCTGGCGGCGCTCGAGGCGGACCATGACTTCCTACTCCAGGGGGGCGTGTTCACGCCCGACCTGATCGAGACATGGCTCGGATACAAGCGCGCCAAGGAGGTCGATCCGGTGGCGCTGCGGCCCCATCCGTACGAGTTCTTCTTGTACTACGACGTATAGGGAACGTCGCGCTGGGGCGGTCGAGGACGGTCGAGAGCGGTGGGCGTGCCGCGCTTGGCCGTCTTCGACCGTCTGTGACGCCCCGCCTCCCGCTTCGTCATGACAGCCATGGCGACTACCTCCAAGCGGACCGCCGCCTCGAAGCGCGAGATCCTGGAGCTCTGCAAGAAGCAGAGCGTCAACTTTCTGCGCCTCCAGTTCACCGATATCCTCGGCATCAACAAGAACGTCGAGGTGCCCGAGAGCCAGTTCGAGAAAGCGCTGGAGGGCGACATCATGTTCGATGGCTCGTCGATCGAGGGGTTCGTACGGATCGAGGAGTCGGACATGATGCTCCGGCCCGACCTGGCCACCTTTCGGGTCCTCCCCTACGACGATGAGGGCGGTCGGGTCGCCCGCTTGATTTGCGACATCTACAACCCCGACGGCTCGGCGTTCGCGGGGTGCACGCGTCAGGCCCTGGGGCGACAGATCGCGCGGGCGGAGGCGCAGGGCTACGAAATGATGGCGGGCGTCGAGGCGGAGTTCTTCATCTTCCAACTCGACGCGAGCGGTGACCCGACGACCGCGACGCACGATAAGGGCGGGTACTTCGACCAGACCCCGGTCGACAAAGCCGAGGAGATCCGGCGCCTCATCATCAAGGATCTGGTCTCGATGGGGTTCGAGGTCGAGGCCGGGCACCACGAGGTGGCCCCAGGCCAGCACGAGATCGATTTCCGCTACGCCGCGGCTCTCGAGACGGCCGACAACCTCGCCACGTTCCGCTTCATCGTCCGCAACGTCGCCTACCGCCACGGCTTTCTCGCGACGTTCATGCCCAAGCCGATCTTCGGCCAGAACGGTTCGGGCATGCACACGCACCAGTCGCTGTTCAAGAACGGGAAGAACGCGTTCCACGATCCCAAGGGGCAATGGGAGTTGTCGGACACCGCGCTGCACTATGTGGCGGGGTTGTTGCGGCATGCCCGGGGATTCTGCGCCGTGACGAACCCCCTCGTGAACAGCTACAAGCGGCTGGTCCCCGGCTACGAGGCCCCTACCAACGTGGCTTGGTCGATGCGCAATCGCTCGCCCTTGATCCGCATCCCCGATCGTCGCGGCATCGGCACGCGGTGTGAGCTGCGCATGCCCGATCCGTCCGCCAACCCGTACCTGGCGCTCGCGGTGCAGCTCGCCGCGGGGCTGGACGGGATCGAACAGAAGCTCGTCCCGCCCGATCCCGTGGACAAGAACATCTTCACCATGAGCTTCCGCGAGCGGCGTCGGTACCGGATCGACGAGCTGCCGCGCGACTTGCATGAAGCGCTCGAGTTGCTCGAGAAGGACAACGCCATCCGCGCGGCGCTGGGACCGCACATCTACGAGCGCTTCGTCGAGGCGAAGCGCGAAGAGTGGCAGGAGTCGATCGGGCAGGTGAGCGCCTGGGAGTTGGATCGCTACCTGGGGCAGTACTGACGCGCCGCGGCCCGCGCACGCGCGCGGACTCTGTCGCGACCCGCCGCACCGTTCTGTCACGCCGCTGTCTACATTCCCTGAAGGGGTCCGCCGCCGAGCGGGGCGCACCGCGCCGGCGGGTGAGTCGCGCTTCCTCACGAGCGGCGCGGCCCACCGGGCGGGAGACCGCGCGATACTCATGACCGGGAGGGGAGATGAGGCACTGGTGAGGGCGCGGCGGCCTTCCGGGCGTGCCGCGGGGACGCGGGCCCGCGCGCTGGGGGACCGCTGCGGCGCCGGGGCCGCGGTCCTCCTGACGTTGCTCGGCTGTGCGGCGTGCGACCCGACGTCCCGCCCGGGCGACTCGCTCGGCCGCCAGACCCTCGCCCGGTGGGAGTGGCATGGCCGGCTCGTGGTCCAGCCCGATTCTCAAGTCACGCTGGTACGCATGACCATCGACACGACGCACGGGGGCGGGGACGTGGGGCTCGCCCATTACGACTTCACGCCCGCCTCGGCCGAGGGCGGGGAGTACGAGATCGCGCTCGGCCTTGACCTCAGCCAGCTGCGGGCGCTGCGGCAAAACGTCCCGTACGCCCTCGGACCGCCTCCCGCCACGATCCCCGCGTTCGCCACCGTCACATGCTTCTGCCGCCCGCTCAAACCCGACTCGGTACGCGGCACGTTCTCGCTGACGACCCGAGGGCTGCGCCAAATCGTGGGCCGGATCGACGCGACCCTGTATTTCACGGAATGGACCGGTCCCGCGCGCCCCGTGACCTACTCGCTGCATCAGCGCATTGATCTGGTCAAGTAACGCGCTGCGGCGCGCGGGCGGCCCGACCCTCGGTCTCGCGCTAGTCTGGCTCGCGACGCCGCGGTCCGGGCGGGCCGCGCAGCAGCCGGTCGCCACCATTGATACCATCATCGTCTTAAACCACAGCGTGTTTGATCGCGCGGACCACGCGCCGGGCTTCGTCGCGCGCTTGGCGAACGCGCTGCACGTAACCACCCGCGCGTCGGTAATCCGGCGCGTGCTCCTCGTGAACCCCGGTGACCGGTACGATTCCGCCCGCGTCGCCGAGAGCGAGCGCGCGCTCCGGCTCCTGGGAGTCTTTAGCCGCGTGCGGATCGACACGACGCGCGCCGGGGACCGGCTCGCACTGCGGGTACAGACCGCGGACGGCTGGAGCACCCAGCCGCAGCTGAGTTATTCGACCGCCGGGGGGGACGCCAGCTGGCTCTTCGGGATGGTCGAGCAGAACCTGCTCGGCACCGCCACGGCGTTGACGGCATTGCACAACCGGACGCCCGACCGGACGAGCTTCGATTTGGGCTACGTGAACTCCCACTTCGTCTCGCGCCGGGCGCGACTCCAGGGCCTCTACAGCGACAAGTCGGACGGCAAGCGAGGCGACTGGTTCGTGGGTGTCCCGTTCTACGAGACGGCCACCCCGCGCGCCTTCACTACCAGCGGCGAAGCGGCCTCCGAGCGCGTGCTCGTGTTCCGCGATGGCGTCCTCAGCGACAGCCTGGCCCACCGCGCGCTGCGGGTTGGCATCATCGGCGGCTTCGCCACGCACGCGACCAGCCGGGATTACGTGCGCCTCTGGCTCGGCGGGCAATGGCGCCGGGAGGACTTCGCCCCCCACCTCCCGACGACTGTGGTGCCGCGCTCGGTGTTCGGGACGATCGGCGGGGGCCTCGACGTCGGCCATGTGCGCTACCAGGTGCTCGAGCGGTTCAACTCGTACGCGCGACGGGAGGATGTGGACATCTCGCAGCTGTTGCACGTCGGTGTGTGGGCGGCGCCGCACGCCTGGGGGTATGCCTCCGGTCGTGCGGGCCTCGGCCCGGAGGTGAGCGCCCAGGTCTCTGCGGCGTGGCGCGGCGGGTTCGCCGTGCTGAGCGCGGCGGGGAACGGCGTGTTCACGGCTGGAACGCCCGATTCGGGCCGCGTCTCGGGCGCGCTCACCGTCGCGAGCCAGAATCTCCCGGGCCAGACGCTCGTCGTCCACCTCGAGGGGGCCCGCCTCCGCCGACCGGCGCCCGACGCGCCGTTCGATCTGTGGGTCGCCCGGAAGGGACCGCGCTTGTTCGGGATCCACGCGTTCACGGGGACGCGCATGGCGTGGCTGGCCGTGGAGGATCGCGTGCTCGTGGCCGACGAGCTGTGGGGTCTCATCGGCGTCGGGGTGGCGCCGTTCTTCGACTACGGGGGCGCCTGGTATCCCGATGAGGGCGCACGCCTCGGAGGCGACATCGGCGTCGCGCTCCGTATCGGCCCGACGCGCGCCATCCGTGGGGACGTCGGCGAGTTCGCCGTCGGGTACCGCTTCGGGACGGGGATCGTGGGCAGCCGCTGGGCCCTCGCGGTCCGCCGGAGCGTGGCCTACTAGGAGGCAACAGGCGCCCCGAGACGGGGCGTGCCACGAAGTGCGTGGGGCGCGACCGCGGTGGCCACGCCCCTAGGCCCACCATCTTGGGCCGCCAGCGCCTCGGCTCGCAGGATGCGCCTGCAGGCTCGGCCGCTCATCCGTGTCCTCACCACACCCGCTGGCGGATGCCCGACGGCGCGCAGCCACGCCCGGTCCCTGCCGTGGCACTGTCGCGCCTGGAACCTGCGCGGCGCCCTTGACGTATTGTAGCGGCGTCAATATTGTTCTCGCTTCAATATTGACCGCAGTCATAATTAGACTCAGTCCAGGTGATAACTGATGACAGAGCTTGAGGTTTCCCGCCGCGAGCGCAAGAAGGAAGAGACCAAGGAGCGGATCGTGCATGCCGCGCTCCAGCTCTTTCGGAAGCGCGGCGTCGACGCCACCACGGTCGAAGAGATCTGTGAGAAGGCCGACGTCGCTAAGGGCACGTTCTTCAACTACTTCCCGCGCAAAGAGGCCGTGTTCGGCCACCTCTCCGAGCAGTGGGTGGCCGACGCGGAGCAGCGGCTCGGTGCCATCCTGGCCAAGGGGCTTCCGGCGTGGCACAAGGTGCTCGACGTGTTCATCGAGTTCGCCACGTTTTACGAAGAGGACCGGGAACTCTCGAAGCACATGCTCATGGAGTGGACCCGCTGCCAGCACGATCCCACCGACGAAACGTGCCGTCGGTGGGACGAGTTGGGGGAGCACGTGGTGCGTCAGCTTCAGGCGAAGGGGGAGCTGCGACGCGACGCCGACCCAGCGAGCGTCAGTCAGGTGCTCGCCGACGTGTACCACAGCACGATCATGATATGGCTCGAGCCCCCGGAGCCGCCATTCCCGCTCAAGGCCGAAATCCGCAAGCGTCTCAGCCTCGTGGTAGAAGGGCTGGCGCCGCGCGGCAAGGAGGCGAAATGAGACGGATCGTGGTTGCGGCGGTGTGGGCCCTCCGCGCGGCCCCAGCGGTCGCCGCCCAAACGCCGGCGGACACGCTGCGCCTGACCCTCGACGCCGCCGTGCGACGCGCGCTCGACGAGGGGACCGCCATGCGGCTCGCCCGCGCCGACGTGATCGACGCCAACGGCCAGGTGCGCGAGGCGCTCTCGGGGGCGCTGCCGCTCGTCACCGGGTCGGTTCTGTACACCCGCCAGTTCGCCTCGATCTATCAGGGGCTCGGTGGGTCCGGCTCGAACTCGCTCGGGAACCTGTTCCAGAACACGCCGTTCGGCGCGCCGAACACGTGGAACCTGCAATTGCAGGCGACCCAGGTCTTGTGGGAAGGCGGCAAGGTCGGGGCGGGCCTCGCGGCGGCGCGCTCGGTGCGCCAGATCGCCACGCTCAATCAGTCCGAGACGGCGGCCGACGTGACCTATCAGGTGAAGCAGTCCTACTGGAACGCGGTGCTCCAGGGTCGGCTGCTCGTGATCGCGGCCGAGAACCTCGAGCAGGCGCGTCGGCAACTGCGCCAGGTGCAGCTGTTCCGACAGGCGGGCACGCGCGCCGAGTACGATCTGCTCCGCGCCGAGGTGGACGCGGCGAACCAGGAGCCAGCCGTGGTCCAGGCCCGCAACGGCTACGACCTCGCGGAGCTCGACCTGAAGCGCCTGCTCAACGTCCCCGCGGAGCAGCGGCTCGCGCTCGAGACGAAGCTTGAGTCACCCGACGCGACGATCCCGGTGCTTGCGACGGACTCACTCAGCGGGCCGAACCGGCCGGCCCTCGCCGCGGCCGAGCTCACGGTGACCGAGCAACAGGAGCTGTTGCAGGTCGCGCGGGCGGATCGCTGGCCCACGCTCCGGGTCACGACCACCTACAACGAGGAGGTGTTCCCGCAGACGGTCTTTCCGGGCAGCGGCGATGTGTTCCGCCGCGGCTGGAACGGCGAGGTGAAGCTTTCCTTCCCCATTTTCGATGGCTTCAAGACAGCGGGATCGGTCGACCAGGCGCGCGCGGCGCTGCTGCGGGCCCAGGCGCAGCGGGACCGCCAGCGCCGCCAGGTGGAGCTCGACGTCGCGCAGGCGACGGCCGAGATGGCGCGCACGCGCGCGCTGTTGGTCGCGCGACGGGAGACAGTGCGCCAGGGCCAGCGGGCGCAGTACCTCGCGGGCGTGCGCTACGCCAACGGGATGGCGACGCAGCTCGACGTGTCGGACGCGCGCTTGGCGGCGCAGCAGGCGCAAGTGAACGAAGTCCAGGCGACACGAGACTACTTCGTGGCGCTGGCGCAATTGGAACGCGCCCTGGGCCGGCCGGTGCCGTTGGTCCAGCGGCCGATTGAGCATGTGGCTCAGGCCCTCAACGCAAAGGAAGCACAGCCATGAAGCGCTATGTCATCGTGGGCGCGCTGGTGGGTGTGGCGCTCATTGGGGTACTCGCCGCGCGCCGCGGCGAGCGGGCCGGGGCGGCGACGCGCGCACCGGTGGACTCGGCCCGCACGGCCGTCCTGGGCGCGAGTGACGTCGCCCGCGTCGCTCGGGCGGACTTGATCGCCGGTGTCCCGGTGTCGGGCACGCTCAAGCCGTCGCTCGAGGTCCGCATCGCGTCGCCGATTGCCGAGGTCGTGGAGCAGGTCTTGGTGAAGGAAGGCGCGGCGGTGCGTAAGGGCGAGGTGCTCGCGCGCTTCCGTACCAGCGCCGTCGGGCCGGCCGCCCTCTCGGCGGAAGCGCAGCGCCACAAGGCGAATTCGGACTACGAGCGGATGCAGAACCTCTTCAAGGAGGGTGCGGTTTCCGCGCAGGACGTCGAGAATGCCGAGGTAGTCCTGCGCGCGGCGGAAGCCACCGCGGCCGAAGCCAAGAAGCGGCTCGACGAGGCCACGGTGCGGGCGCCCGTGAGCGGCGTCATCAGCCAGCGCGCCGTCGATTCGGGCAACCGCGTGAAGGACGGCGACCTGCTGTTCGTGCTCGTCAACACGGCGGAACTCGAGTTCGAGGCGACCGTGCCGAGCGAGTACATCGGGAACGTGCGCGTGGGGGCGCCCGTGGTGTTCGCGGTGACTGGCGTGACGGACGCGGGGCTCGGCGGGCGGGTCTCACGCGTGAACGCGACGGTGGACCCGGCGACGCGCCAGGTCAAGATATATGTGACCGTCCCGAACCGTGGCGCCCGGCTCGTGGGCGGGCTCTTTGCCTCGGGGCGGATCGCGCTGCGGCAGGTGAAGGGCGCCGTCGCGGTCCCCCAGAGCGCGCTCCGGAGCGATCCCGACGGGAAAGCCTACGTCCTCCTGGTCGAGGCGGGCCGCATCGCGCGCCGCGCGGTGACGCCGGGGACGACGGACGAGCAGGCGTCGCTCGTGGAGATCACCGCCGGCCTCGCCGGCGGCGAGCTCGTGGTCATCGGACCGGCGAGTGGGCTGGAGGTGGGGCAGCCGGTAACCATCGCGGGTGGGGAGGGCTGAGCCGTGTTCCTGAGCGATCTATCCATCAAGCGCCCGGTCTTTGCGACCATGATGATGCTGGCGCTCGTGGTGTTGGGTGCCTTCTCCTACCGACGCCTGAACATCGACCAGTTTCCGGACGTGGAGTTTCCCTTCCTCGTGATCCAGACGCGCTACACCGGGGCGAGCCCGGAGTCGGTGGAGCGCGAAGTCTCCAAGAAGATCGAGGAGCAGGTCAACACCGTCGAGGGGGTGAAGCAGATCCAATCGACCTCGACCGAAGGGTTCTCGACCATCGTCGTGCAGTTCAACCTCGGGACCAAGGTGATGGACGCGCAGGCGGACGTCCGGGC
>DATBCS010000075.1:0-9246 GCA_036270315.1 Gemmatimonadales bacterium
GAGACGGCCGGCGAGCATCGCCACGATCTCGCGGTAGCCCACGGCGTCGAGCCCCGGGGCCTGGGGCGCGGTGCCGCGTGCCAGGACGCCGCGGACCTCATCCACCCACCCCGCGGCGAGCATCCGGTCCACGCGCGCGGCGATGCGACGATGGAGCACGTCCCGCGGGAGCGTCAGATGAATGTACCACGCGCGCATCAGGCCGCTGTCGCGCGCGTGCTCCTGCCACCAGGCGAGGGCCCGCCCCGTGAGCAGGGCGACCTCGATCGCGCGCGCGGCGCGCTGGCGTCCACCACCCGCGAACCGCCGGTCGAGCCGCGCCGCCCAGTGCGCCAGCCGGGCCGGCGAGAGCCGGGCCGCCCACCTCCGCAACCGCTCGCGCCGCGCCGGGTCGAGCGGCGGCTCGCGGAACAAGCCTTCGGCCAAGGCGCGCACGTACAATCCCGTGCCGCCCACGATCACGGGCTGGCGGGCGGCGCCGCGGATCTCGGCGAGCCACCCGGCCGCGTCGCGCGCGAACCGCCCGGCGCTGTAGCGCTCCGTGGGGTCGAGCAGGTCGAGCCCGACGTGCGGCACCTGGGCCCGCTCGGCGCGGGCGGGCTTCGCGGTCCCGATGTCGAGGCCCCGGTAGACTTGCCGCGCGTCGGCGGAGAGGACCGTGATCGGCTCGAGCACCGCCCACGCTGCCGCGACGGCGCTTTTGCCGACGGCCGTGGGGCCGACGATCACCGGCGTCAGGGGGCGCGAGTCAGGTCCGCCCAAAGCGGCGCTCCAGCTCCTCGCGCGCGAACTGCACGATTGTGGGCCGGCCGTGCACGTCGTGCGCGGGCAGGGTGACGCGCAGGAGCTGCGCGAGGAGGGCGCGGCCCTCGTCCGGCTCGAGCCGCTGGCCCGCTTTGATGGCGGCGCGGCAGGCGAAGGTGGCGGCGAAGCGCTCCAGCCGATTGGCCCAGCCGCCGAAGCGGCCTCCCGCCAAGTCCGCCACGAGTTCCTGGAGGCAGCGCGCCGCGTCGAACCGGGGGTGCGGGTTCGGCACAGTGTGCACCACGACGCTGCGGCCGGCGAACGGCTCGACCTCGTAGCCGACGCGGCGTAACAGCGGGCGGTGTGCCTCGATCGCCTCGAGCTCGCTCGCCGTAAACTCGAGCGTGAGGGGCAAGAGCAGGCGTTGCGCAGCCGCGCCGTCGCCCGACAGTTGACGCATGACCCCTTCGTACAGCACCCGCTCGTGCGCCGAGTGCTGATCGACGATGGCGACGCCCGAGTCGCTCTGAAACACGAGGTAACTGTCGAACACCTGGAGCAGCCCGCCCGGGGGTCCGGTGGCGGGGGCCGCCGGCACGGCGGCCGGAAACAGCTCGCCGGGCGCGGCGGCGGGCACCGCGCCGCCGGGCGCGTCCCACGGCGCCGGTCCGATAGGCCCCGCGCCGGGCATGAGGGGTTGGGCGGCAGCGAGCGGCCCGAGGGCCGCCCGCACCGCCCGCTCCACGCCTTGCTCCACGAAGAACTTGTCGCGGAAGCGCACCTCGAGCTTCGCGGGGTGGACGTTCAGGTCGACGGCGTCACCCGGGAGCTCGAGAAACAGGAGCAGCGACGGTCGATCGCCGGGGGCGATCGTGGAGCGGTACCCCGCCTCGGCAGCGCGCAGCAGGAAGGGGTCGCGGATCGGCCGCCCGCGCACGAACACGTAGCCTTTGCGTCCCGCGGGTTTCGCCTGGGCGGGTCGCTGTGCGAAGCCGTGGACCTCGAGCGGTCCCTCACGATGGGTGATGGCGAGGAGCGTGTCGGCGAGGCCGCGACCCCACAGGGCGTGCACCCGCTCGATCGGCCGGGCCGCCGGCGGGGCGTCGATCAGGACGCGCTCGTCGCTCGTCACGGCGAACGCCACGTCGGGACGCGTGAGCGCCAGCGCCGTGACCGCCTCGACGGCGGCGCGCGTCTCGGTCGCCGCGGCGCGCAGGAATTTGCGGCGCGCCGGGGTGTTGAAGAACAGCGCCCGCACGGTCACCGTGGTCCCGCGCTGGCGCGCCACGTCCTCGACCGCTTCGCGCCGGCCGCCCGCGGCTCGAATCCGCGTGCCGTTCGTGCCGTCGGGGGAGGTCTCGAGCTCGAAGCGCGACACCGACGCGATCGCGGGCAGCGCCTCCCCGCGGAACCCGAACGTGGCCACGCCAATGAGGTCGCTTGCGTCGCGGATCTTGCTCGTTGCGTGGCGCGACAAGGCGAGCTCGGCGTCCGCGCGGCGCATTCCCTCGCCGTCGTCACTCACACGGATCAGGCTCCTGCCCCCGTCCTCGAGCGCGACGCGGATCGCGCGCGCGCCGGCATCGAGAGCGTTTTCGACGAGCTCCTTCACCACCGAGGCGGGCCGCTCAACGACCTCCCCCGCGGCAATCTGATCAGCGACCTGGGGCGGGAGGACGGCGATCCGACCCGTCACAACCGCGCCACGTCGGCGTCGAGCAGCCACCCGCGCACGCCGTCCGCACGGCGCACCTCGAGCCAGGGCCCGTAGCGCCGTTCCACGAGCAGCGCCGCACCTGCCTCGACCGTGGCGGCGGCATTGGCGCCGCCGTAGGGCGCGACGCGCACCGCAGTATGGGGGCCCAGCACGATGGCGAGGGGGCGGGCGCGCCGCGCCGCCTCGCGCCCGCCCAGGGCGCTCGCGGCGATGGCCACGAGGGCGAGGCCCGCGACCACACTGCGCCGCCACCCAGCGAGCACGGCGCCCCACAGCGCGATCCACACCACCCCTGCCGCGAGGGCCCATTCCTCGGGGGTCGCGATGCCGGTGGCGAGGAGGGGGTCGCTCGCCGCGTCGGGAGCGGGGAGCAGCTCGCGCGCCTGGCGCACGAGTGGATCGCGCGGCGCGAGCCGCGCCGCGTGGGTCCACGCGGCGCTCGCCTTGCCGTCGGCGCCGGCGCGGTACAGCGTGGCGCCGAGGTTGTACCAGTGCGCCGGCACGCGCGGTTCCGCCGCGGCCCGCGCGGCGAACGAATCGGCGGCGGCCCGGAGCGCCCCTGCGTCATACAGCGCCTCGGCGCTCGGCCGCTGCGCCGCGCCCGGCGGCAGGAGCGCGGCGAGCGCGACGAGGCCCACGCTGATGCCCAGGCGCCGGGGCTTGCCCGCGGGTTCCGCGCCGAGCGCGCGCATCACCTGCTCGAGCTCCGCCGCCAGCTCCGCGGCGTCCCCAGGCCCGCGCGGCCCGTAGCGCGCCGCCCGCAGGCGATCACGCAAGCGCATCACATGATCGGCCACGGCGCTCTCCACCCCCGACGCGCGCAGCGCCCGCGCCAAGCCATCCCCGTCGCGGGCGGCTGCGTCCGGCACGTGGCTCGCGAGCATGCCCTGGAACTCCCGTTCCAGCCGCCCCAGGCGCGTGCGCGGCGCGGCCGCGGGCGCGGCAAGCGCTGCCGCATCGGCCGGCAGCCCGCGCCGGCGTCGCCGCCACGCGAGGAAAGGTGGCCCCACGAACAGCGCGAGCCAGCCCCAGGGGGCGAGGCCGTGCGCGAGCGCGTCGCTCCACACGACGCCGGCGTCAGGCGCGAGTGGTGGCAGGGCGCGTGCCGGGCGGGGCTCGCTGCCTTGCGCCACGGCCAGCGCCCGGGGCGCTGCCGTCGCGACGCGGTAGCCGCGCGCGCCGATGTCGTAGTAGGGGTAGCGCACCTCGGGCAGCAGGAACGCGCCGGTGGAGTCCGGCACCACGAGATAATGAAACGTCTTGGTGCCCGCCACGCGGCCACCCTGCGACTCGATCCGCGTCCCCATCTCGCCGGGGTAGGCCCGCAACGCCGGCGGCCACGCCATCGTCGGCGCGGGCCAGAGCGCCACGTTGCCCACACCCGCCAGGCGCACGGTCACGTCGATGGGCTCACCGACGCGGCCGGTCGCCGGGTCGAGCGTCAGGTCGAGCGAGAGGTCGTGGGCCACGACGCGCTGGTCATCGGCGGGTCGGGCGCCCGGGGGGAGGGCCGCCACGGTGACCGCCATGGAGTCGCTACGGAGGGCGTAGCGGTCCTCGCGGCTGAAGAAGGAGAACGTGATCGGGACGGCATAGTCGAGCGTCGCCGGAGGGATGACGATGCGGCCAGCGGTGAGCGGAAACACGGCCTCGTGCGCCACGAATAGGTCCATGGAGCGCCCGCCGACGAGCCGCGATGCCGCGACGTCGCTCGGCGCCGCCCCGGGATACGACCACACCCCTTCCGGGGTCTGGAGCGTGAGGATCGGGGCGCGGCGCAGCCGGGCGCGCAGTTCGCGGGGGAACCACGCCGCCGCGACGACATCGAACTGCTGACCGATGACGACCGAGTCTCCCGGGACGAGCACCCGGAGCGTCACGCGGTCGTTGCGCGCGGGGGGCGGGGCGGTGTCGAGCAGGCGGCGCGCGAGGGGGGACAGGGCGGCGGCGAGTCCCGTCGCCGCGCTGTCCACCAGCACCGTGAGCGGCGCGGTCGCGACCTCCCGGCCGGCCTGTCGCACGCGAACGGCGCCGATGACGAGCGTACCCGGGCGCTGGGCGCGGAGGGCGAGCTCCCGCGTGGTCGTGCGGATCGGGCGGCCCAGCCCCTCGAGCGTCACCTCGGTCAGCTCGCGCGAGCCCATGATGGCAAACCCCGAGAGCGTCGGCAACAGCATCGTGAGCGGCTCGGCGGAGCGCGTGCTGGCGCGGACCGTGAGGCGCAGCTCCTCGCCCGCCGTGAGTCGCGTGGGGCTCACGCGCGCCGTGACCGCCGGGGCCGCCGGGGGCGCGGCCTGCAGCCCGGCGACGAGCCACAGGGCCGCCCTCACCAGTCTTTCACGCCTGGCTCGACCGGGCGGCGCACCCGGCCCATGCGATCGCGTCGCGCGCGCAGCTCCTCCTGCCCGATGGAGCCCAGGATCTGGTCCGCCTGGGTCTGGCTCAGCGCGCCGGGCGCGGGGGCGCGCTGTGCGGGCGTCCCGCCGCTCTCGCCCCCACCGCCCGATGGTCCGCCGCCGCCCTTGGGAGGCACCTTAGGCTGGCTGCTCGACCCGCCGCGGCGGCGGCGGACCGTGAGCTCCAGGTTCCACTTCGCCGCGGGATCGTGCGGCTTGAGGAGCAGCGCCTCGCGGTAGGCGCGTTCGGCGTCGGCCAGGTGGGCCTCGCGGTTCGTGGTATCGGCGGCGGCCAGCCGCAACCCCAGCAGACCGAGGTTGTAGAGCGCGCGGAACCGGAGCTCGGGATCGAGGGAGGCGGCGGCGTGGGCGAGCGTCGGCTGCGCGGTCGCCGCATCCGCGGCGGCGAGCGCCGCGCTGCCGGCATTGTACCACGCCGTGTCGTCTGTCTTGTGCTGCGCCAGCGCCGCGGCGTAGGCATCGCGCGCGCGGGCCACGTCCCGGTTGTCCCAGGCCTGCTCCGCGGGCGGGCGCCGGTAGCGTACCGCTTGCGCCGCAGCCGGGCGGGGCGACAGCAGCGCACCGAGGACGAGCCCGATCAGCGCTGCGGTGCGGCGCGAGGCGGCCTGCGCGGTGAGCAGCAGGGCGGCGAGCAGGAGTGGCATCCAAGCGCGCGGCCGGCCCCGCTCGGTGCGCGCCTCGCTCGCGCGGGCCCGCTTGTACGCCGCGACGACGTCCCGCGCCGCGCCCGCCTGGTCGGGCAGGTCAGCGGCGATGAGGGTACCGTGCGCCGCGTCGGCCACGGCGCCGAGGATGTCATCGCGCCGCCGCGTCTCGATCCCGCCGCCGTCGGCGTCTTTTTGCCACCCGAGGAGGGTGCCGTGGTCGTCCCGCACGGGGATGCGCGTCGGGGCACGGCCGCCTTCGGCGACGAGAATGACGTGCACGCCCCCCGCCTGGAGGCGCTGCGCCTCGGCGACGATGGCCGGCAGAGTGTCGTGCGCCTCGCCGTCGGTGAAGACGACGAGGACGCGGTCGGCGAGGTCGGAGGCCGCGTGCAGCAGTTCCCCGCCCTGGCGCAGCGCCGGCGCGAGCGCCGTACCGCCGGCGGACGCGACGTCGGGGTCGAGCGCGTCCAAGTACAGGGTGAGCGCCGAGCCGTCGATCGACAGGGGCGAGAGGATGTGGCTCGACCCGGCGAAGGCCACGAGCCCCACCTTGTCGCCGGTGAGGTCCTGGACCAGCCGCCGGGCCTCGCGCAGCGCGCGGCCCAGGCGGCTCGGGCGGGTGTCCTCCGCCAGCATCGAGCGCGAGATGTCGATGGCGATGACGAGCGACAGGCCACGCGTCTCCGTCACCAGGCGGTCCTCGCCCCAGCGCGGGCCGGCCAGCGCGACGACGCTCAGGAACGCGGCGACGGAGAGCGTGGTGGGTCCCAGGCGGCCCGCGCCGATGGCGCGGCGCACGGTCTCTTCCGACCACAGACCGGCGCGCCGGATCCGCGCGCGGCGCGCCCACGCCGCCCCGAACCACACAGCCCCTCCCACGAGGGGCGCGAGCGCGAGCACCACGGGGGCGTCGAACCGCATTACGGCACCCGGATGGCGAGCGTCGCCGACAGGACGATCTCGAGCGCGAGGGCGACGAGCCCGAGGGCCAAGGGCGCGCGGTACGCCTCGTCCACGCGCCGGTGCACCACCTCGACGGTCGATTTCTCCAGCCGGTTGATCTCCGCGAAGATGTGCCGCAGCGATTCCGAGTCGGTGGCGCGGAAATAGCGTCCACCGCTCATCGATGCGATCTCGGTTAAGAGCGGCTCGTCGATCTCGACGGGCATCATCTGATAGCGCAGGCCGTCGAGCCCCTGCCCGATCGGTACCGGCGCCTCGCCCCGAGTGCCCACGCCGACCGTGTAGATCCGGATGCCGAACGCGGCTGCCGCTTGGGCGGCGGTGCGCGGATCCACCATCCCGCGGTTGTTCACGCCATCGGTGAGGAGCACGATCACCTTCGTCTTGCTGGAGGCCCGCCGCAGCCGGTTCGCCGCGGTGCCGATCGCCGTGCCGATCGCGGTCCCGTCCTCGAGGATCCCCACCTTGAGGTCGCGCAACGCCTGCTCGAGTACCGGATAGTCCGTCGTGAGGGGCACCTGGGTGAGCGCCTCGGCGGCGAATGCCACGAGGCCGATCCGGTCCGAGGTGCGTGCCCGCACGAACTCGATCGCCGTCTGCTTGGCGACGTCGACTCGGTTCGCCGGCGCGAAGTCCTCCGACAGCATGCTGCTCGACAGGTCCACGCACAGGACGATCGAGATGCCTTCGCTGCGCTGCTCGGTGCGCGTCGCGCCGAGCTCGGGCCCGGCCGCCGCGATGATCCAGGCGCCGAGGCAGACGCTCCGCAGGGTGACCGGCAGCCGGGCGATCCAAAGGCGCTCGGTGGCGCCCGCCGCGGGTCGTACATCGCTCATGCGCGTGCCTCGCAATCCACCGAGCCGTCGGGCGCGCAGCCACCACCACAACGGCAGGAGCCCGAGCGCGAGCAAGAGGAGCGGGCGCGCGAAGCTCACGGGGCGAGCTCGCGGGCCACGCGGCGGGCCACGGTGGCCAGGGCGGCAACGTCGGTTCCGTCGGCGGACGCGAACGCCACCCGGTCGAGCTGCTCCAGCAAGTCCCGCAGGTCGGCGAGCGGCGGCGTGGTGGGGCGTGCCTGCTCGAGCGCCGCGAGGCATTCGGCCGTGCTGAGGGCCGGGTGGGCGGCCGGCACCGCCTGCGCCAGCGCGATCCGCAGGCGCCAAATGGCCCGGGCCGCCACCGCCTTCGGCTCCCCCGCTGCGAGCCAGCGCGCGTCGGGGACTTCCGGGTCCCGTGCAACCTCAGGGGACGGCGCCGCGAGGCGCGGGGCCCGTCGCCGCCAGGCGAGCGCGGCGCCGATCAGGCCCCCGGCGAGCAGGATAGCGAGGAGGGGGGGCACGGGGTCCTGGTGGGACGAGCGCAGCGGGCCGAGTTGGCCGCGGGGCTCGGGGCGCGCGGTGTCGGGCAGGACGCTGCCGACCGTGACGCTCGCCGTGCCGCCCGGCGTCGAGTCGGCGCGACCGTCGGGCCCGAGGCGCCACACGGGCGGCACCGCGAGCCGATGCGCACCCGGCGTCCAAGCCACGACCGGGTAGCGCACCACCCAGCCGGTTGCGCTGGCCAGCACGGCCGGGTCGCCCAGGGGCTCCAGGTCGGCGGTCACCTCGAGCCTCGCGGCGCGCACGCGCCATCCCGGCGGCACGGCGATGGCGCGCTCGAGCCATACAGTATCGCCGACCGTGGGCCTGGCCGGCGTGACCACCCAGGGCCCGCCCTGCGCCACGGCCACGCGGGCCCACGCGAGCGTCACCCACCCGATTCGCCAGACCCGCATCGTCAGCGCGTGAGGCGTCGCGCGCGCTCGGCAAACGCCCGGCGCAACAGCGGGCCATAGGGCACGTGGGTCTGGAGGGCGACGCGGTCCACCCCCGCCTGGAGCAGTTTGCGGGTGCGCACCTGGACCTGTCGCTCGGCTGCGACCCGCACGCGGGTCCGGGTGGGTGCGTGGCTCGTGTCGAGCAGGACGCGCTGGCCGGTTTCGGCGTCCTCCATATCCACCCACCCTGCGTCCGGCAGCTCGACCTCGCGGGGGTCGTCGAGCGTGATCGCCACGATGTCGTGGTCCGCGGCGAGGCGCGCCAGCGGGTCCTCCCAGCCCTCGGCGCGGAAGTCCGACAGCACGACGACGATGGCGTGGTGGCGCAGCAGTTTGGTGGCGTAGCTCAGGGCTTCCGCCAGGTTCGTCCCGCGTCCCCGGGGCGTGAAGGCGACGAGGTCGCGGATGACGCGCAGCGCGTGGGGGCGGCCTTTGCGGGGCCGCACCACGAACTCGACCTTGTCGGCGAACATCAGCGCGCCGACGCGGTCGTTGTGGCGCGCCGCGGCGAGCGCGAGCACGGCGGCGACCTCGACCGCGAGGCCCGCCTTGGTGTACGGCCGCCCGAACTGGCAGGAGCCGGACTGGTCCACCACGAGCAGCAGGGTGATCTCGCGCTCTTCGTGAAAGGTCTTCACGAACGGGTGGCCCATGCGGGCCGAGACGTTCCAGTCGATCGAGCGGAAGTCGTCGCCTTGCTGGTAGGCCCGCACCTCCGCGAACTCGATACCTTGGCCGCGGAACACCGAGCGGTATTCGCCGGTGAAGAGCGAGTTGACGAGGGAGCGGGTGCGCAGCTCGATCCCCTTGACCTGCCGCAGCACGTCGGCGGTGACCGTCCGCCGGCGCGCACGCACCGGCGACGTCGCGCCGCTGCGGCGCTCCTGGCCGGTGTAGGTCACGGCACGCCTACGGCTTCGAGGATCTTGGCGATCACGCGAT
>DATBCS010000076.1:0-12394 GCA_036270315.1 Gemmatimonadales bacterium
CGGCTCGGCGGTAGTCCTCGCGGTAGATCCACGCGAGGGCCAGGAAGTGGGGCAGCTGCCACAGAAACAAGATCCCGAACAGTGCCGCCACCGCCGGCCCGAGCGCGCCGCCCGCCGCCGTCCAGCCGCCCACGATCGGCAGGGCGCCCGGCACCGCCCCGATCAGCGTGTTGAGCGTAGTGCGGCGCTTCAGCGGGGTGTAGAGCAGCACGTAGCTCGCGAGCGTGAGCGCCGCGAGCCCCGCGGTAAGCAGGTTGACGGCCAGCGCCAGGTAGACGACGCCCGCGAGCGAGATGGTGCCCGCGAACACGGCGGCCGCCCGCGGGCTCACGCGCCCCGACGGCAGCGGCCGCCCCCGCGTGCGGGGCATCTGGGCGTCCACGTCGCGCTCGCGCACCTGGTTGAAGGCGTTCGTCCCTGCCGCGACCAGCGCCACGCCGACGAGCGTCTGGACCAGCAGGCCCACGTCCACGCCCGCCTGCGAGCCGAGGTAAAACCCCGCGGCGGCGGTGAGCAGCACCAGCTGCGTGATGCGGGGCTTGGTGAGCTCGAGGAAGGCTACCAGATGTGTTCCGACATGGCGGCGGCCATGAAGATCAGGGCGAGCGGGATGGGAATGAGCGCCATGATCCGCAGGTTCCAGCGCTCGAACTTCAGGTGCATGAAGAAGAGCGCCACGAGCAGCGCCTTCCAGACCGCCAGGAACAAGAGCAGCGCGAGCTTCCAGTTGCGGCTGATCGGCAGCTGGAAGGCGAGCCCGAGCTCCGCGGCCGTCAAGAGCGCGAGGTACACCCAGATCAAGATGTAGTTGGGACGCTTGTGCGCCGTCTCCATGAGGTCCTCAGACGAGGTAGACGATGGTGAACAGGATGATCCACACCAGGTCCACGAAGTGCCAATACAGGCCGACCGTCTCGATGCCGCGGTAGTCCTGCCGCGAGTATTTCCCCGGCAGCACCTTGGTGAAGTACAGGTAGAGCATCGACACCACGCCGCAGGTGACGTGGAAGCCGTGAAAGCCGGTCATCGTAAAGAAGGTCGAGCCGTACAACCCCGCCGTCGCGGCCGGGAGGGTGCCATTCGCCACGAGGGCCGCGAGCTCACTGCCGTCGCGGATCCCGGCGGGGGTGAAGCCCCGCTCCACGAGATGGAGGTATTCGAACACCTGCACGCCCACGAACGTCGCGCCCCCCAGGATCGTGAGGCCGAGCCACAGGCGCAGCCCGCGCTGATCGCCGTCGGCGATCGCGGCGTAGGCCTTCACCATCGACACCGAGGAGCAGATGAGGAGGAACGTGTTGAACGCCGTGATCGGGATGTTGAGGACGACCCCCGGCCGCGCCCATTCGCCCGCCGCGCCGAAGCGGAGGATGACGTAGGAGCCGATCAAGGCCGAGAAGAACATCACCTCGGAGGCGAGGAACACCCACATCCCGAGCTTCAGGTTGTAGACGTCCAGTCCCCGCTCGGCGGGGAAGGGAGGCCGCATCTCGTCGACGGTCGCCGTGGCGTGCGTCATCCTGGTGGTCCCTTTCGGCGTCAGTGGCCCGCGACCGGCGCGCTCGCCGGCTCACGGTCGGTGGGCAGCTTGCGCGTCTGCGGCAGGTAATCCTCCGCCACCTCGGGCGAGCTGTACTCGTACGGGCCGCGATACACCGTCGGCACCCGCGTCCAGTTGCCATGCGGCGCCGGGTTCGGCAGGGTCCACTCGAGGCCGTTGTCGTGCCACGGGTTCTGGTCCGCCACCTTCCCCCGGCGCAGGCTCCACCAGAAGTTCACGAAGAAGATGAACTGGGTCGCGAACAGCAAGAAGGCGCAGATCGAGATGAACACGTTGAGGGGCTGGTAGGGCTTCAAGAAGTCGTACTGCGTCGGATCGTAGATCCGCCGCATGGCCCCGCCCATCCCGAGGATGTGCATCGGGAAGAACACGAGATTGTAGAACACGAACGTGAGCCAGAAGTGCACCTTCCCCCACCGCTCGCTCATCATGCGGCCAAACATTTTCGGGTACCAGTAGGGGATCGCGCCGAACAGGGCGAACAGGCTGCCGCCGAACAGCACGTAGTGCAGGTGCGCCACGATGAAGTACGTGTCATGGATGAACATGTCCACCGGCGTCGCCGCCATGTAGATGCCCGACAGTCCGCCGATCACGAACATCGCGACGAACGCGACGGCGTTGAGCATCGGCACGTGGAACTGCAAGTTCCCGCGCCACATCGTCCCCATCCAGTTGAACGTCTTCACCGCCGAGGGCACGGCGATGATCAGCGTCGACACCATGAACGAGGACCCGAGCGTCGGGTTCATCCCGCTCACGAACATATGGTGGCCCCAGACGATCCAGCCGAGGAACCCGATGGCGACGATCGCGAACACCATCGAGTGGTAGCCGAAGATCGGCTTGCGGCTGCCGTTCGCGATCAGATCCGACACCATCCCCATCGCCGGCAGGATGAGGATGTAGACCTCCGGGTGGCCGAAGAACCAGAACAAGTGCTGCCACAGGAGCGGCTGCCCCCCGGCCCCCGGGTCGAAGAAGTGCGTGCCGAGGACCTGGTCGAACAGCAGCATGATCGCCGCGCCCGACAGGACCGGCAGCGCGAGGAGCCCGAGGATCGCGGTGATGAACAGCGACCAGATGGACAGGGGCAGCCGGAACCACGTCATCCCGGGCGCCCGGTTGTTGATCACCGTCGTGATGTAGTTCAGCGAGCCCAGGATCGAGGACAGCCCGAGTAGGATGATCGAGATCGACCAGAGCTCCTGGCCGTACGAGGCGCCCGACAAGTCGTGGCGGGCGGAGAGCGGCACATACTGCGTCCAGCCAGCCCGCGACGCGCCGTCGGGCACGAACAGGCTCGCGAGCATCACCAGCCCCGCCGCGAACGCCAGCCAGAACGACGCCATGTTGATGCGCGGGAACGCCATGTCGTGGGCGCCGATCTTCAACGGGATGAGGAAGTTGGCGTACACGCCCACGAGCAGCGGCATGATCGCGAAGAAGATCATGAACGTGCCGTGCATCGTGACGAGCTGGATGTAGTACTCGGGGAGGATCACGCCCCCGGGCGCCATCGTGTCCGGGAGGATGCCGCCGCCCGGCATCGGCTTCCCCGGGAAGCCGAGCTGCCAGCGCATCTGCATCGCCAGGATCCCGCCCACGAGCAGGAAGAACAGGCTGACGAACAGGAACTGGATCCCGATGATCTTGTGATCGGTCGAGAAGATGTACTTCCGGAGGAAGCTCCGGTCGTCGTGCTGGCCGTGCGCGGCTTGGCTCGTCGCGGCGACGGTGGTCATTGCGTAGCCTCCTGAGCGGCCCGCTTCAGCCAGGCCTCATAGTCCTCGGGCGACTGCACGAACACCTGCGCCCGCATGCGGTAGTGGCCGAGCCCGCACAGTTGGGAGCAGGCGAGCTCGTAGGTGCCCGGCACCGTGGCCTGGAACCAAGCCTTGATGTCCATCCCCGGCACGACGTCCTGACGGATGCGAAATTGCGGGACGTAGAAGGAATGGATCGCGTCTTCCGAGGAGAGGTGAACGACGATCGGCCGGCCCGCGGGCACGTGCAACTGGTTGCGGATCGTGAAGTCGTCGGCGGTGCCGAGCTTGCCGTCGAGCCCGGGGTAGGTGATCTGCCACTCAAACTGCTTCGCGTGGACCCCAATCGGATACGCGTTGGGCGGCACGCTGTTGCGGCCCTTGATCTCGACCCAGTAGTGGTTGCTGACGAGGCCGAGCGCCACCATGGTCACCGCCGGGATCGCGGTCCAGATCACCTCCGCCCGGGTGTTCCCATGGGTATAGAACGCCTTCCGGCCGGGGCGCTGGCGGTACGCAAACACGAACCAGACGAGCCCCACCTCGACCAGCACGAACGCGATGCCGGTAATGATCAGGATCGCGAGGAACAGGCCGTCGATCGGCCCGGCGAATGTCGAACCCTTGAGTGGTAACCACCAAGGCATGGGCGTGCTCCCGTTACGAGGCGCTCAGCTCACTTCGCGGCGAAGGAGAACTCGTGCGTCTTCGTCTCACTCCCCGTGACCGTCACCGTGGCCGTCTGGGTGCCGTACTTCTCCTGCCACGCTTCGATCGTGTAGGTCCCGGGCGGCAGTCCCTTGAGACTGAACGTCCCGTCGGTGCCGCTCACGCCGAAAAACGGGTGGGGCAGGACGCCGAGCCAGGCGTGCATCCAGCCGTGGACGTTGCACTCGAGCGGCACCATCACCTCGGGTGCCGCGAACGTGCGCTCCGACGTCATGACCGCGGGCTGGCTGATGTTGAACGGGCGGTTCTTGACCGCCTTGGCTTTGATGTTGTGCAGGATGCCATCGGAGTTCTTGATGGCGAGGGTCTGGCCGACGAGGATCCCGAAGACGTGGGGATGGTAGCGACACCCGTCTTGGTCGAGCGTGACGGGTCCCGCGGGCGCCGGGGCCTTGTAGCTCGCCGGCAGGCCGGCCTTCACGTAGACGAACACGTCGGCGAGGGTCTGGTTGGGGTTCACCTCGACGACCTGGTCGCGCGGCGGCGTGGTGTACTTCGCCTTGCACTTGGGCTCTTCGGTCATGTCGATCACCGGGTTCGTCGGCGCCTTGCCGACGAACTTGACCTTCCCCGTGATCGTGGCGCCGGCCTGCGGTGCGGGCGGACGCGTCCACCCCCCGAGCGCGAGCCCCCACACCCCGGCCCCCACCCCCACCAGCGCGAGAACACCGAACTTACGCATCCTGCCTCCTCCGATTTGGGTCGTGCCCGCTATACCCCGGCGCCGCGCCGCTGGGCCCGCAGCACGACCACCAGCCCGAGCCCGAGGGTGAGGGCCATGGCCACAAGGGGCGAGAGCAACACGCCCGGCGGCGTGGGCCGGTCGAGCGCGAGGAAATACCAGGTGCTCAGGCCCATGCGGGAGCCATGCTCCCCACTAGACCCGTCCCACGCGAAGAAGGCCACTGGAATAGCGCGGCCAGTCGCAAGCTGAACATCGTTAGCGGTGTCGGGCGTGGCAAGAGCGCGCGTCAACACCACCCGCCATTCGCCGTGATCGTAGACCGCCTGGGCGGCTGGCGCGAGCGCCAGCGTGTCGAACTGCTCGATCCCCCGCGCGAGCCCCGCCACCGCGCGGCGCGGCTGGCTCGTCCAGCGCCACTGATACACGGGATCCGTGGCGGTCCCCATCAAGAAGTAGGGCCGCTCCATCCCGTCGAGCAGGCGGCGCGGGAACTGCACGGCGAGCTGGTCGGGCCAGGGCTCCGCTCGGGTCGCGCCCGAATCGTCGCTCGCCACCGTCGCGAGCACGCGCTGTTCGAACGCGCGCCACGCCGTGTCGGGGCTCTGGGAGCGGTCGTCCCAACTGACGCGCAGCGCCAACGCCTGGCCGTTGTGCACCGCCTCGACCCACACCCCGCTCACGGCCGGCGCGAACCAGCGGGACTTGCGGATCACCTGGCCGACGAGCGGAAACCAGTAGCGCGCGAGGCGGTGCCACGCGGAGTCGTCGGGCGAGACCGGCAGGGGGCCCGTGGTCAGCGACGCGTGGATCACGTCCCGCACCTCGGCGCTGTCGGCAGGGGACAGCGAGCGCACGTACTCAGCCAGCCGCCACAGGTCGACATCGGTGAGGAACTTCTGATCGATGAGGTCGGAGAACGACGGCATCGGCGTGCCGTCGAGCCCGGTCCGCAGCCGGCGATAGATATCGGCCGTGGTCCGGCCGCCGCGGAACCGCCAGCTCTGGTGCAGGTCCGCCGCGAAGATCGGGAACCCGGCGTCGTCCTTCAGGGTCGGCGCCGACGGGCCGTCGCCCCGCCCCTGGTCGCCGTGGCACTTGCGACACCCGATCGAGTCGTAAAACTGGCGCCCCCGCTGGAGCTCCGCCGCCCCGCTGCCGCCGCCCGGCTCTCGGGAGAACGTGAGCGGCGTGACGTGCTGGCTCGTATCGGCGAAAAACGCGGAGAAGGTCTTCACGTACGCCACGACGGCGCGGCGCTCGGCGTCCGACAGGCGGCCTTTCCACGCCGGCATGGCGCTGCCGGGAAGGCCCTCATCAACGGCGCGCTGGAGATCGCCATCGGTGGGCAGCTGGCCGCTCGCCGTGCTGCGGACCTTGTATACGGCGCCCGTGAAGTTGCGGGGTCGCGGCAGCATGTAGCCGGCAGCCGGACCGTCGCCCGCGCCGGTATCGCCGTGGCAGCCCGCGCACCACTTCACGTACACCTGCTTGCCGGCCGTCGTGTCTTGGGCGGCCAGGCGGAGCGCCCACCCGGCGCCCAGGAACAGGACGACAATGCCCACCCCCGCCGCCGCGGCGTGGCGCGCGGCCCCGCTCACTTCGCGCCTCCCGTCTCGGCCTTCTCCCAGGTGCGCGGCTTCCAGCCCGTCTGGTCGTACAGGAACAGGATGACCGACCAGATCTCCGGTTCGGTCAGGAAGTCCTCCCATTTGGGCATCGCGGAGTTCCACGGCGTGCCCTCGCGCGGCAGCCCCGGGCCGCCTTTCGCGACGCGCCAGAACACAAAGCTTTCGGTGAGTTGGGCGATCGTTCCGTTATCCTGGAAATTTGCCGGCAGGGGATTGAACCCGTGCGCGAAGTGCCCTTGGCCGTCCAGGTGATCGCCGTGACACGGGACACAGTTCTGGTAATAGACCCGCTTCCCCGCGGCCAGGTAGGTGGCAAGCGAGTCGGGGTGCTGGCGGAGCGGATTCTCGAGCCCCGTGAGCGTCACGGTGCGCCCCTGGAACGTGATCTCGCTCGGCGGGGCGGGATGAATCGAGCGCATCGTGGGGGGCGCGGCGACCGTGGCCCGCACCTGGCCCAGGGTGATCCCGCCGACGCCCAAGGTGACGCCGCCGAGCAGCACCGCGCGGAGCGGCCGCAGCCGGGGCTCGACCAACAACGCCTGGATCGGCTCCTTGAAGCGCGCCCAGCGCGCCTCGGCGCTGCTCACATAGATGAGCAGGCCCACGAGCACCGTGACCATATACTGCAGCACCACGCTGTGCGGCACCATCGCGCTCCCCGGCAAGCGCGGCACCGCGAAGACGACGACGAGGTAGGCGAGCACGAGGAGACCCAGCGCCTGCCAGAACGGATGCGCGGCGTAGCGTCGCGCGGCGGGCGGGAGTCTCACTTGTGCGCGGCCAAGAACTGCACCAGGGCCTCGAGCTGCGCGGCGCTCATCATGGTCCCGAACCCCTTCGGCATGATCCCGGCGAGCTTCTCGTACCCGCGGGTGATCGACGACATCGGATTGAGGATCTTGGCCCGGATCGAGTTCGCGTCGCGCCGCGCGCGCACGTGGGTCAGGTCGGGCGCGATCATTTGCCCCTGGCCGTCGAGCTTGTGGCAGGCCAGGCACCCCGCGGCCTGGATGATCGCCGTGGGATCCGTGCTGCCGCCCGCGAACCCCCCGGCCCCCGCGCCCCCCCCGCCCCCCCCGCCGCCCGCCGCACCGCCGCCCGCGGTCGGCGTAGCCCCGCCGCCCGCGGCTTGTTTCGATTTCGCGATGTCGTCCGCCGTGACGTCGACGCTACCGCCCTGCGCCTCGAGAAACGCAATGACCGCCCACACCTGCTCGGGCGATAGGACCTTCGTCATCACCGGCATGATCGGTTCGTAGCCCGGCAGCAGCACGGCGTTGGGCTTGTCGAGCCGCTCGTACAAGTACTCCTTGCAGCTCTTCCCGGGCACCCGCTTGCTGCACCGGACGCCGATGGGGCCCGTCCCCTTCTCGTCGGTGAGCAGGTTCGGCGCGCGCGTGCCGAGCCCATGGCAGGTGGTGCACCCGCCGATCCCGGTGAACACCTTCTCCCCGGCGGCGACGAGCTGCTCGGGGGTCACGCTGGCGCCGAGGGTGAGGGTCTGCGGCACCTCGGACTCGACCTGCGGGATCGCGTTGGCGATCAGGGTATAGAGCGCCAGCGTCCCGAGCACGATCCCGACGATCTTCGCGTTAGTGGCCCACACGAGGCACCTCCCGGCCACGCGACGGGACGAACGTGGACTTCTCCGCGAGTCCGCCGACCCAGAAGACGAACGCCACCAGGGCAAGGAAGATGAGGACGCACACGCTGATGAGCTTCGAGGCATAGCCGAGCGCCGGCGTCACCGCGTACGGGCTCGTGTCCTGCAGCACCTGCCACACGTGCCAGTACTGCCGGATCCCCGAGCGGGCGAACCCCATCAGCCCCATGAGCCAGGTGAACGTCACGGCGAGAATGAACAGGGCGTACTGCGAGCGCGGCGGCATCCTGCCCCACTGGATCGCGCCGAGCGATTGCGCGCCGCGCGCCAGGAGAATGTCGATCACCGTGACGCCCGCGATGCAGCTCAGCACCGCGAGCACCTGGTACACGCTGAAGCCGATGCGCACGATCGCCTCGACGAAGTAGCCCCGGATGCCGTAGAACAGCACCACCGCGGCGGCGAGGGCGAACATGGCGCCCTGGATCAGGGTCCCCGTCCGCGCCCACGGCACCACCGGCCGGATGTTCGCCCGTCGGTACAGGAGGAACGACAGGAACGTGGTGAGAATCATCAGGTTCACGGCGGTGTTCTTGGCGCTCATCACGCCTAACGCGCCGAGCAGCGGGTGGTGCGAGCCGCCCATCGCGGCGAGCTCCTTCGAATCCGCGATCATCGTGTGGGGCGTGCCCCACACGATGGCCCCCACCACGAGGACGAGGAGCAGCCACTTGGTGTAGGGTTGGAAGCGCGCCGCGCCCGGGATCCGCTCCATCCCGACCCACAGGTAGTAGTTCCCAGTCAGGAACAGCACGGCGATTAGGAACGCCTGGATCACCCACAGCCAGCTCATGAAGCCGCCCATCATGGTGATCCCCATCGACTGGTCGTACTGGTAGATCTCGCGTCCCAGCCAGTAGCCGGCGAAGGGGAGCACGATGAGCGCCGAGATGGCGATGAAGTTCCCGACGTAGCCCATCCAGTCGTAGTGGGCGCGCTCCTCGTCGGTCGTCGAAGCGAGGAACCGATAGCTGGCATACGCCGCGACGATCGCGCCGCCAAACACCACGTTCGCGATCAGGCGATGCACGTTGATCGGCATCCAGGTGGCGTTGGCGATCGCGTGCCACAGCTTGATCGTGTTGGGATCCGTGGTCGGCGTGATGTCCCGGGGCGGGGTCATCATGTAGGTGAGCCACGAGTTCGCGATCAGCATCACGATCGTGCCCCACACGTTCAAGAGCAGCCCGAGGCCCCAGTGGACCCGCTTGGCCCGGCCTTCGTGCCAGCGCTCCCACCCGTAGTAGTACAGGTACAGGGTGAACGACTCGCAGAAAAACAACGCCACGTACGCCCACATCGACGGATAAAACACCGCCGTCAGGTAGGCCCAGAACTTGGGATAGAGCGTCGCGAGGAAGAACACGAGCACCGCGCCCCAGATCGCCGTCGCGCTGTAGGCCACGAGCAAGAGGCGGGTGAACTCCTTGGCCAGCCGGTCATAGCGCGCGTCGCGCCCGAAGATGCCGATCGCCTCCGCCACCACCGCGAACATCGGCACACCCAGCACGAACGCCGCGAACATGAGGTGCACCTCGGCCGCGATCCACACCGCCGCGCGCTCCCCGATCAGCGGGAACTCGCGGTAGGCGTGACTCGTGTCCGCCGCGGCCTGGAGGGCGAAGGCCAGCGTGGGCGTCATGCCGCGCCTCTCATCGGGTGTCGCTCACGAAGAACGGACGCCGCTCGGAGAAGTCGATCGGCATCGCGCTCCGAACCTCGGCGAGGAGTTCCAGGGTCACCTCCCGACGCCCCTGGCGGCGGGCATAGTCCTCCACGCGCCGCATCACGACGCCGCGCACGAACGAGGGAATCCGCGCCATCCGCTCGCGCGCCGCCTCGGCCCAGGCGAGCCCCGGGGCGAACTCATCCCCGTACACGGTGTCCCGCAAGCGCTCGAGGGGGGCCGTGTCGCCCGTCGGCTCGTAGACGCACGACGGATCGGCGGCGAGCACGTCCCCCTCAAGCGCCCAAGCGCGGGCGCGGCAGCCGCCGCACAGGCGGCGGTATTCGCAGCGCCCGCACTTGCCGCCCAGAGGACCATCCCGCAGGCGGCGGAACAACGGGGCGGCCTGCCAGATTTCGGCGAACCCTTGGCTGCGCAGATCGCCCGCCACCTCGGGCAGGTAGGGGCACGGCGTGACCTTCCCGTCCGGCGTGATGCGGCAGTACTGAGTCCCGCACGGGCAGCGGGTCTCGTAATGGAGGATCGGGGAGGCAGGATCGGCCTGATGGACGTGGCGCATAAAGTGCGGCGCGCATTTGGCGCGCACCAACATCCGCCCGCGGTAGGCCCGTTGCCAGCCCGCCAGCTGGGCGAGCACCGCCTCGTAGTCGGCCGGCGCAAGATCGCTGAGCGCCGCCCCCCGGCCGGTCGCGACGAGGAAGTAGGCGTTGAACGACACCGCACCCTCGGCCGCCGCCCAGGCCACGAGCGCGCCGAGCTCGGCGCGGTTGCCTTTCGTCACGGTCGTCTGGATGACGAAGTCGACCCGCTGGGCGCGCAGCCGGGCGAGCGCGGCCTGGGTGTCGGCGAGCGAGCCCGCCTTGTGGCGGAAGTTGTCGTGGTAGGACGGCCGCAGCGAATCGACGCTCACCGCCACGCCGCGCACGCCGGCCGCCTGGAGCGCGGCGATCCGCGCCTCGGTGAGCAGGGTGCCGTTCGTGCCCACGACCACTGTGGCTCCGGCCTGCGCGGCGTGGGCCGCCAGCTGCTCGAGATCGTCGCGCAGCAACGGCTCCCCGCCCGAAAGGATGACGAGCGGCGCAGGGTTGAGGGCGAGGATCTCGTCGAGCACGCGCCGGCACTCGCTGGTGCGCAACTCCTCGCGCGCCGACTCGGCGGGACCGGCGGAGATGTAGCAGTGAGCGCACTCGAGGTTGCAGCGCCGCGTCAGGTTCCAGGCGACGACGTGCGGGACGTAGTCCACGTCAGGCTCCGGGCGGCTCCGCGAGCAGACGCTCCATCGCGGCGCGCGCCTCGGCCGGCGAGAGCGTCTTGAAGTCGACCGGGCACTTGGCCTGCTGCGCCTCGATGTCCCGGATCGGGCAGCGCGTGATGCCCTGCGCCCGGGCGTCCTCGATGAACGCCCGCAGCTCGGGCGACAACGCGTCCGTCCCCTCCGCCTCGGCCCGGATCTGCTTGGCCCGCAGCTCGGTGAACATCACCATCATCGTCTCGACGTCGAACTCATCGGCGGTGATCATCGCCTGCTTGTTGTCGTCCATCACCGGCGTCGTGACGCGCCAGATGGCGTGAGCGCGGGCGAACCGCTCCACCGTGTTGCGGGCGAGCGGCCGGGCGACGAGCGGCACGAGCTGGAGCCGGGCCCACGCCTCCGCGGTCCACACGATCGGGTCGGCCGCGGTGCGCGCGCGCTGGCTCACACGGCCGGTGACGGGGCAGCGCACCTCGACCTCGGGGCCCGCGGACACCGGATCGGCATCGTGCCCTTGGACCTTCGTGGTCTCGAGTTGCTCGCGCGCCTTCACTTCGGCGAGAGCGATCTCCTCCGCCGTGCCGATCCCCATGATGAGCTGCATATGCGTCGGGAGGAGCTTGCGGATCGCCTCGTCGAGCCAGCGGTTCGTGACGGTCGCCGGTTCGCCGTGCGTCTGCTCGAGCACGTATTCCTCCACCGCGCGCCGCGCGATCCCCTGCGCGAAGGGCGGCACGCGGAGGATCCGCACCTCCGCGTCCGGTGCCCACGCCAGCCCGGCGACGCCATCCTCCTCGATCCAGGGGATGTCCTCCGGCCGGATGCCGACCGTGCCGATCACGAGCGTACTGCAGGGCGCGATCCGCATGAGATTCTCGGCCTGCGATCCCAGGTCGGTCCCCTCGATGCGATGGGCGCCGTGGCGGGCCAGCACGAGCAACGACGGCTGGATCTCCTCGATCCATTGCAGGATCACCTGAAACGGCTTGCCGATGAGGATCTGCGTCGTGAGCGGGACGGCCGGAAATTCCTGGGCCATCACCGTGGCGCGCTTCACGTTCGCCTGACACAGCTGCAGCAGGCCCTTGTCGATGATGTTGTTGTGGAGCTCCTCCTGTTCCTCGAACTTGAACACCTTCGCGGCTTGGTACGAGAGCACGTCCTTGATGTTGTGGAACACCACGTGGTGGTACTCGACGTCGAAGGCACTACAGACGTACATGGAGCCGCCGAACGTCTGGGCCAACTCGAGCGCGGCCCGCATCGCGCGATAGCTGTAGGACGACCCGTCCACACACACGAGGAACCGGCCGCCCTCGAATGACCGTTCGTCCCGGATCAGCAGTAGGTCCTTTTCGATCCCACGTAGCACGCGCGACACGACGCCGCCCAGCTGCGAATACGACTGGCGGCCCAGCCCGTG
>DATBCS010000077.1:0-5833 GCA_036270315.1 Gemmatimonadales bacterium
GGCGGGGGTGGCGCCGACGGCGGTCTCGCCTGAGCGCGCGCTCCGGACGTTGACGGGCCCCTAGCGCAACCCCGGCATTCCCCTCGACCTCGATCTGCTGCGGGCGCTGCGGGTCAACCGCTCCGCCGTCGAGCGCCGCGCCGCCACCATCCCCACGCGGCGCACCGTCAAGAAGGAATGGCAGGCCGCCTGGCTGCTGCGGGCCATCACGTGCATCGACCTCACCACCCTGCAGGGCGACGACACCCCGACCAACGTGCTCCGGCTGTGCGCCAAGGCGCAGCATCCCGTGCGGCGCGACATCCTCGAAGCGCTCGGCGCCGCGGATCTGGGGATCAAGGTCGGCGCGGTGTGCGTGTATCACGCGTTCGTGCCGGTGGCCGCCGCCGCGCTCGCGGACTCCGGGATCCCGGTGGCCGCGGTGTCGACGGGGTTCCCGGCGGGCCTCAGTCCCCTGCCCCAGCGGATCGCGGAGATCAGGGCCTCGGTTGCGGCCGGTGCGGAGGAGATTGACGTCGTGATCACCCGGGCACACGCCCTCGCCGGCCATTGGGAGGCGCTGTACGACGAGGTGCGCTCCTTCCGCGAAGCCTGCGGGCCCGCCCTGATGAAAGTCATCCTCGGGACGGGCGAGCTCGCGACGCTGACGACCGTGGCCCGTGCGAGCCAGGTAGCGATGATGGCGGGGGCCGACTTCATCAAGACGTCGACCGGCAAGGAACCCGTCAATGCCACCCTCCCCGTCGGCGTCGTGATGACGCGCCAGATCCGCGATTACCATGAGCGCACGGGCTTTGCGGTGGGGTTCAAGCCGGCGGGCGGGATCCGCCGGGCCAAGCAGGCGCTCGAATGGCTCATCCTGATGAAGGAGGAGTTGGGGGACCGCTGGCTGCGCGCCGATCTGTTCCGGATCGGCGCCTCGGCGCTGCTCACCGACATCGAGCGCCAACTCGAGCACTTCATCACCGGGCGCTACTCGGCGGCGCACCATCACCCGATGGTCTAAGGGCCTCGGCATGACGACGATCCCCGAACTGTTCGAGGCGATGCCCTATGGTCCGGCGCCCGAGAGCGACAAGCCGGCCCTCGAGTGGATCGCGCGCCATGGCGGGGCGGACGGCCTTGGCCTGTTCATCGCCGGGCGGTGGACGAAGGGGCGGAGTGGTGACACCCTGGAGGTCCTGAACCCTGCCACGACCACTCCGCTGGCGCGGGTGACCGCGGCGGGTCCGGCGGACGTTGACGCCGCTGTGGCAGCCGCCCGGCAGGCGTTCGCCAGCTGGTCTACCCTCGCGGGGCACGCGCGCGCGCGTCATCTGTACGCGCTCGCGCGCGAGGTGCAGAAACACTCGCGGCTGCTCGCCGTGCTCGAAAGCCTCGACAACGGCAAGTCGATCCGCGAGACCCGCGACCTGGACATCCCACTCGTCGCGCGGCACTTCTACCACCACGCCGGGTGGGCGCAGCTCTTGGCCTCGGAGTTCGCGGGCTACGGACCGGTGGGCGTCGTAGGGCAGATCATCCCGTGGAACTTCCCGCTCCTGATGGTGGCCTGGAAGGTCGCGCCCGCGCTCGCCGCCGGTAACACGGTGGTGCTGAAGCCAGCCGAGTTCACGCCGCTCACCGCCCTCTGCCTCGCCGAGATCGCCCATGAGGCGGGGCTGCCGCCGGGGGTGCTCAACGTCGTCACCGGCGACGGAACGACAGGCGAGCTGATCGTCAATCACCCCGACATCGACAAGATCGCCTTCACCGGATCGACCGAGGTCGGCCGCCTCATTCGCCAGGCGACGGCGGGCTCGGGCAAGCGGCTCTCGCTCGAACTCGGCGGCAAGAGCCCGTTCATCGTCTTCGACGACGCCGATCTGGACAGTGTGGTCGAGGGCGTCGTGGACGCGATCTGGTTCAATCAGGGCCAGGTGTGCTGCGCCGGCTCGCGGCTGCTGGTGCACGAAGGCATCGCCGAGCGCCTGGTCACCAAGCTGCGCGCCCGCATGGAGAAGCTCCGCGTGGGTCCGCCGCTCGACAAGGCGATCGACATGGGCGCGATCGTCGCCCCGGTGCAACTCGAGCGCATCCGGCGGCTGGTGACGCAAGGCGTCGACGAGGGGGCCACCATGTGGCAGCCCTCCTGGGCGTGCCCCACGGATGGGTACTTCTATCCCCCCACGCTGTTCACCAACGTCTCGCCCGCCGCCACCATCGCGCAGGTCGAGATCTTCGGCCCGGTGCTGGTTTCGATGACGTTCCGGACGCCGGCCGAAGCGGTGGAGCTTGCGAACAACACGCCGTACGGCCTGGCGGCGAGCGTGTGGACGGAGAACATCAACCTCGCGCTCGACGTGGCCCCGCAGATCAAGGCCGGCGTGATCTGGATCAACTGCACCAACCTCTTCGACGCCGCCTCGGGGTTCGGCGGTTATCGGGAGTCCGGCTTCGGACGCGAGGGTGGGCGCGAGGGGATGTGGGAGTACGTGAAGCCCGAGTGGGAGGGGCGCGCGGAGAGTGCCGAGCCTCCTCAGCCGAGCCGTGCGACCCGTGCAAAGGCGCGGTCTGCGAAGGACCCTGCCCCGCCGCGCGACGCGCTCCCGCCGATCGACCGCACCTACAAGCTCTTCATCGGCGGCGCGCAGGTCCGGCCCGACCAAGGGTACTCGCGCCGCATCGTGAGCTCGGCGGGTGCGCTGCTCGGTGAGGTCGCCGAGGGCAACCGCAAGGACATTCGGAACGCGGTGGAGGCGGCGCACGCGGCGGCCGCGTGGGCGCGCGCGAGCGGCCACACGCGGGGCCAGGTCCTCTACTACCTCGCCGAGAACCTCGCGCCGCGCGCTGAGGAGTTCGCGGAGCGCATCGCGGCGATGACGGGCCAGGACCGCGCGAGCGGCCGGCGCGAGGTGGAGGTAGCGATCGCCCGGCTCTTCACCTACGCCGCCTGGGCTGACAAGTACGACGGCGCGGTGCACCAGGTGCCGATCCGTGGCGTGACGCTGGCGATGCACGAGCCAACCGGCGTGATGGGCATCGCGTGCCCTGAGCCCTATCCGCTACTCGGATTCGTCTCGCTCGTCGCCCCCGCCCTGGCCGTCGGCAACACCGTCGTGGCCATCCCCTCCGAGGCATACCCGCTAGCAGCGACCGAGCTCTACACCGTGGTGGACGCGTCCGACGTGCCAGCTGGGGTCATCAACATCGTGACGGGAGCAAAGGACGCCCTCGTGAAGGTGCTGGCCGAGCACGACGACGTCGACGCGGTCTGGTGCTTCGGGGGCGAGCCCGCCGGCGCCGCGGTTGAGCGGGCGTCGGCCGGGAACATGAAGCGCACGTGGGTCGAGTGGCACGTCCGCAGCTGGATGGATGCCGGCCAGGGCGAGGGGCGCGAATTCCTGCGCGAAGCCACGCAGGTAAAGAACATCTGGATCCCCTACGGCGAGTAACCCGCCGCCGGCGAGGCGGGACGGTCGAGCCGTTCAGGGAGAGCGATTAGGCAAACGGGGCCGGGACCATCTGTCCCGGCCCCGCTGCTCATGATCAGGCCGCCAGCCGTTTGGGGGTCGCCGGAGCCGGTTTCGCTTTCAGCAGCTTCCAGCGGTTGCAAATGGGGCACCCGACGTAGGTCCGGCCCATCCAGTCCGTCTCGTAGCGCACCCCGTGCTGGCAGCGCGCTGACCGCCGCGCCTTGGTCCGCATCGTTCCCACCCTGTGTTCAGGGGCGTTGCCTCCTAAACCCCTTCCCCGGCGCGCTGGTTCCCTCGACCCGACGGCATTTGCCTCGCGCCCCGGGGGGCGATAGCGTGGTGCATCCCTTCACCACTCAGCGAGCCGCCGATGAGCACTCTGATCCACCGCCGTGACTTCCTCGCCGCTTCGGGGAGTGCCGCCGTCTTCAGCGTCTGGCCCGGCGCGTGGCGACCGAGCGCGCGAGCGCTGCGCGCCCTTGCCGCCCGTACGATCCTCTTCCAGGGCGATTCGATCACGGATGCCGGGCGCAACCGCAGCGTCACCGAGCCAAACCATGCGGACGGGCTGGGCTTCGGCTACCCCCTGCTGATCGCGTCCTCGCTCCTCGGGGCACACCCGGAGCGCGACGTGCGCTGCTTCAATCGCGGGGTCAGTGGCAACACGGTCCCCGACCTCGCCAACCGCTGGTCAAACGACACGGTGGCCCTGAAGCCCGATCTCCTTAGCATCTTGATCGGTGTGAACGACTACTGGCACACGCTCAACGGGAGCTACCACGGGACCGTCCAAGACTACGAGACTGAGTACGCGGCATTACTGGAGCGCACCAAGGCAGCGCTGCCCGAGGTGCGCGTCGTGGTACTCGAGCCGTTCGTGTTGCGGACAGGGGTGGTGACCGACGCGTGGTTTCCGGAGTTCGATCGGCGTCGCGAGGCGGCGAAACGGGTCGCCGAGCGGGTGGGAGCGACGTTCATCGCACTGCACGGCCTGTTTGAGCGCCTGTCCCGCCAGGCGCCGCCCAGCTACTGGGCGGCCGACGGCGTGCATCCCACGGTGGCGGGCCACGGGGCCATTGCCCAGCTGTGGCTCGAGACGGTCACAGGGTAGTGAACGCCCCCGGCGACGTTGCATTCGGAGCCGCGTAGGCACCGCGCGGCTGTGCGGGCTACCCGGTGGGATCAGTGCTGGGGAGGTGCCAACCGCTCGCCCTCGCGCTGCCTCGCGAGGAGTCGCTCGGCGAAATCGAGCCGTTCCTCCAGCTCACCGACGCGCCGCTGCACCTCGTCCAGCGCCTCGGTCAGTTGGGCCACGTCCGGGTGCCTGGGACCCTGACTGGGCACCCGGGTGGCTTGCGCTTGCAGGAGGGCCTGCAGCCCTTTGGCGAGCGACACCCCGAAGACGATGACGACCACGCCGACGGCCCAGGACGGGACAAACCACATAGTCCTTCTCCTTCGCTCCCTCAGCTGAGCGGCTCTCAACGGCCTGGCCAGCAAGCCGCGGGTGGCGCGCGAGCGGCACGCACAGGCGGTGACTTGTTCAAAACGATACAGACGCGCGCGAGTCAGATCTACCCGAGGACCTGGGCCGGGTGCGCTGTCCGCAAACTCCTGTTCGGCGTCCCCCGCTCGGGTTATGTTGCACCCGTGCTCTTCCCGCGGCGTGCCGCTTTGGCCCCTTCGTCGGCTCGCGCCGACCTGCCTCGCGGGAAGGCCGCAGGTCTCCCTCCGCATCCTGGCCGGATCACGTCGCGACCGGTGTCCGTTTGAGCCCCACCAACACGATCACGACGGAACGGGCGGTTGCCGGGCCTACCGCCTCGCGCGTGGTGTGCATTCTCGTGGATGGGGCGCGCCCCGACGTGCTGCGCGACCTGCTCGACCGGGGTGACCTGCCGCACCTCGCCCGTTCGGTGATCGAGCCGGGCGGGATCGCGGTCGGCACGACCGTATTTCCGTCGACCACGGGCGTCGCCTATATCCCGCTCCTGTTCGGCCGGTATCCAGGATCGGCCAACATCCCCGGGATCCGGTGGCTCGACCGCGCCGGCGTCGACGGCGGCCTGAGGGATCGCTGGCGGGCGGCACGGAGTTACTGCAGCCCCCAGGCGGGGTGGATCAACCGCGACATTGCCGGCGGCCCGTCACTGTTCGAGCTCGTGCCGCAGAGCCTCGCCATCTGCACGCCGATCACGCGCGGGCTAGCCCGCGGCGCCCACCTGATTCCCGTTCGGCGGGCGTTGCTCGGCGCCGCGGCGCACTACCTCGGCACGTACGCCGCCCTCGACCGCGCGGTCGCAGATGCGTGGCTCGCCGCCGCGGCGCGGGCCTGGCGCTTTCTCTTTGTCGTTTTCCCAGGCCCGGACGGGCTGACC
>DATBCS010000078.1:0-10711 GCA_036270315.1 Gemmatimonadales bacterium
CTCTTGACAGCGCGCGCGCGGGGGGAGAGATTCCTGGCTGTGGTTTAGCACTCACCGGATGAGAGTGCTAACAGTCACCGGATGAGAGTGCTAACAGTCTTGACAGACAAGCACTTAGCACCACGCACCAAGGTGGAGGCACTGGTACCATGGCAACCGCAACGGCTTCGAAGACGAGACTCAAGCTCTTCCCCCTCGCCGATCGCGTCGCGATCCGGCCGTCGGAAGAGACGGAAACGATGAAGGGTGGACTCTACATCCCCGACACGGCCAAGGAAAAGCCGATCCAGGGGGACGTGATCGCCGTTGGACCCGGGCGACGCGAGAAGGGCGACGTGGTCCCGATGGAGCTGAAGGTGGGCGACCGCGTGGTGTACGGGAAGTACAGCGGCACCCAAGTGGAACTGGAGGGTGAGGAAATCATCCTCATCAAGGAATCCGACGTCATCGCCAAGCTGAGTTGAGGCGCTAGAGAGGACAACGACATGGCTGCGAAACTACTGGAGTTCAACACCGAGGCCCGCGCCCGGCTCAAGCGGGGCGTGGACCAACTGGCCGAGGCGGTGCGCGTCACGCTCGGCCCCAAGGGCCGCAACGTCGTCATCGACAAGAAGTTCGGCAACCCGACGATCACCAAGGACGGCGTCACCGTCGCCAAGGAGATCGAGCTCGAGGATCCGATCGAGAACATGGGCGCCCAGATGGTGAAGGAAGTGGCGACCAAGACCTCCGATATCGCCGGGGACGGTACCACCACCGCGACCGTGCTGGCCCAGGCGATCTTCCGCGAGGGCCTGAAGTCGGTCACCGCGGGCGCCAACCCGATGTCCTTGAAGCGCGGCATCGACAAGGCGGTCGAGCTGGTGGTGGAGGAGCTGAAGCGGATCTCCGCGCCCAGCAAGGGCCGGAAGGAGATCGCGCAGGTCGGCACCATCTCCGCCAACGGCGACAAGGAGATTGGCGACAAGATCGCCGACGCCATGGACAAGGTCGGCAAGGACGGCGTGATCACGGTGGAGGAGGCGAAGGGCCTCGAGACCACGCTCGAGACGGTGGACGGGATGCAGTTCGATCGCGGCTACCTCTCGCCCTATTTCATCACCGATCCCGAGAAGATGGAGGCCGTGCTCGAGGACGCGTACGTCCTGGTGCACGAAAAGAAGATCGCCACCATGAAGGACCTGCTCCCGGTCCTCGAGAAGGTGGCGCAGGCGGGCAAGCCGCTGCTCCTCATCGCCGAGGACGTCGAGGGGGAGGCGCTGGCGACGCTCGTCGTCAACAAGCTGCGCGGCACGCTGAAGGTGTGCGCCGTGAAGGCCCCGGGCTTCGGCGACCGGCGCAAGGAGATGCTCACGGACATCGCGACCCTCACCGGGGGCAAGGTGATCGCTGAAGAGCTGGGCCTCAAGCTCGAGAACACCGGGCTCGACGATCTTGGCCACGTCAAGCGCATCGTGGTGGATAAGGACAACACCACCCTGATCGGCGGCAAGGGCAAGCAGGCTGACATCCAGGGTCGCATCAGCCAGATCCGCGCGGCGATCGAGAAGTCCACCTCGGACTACGACAAGGAGAAGCTGCAGGAGCGGCTCGCGAAGCTGTCGGGCGGCGTCGCCGTAATCAACGTGGGGGCGGCCACCGAGACCGAAATGAAGGAGAAGAAGGCCCGGGTCGAGGACGCGCTGCACGCGACCCGCGCCGCAGTCGAGGAAGGCATCGTCCCCGGGGGTGGTGTGGCGCTCCTGTGGTGCCAGAAGGCGCTCGACAAGGTGCGGGGGGGCGATGACGATGAGAAGACCGGCATCGAAATCGTCCGCCGCGCGCTCGAGGAGCCGATCCGGATCATCGTGCAGAACGCGGGTGCCGAGGGCGCGATCGTGGTGGGGAAGGTGAAGGAGTCGGCCAAGCTGAACCACGGCTACAACGCCCAGACCGACACCTACGAAGACCTGGTCGCCGCCGGCGTCATCGACCCGACCAAGGTCACCCGCACCGCGTTGCAGAACGCAGCCTCCATCGCCGCCTTGCTGCTCACGACGGAGTGCGTCGTGGTGGAGAAGAAGGAGAAGGACAAGGCGCCGCCGATGCCGGGTGGCGGCGGCGGGATGGGTGGCATGTACTAAGCGCGCGCGCCAGCGCTCGCACGAACGCCCCGGGGGAGCAATCCCGGGGCGTTTGGTTTAGGTTTCGCGGCGTGAGGACTCTGGCGAGCCCGCGGTCGTGACGCCGGCGCCGGGAGCGTCTCCCCCGGAGCGCCCGCGGCTGTCGCGCGAACTCGGGGACTTCCTGATCGAGCTCTCGATCGCCCTGCACAAGCACGCGATGTACCCCGAGGGCCACCCCTCGCTTGAGCCGGCGGCCGCCGCCGTGGCGCGCCGCGCGGGCCTCCTGCTCGCGGACCGCGCCACGCTGTCGCTCGGCGTGGCCCGCCACCAGCTCGTGATCGCCGGCGTCGCGACGGACGCCAAACACCCCGTCCTGGCCGAGCTCGCCGGCCGCCTGCACCGCCACCACCTGGGCGCGCTCACCTTCCGCCGTGGCCTCGAGCCGGGCGAGGTCGCCGACGCCCTGACGCTGCTCGCCGTGGAGGCGGAGCGCTCGGGCGCGCCGCTCGGCCTCGGGCCCCCCGAGCGGCTGCGCGCCTGGCCCCACGTGCAGCTGCACCCGCTCACCTACGAGCGCCTCGAGCTCGTGGCGGAGGACGGGGCGACGTCCGAGGGCGGCGCGCGCGCCAGCCAACTGTGGGTGGGCCTCGCCCGCGCCGCGCTCGCGACCCAGCGCGACGACACCGCGCCCATCCCCACCGAGCCAGCCGTCATCGCCCAGGCGATCGACGCCCACACGGCGACCGACTCCGCCGCCTACGATCAGGTGATCGTCGGCTACCTGCTGCAGATCGCGGCGGAGCTGAAGACCGCCGGGAGCGCCGAGGCCGTGGCCCTGCGGCGCCGCACGTCCCGCTTGATCAGCGCGCTCTCCCCCGCCACACTGCGGCGGCTCGTCGAGATGGGGGGCGACTTCGCGCAGCGGCGCAACTTCCTGTACGACGCGACGGACGGCATGGCGGTCGACGCCGTGCTCGAGCTCGTCAAGGCTGCGGCCGACACCTCGCACCAGACCATCTCTCACTCGCTCGTCCGGCTGCTCTCGAAGCTCGCGGCGCACGCCGAGACGGGGGCGGGCGAGGTCCGGCCCCAGGCGGAGGTCGCCCTGCGCGATCAGATCCGCGACCTGCTGAGCGGCTGGACGCTCCCCGACCCGAACCCGGGCGCGTATGGGGCCGCGCTCGCGCGCATGGCGCGCGCCGCCCGCCCCGGCGCCCCGGGGGCCGGGGGCGAGGGCGGGGGCACCCACCCCCCCGAGCCCGAGCGCATTGTGGCGATGGCACTCGAGCTCGACGCCGTGACGCCCCACGTGCTCGATGCCGTGGAGCGCGTGGTGGCGGAGGGGCGGGTCGGCCAGCTGCTCGACGCCTTGGACCAGGCCCCCGAGTCCCCTGCGGCCGCCACCATTGCGGCGCGGGTCGCCACGCCGGAGTTCGTGCGCGGCTTCGTCGCCGGCGAGCCGGTCGACTTCAAGGTCCTGGAACGCCTCGTGCTGCGTGTCGGGAGCGCGGCGGCGACGCCGCTGTTGGACGCGCTCGCGGCGGCGCCGGGGCGCGGCACGCGGCGCGGGCTCTTGGCGCAGCTGGCGCGCCTGGGGAGCGAGCTCGGGCCGCTCGTGGTCGCGCGCCTCGACGACCCGCGCTGGTACGTGACCCGCAACCTGCTCGCCCTGCTCGAAGAGCTGCCGGCGCTGCCCGAGGGCTTCTCACCTGCCCCCTACGCCGCGCACGCCGACGCGCGCGTCCGCTGGCAGGCGCTGAAGCTGCAACTCAAGCTGCCCGCCGAGCGCGACGGTGCGCTCCTCGTGGCGCTCGCGGACGCCGAGCCGCGCACCCTGCGCCTGGCCCTCACGGTGGCGCTCGAGCGCTGCCCCCCGGCCGCGGTCCCGCGGCTCGTCGCGCGCGCCACCGACGCCACCCTCACGACCGATCTGCGGGTGCTCGCCATCCGCGCGCTCGGCGCCACGCGCGCCCCCGCGGCCCTCACGACGCTGCTCCGTCTCACCTCGGGGGGCCGGACGCTGTTCGGGCGCGAAAAACTCGCGCCCAAGACGCCCGAGTTGTTAGTGGCGCTCACCGCGCTCGCCCTGGGGTGGAGCGACGAGGCGCGGGCGCGCGCGGCGCTCGCCCGGGCCGCGGCCTCGAGCGATCGCGAGATCCGCGCCGCGACGGCCCCGGAGCCGCGCCCGTGAGCGGCCCCGCGGGCTTCCTGACGGCGTTCGCGCACGCGCTCGCCGCCATGACGCTCTATACCGCGGGGCATCCGGCACGCGAACGCGCGATCGACGACGCGCTCCGCGAGCTCGACGACCTCCAGGCCGCCCATCCCCATCCGCTGTTCACCTTCCTCGGCACCGAGATCGTGTTCGGGAACATGCCGCTGCGCGAGCTCAAGAGCTGGGACTGGGCCGGGCGGCTGGCCCAGGCGGGCGTCCAGCGGCTCGAGTTCGCCGACCGCGTCACGCGGGAAGACTTCGAGGAGTTCCTCGACGAGGTGCTCGCGCGCTTGACCCTCTCGGCTGTCGACACCTCCGAGGCGCGCCAGGTGCGCCGCTCGAGCATTCGCTTCGGGGCTGTCGGCGTGAAGGGCGGCGCCGAGCAGCACGCCGCGCCCGCCACCGCCACGCTCACCTACGCGCTCGCCGAGGAGGCCGATACCGTCCGGTGGTTCCACGACGAGGTCCAGCGGCACGGTCTCGTGCCGCTGAACGAGGCGGAGGCGGTCGTACGCTCGCTGGCGATCGCGATGCATGGCGGCCGCCACATCGTCATCCCGCTCTTGCAGCTCAAGGAGTTCGACCAATACACCACGACCCATTCGATGAACGTCGCGGTGTTGACCATGGCGCTCGCCGAGTTCTCGGGGCTCGGCGCCCGCGCCGTCCGCACCTTCGGGGTCGCGGGACTCTTGCACGACATCGGCAAAGTGAGGATCCCGCTCGAGGTGCTGACCAAGCCGGGGCGCTTCACGGACGCGGAGCGCGCGCTCATGAGCCAGCACCCCGTCGAAGGGGCCCGCATCATCCTGGCCTCCGAGGAGGCGCTCGACCTGCCGGCCGTCGTCGCGTACGAGCACCATATTCTCCTGAACGGCGGCGGCTATCCCCCCCTGCGCATCTCGCGCGACTGCCACTACGCGAGCAAGCTGGTCCACGTGTGCGACGTGTATGACGCGCTGCGCACCACCCGACCGTACCGGGAGGCATGGTCGCAGGCGCAGACGCTCGCCTACCTCGAGGAGCGCGCCGGGGTCGACTTTGTCCCCGAGCTCGTCTCGAGCTTCGTGCGGATGATGCAGCAGTGGGAGCCGCAGGTCGCCGTGCTGCACGACGAGCACGCGGCGGTGATTCCGGCCGGGCCCGAGGACGCCCGCGTGACCTGAGCCCGCCTTCCCGGGTTAGTATCTGTGTGACACCGACCGTCCCTGGCGATCGCTCATGACCCCGCGGCTGTGCGTCCTGTTCACGTGCTGCTGCGCCGCCGCGCCTGCGCTCGCCGCGCAGACGGGGACCGCGCCGCGGCGCCCCCGGCTCGAGGGGAACTGGGAGGCCAAGGCTGCGGACGAGATCCGCCACGTGATGGTGCGCGGCGACAGCTCGGCGCAGTTCGGTGACCAGGTCGCACGCTGGCGCGTCGTGGGGGACAGCCTGTGGCTGGCATTGGGGGATGGCGTGTGGCAGGTCTACGGCATGAAGCTCGAGGCGGAGCGGCTCACACTCTCGGGCGGCGACCTGGAGAAGCCTGTGACGCTGCGCCGGGTGGGCTCGCCCACGGCACGCGCCGACACGATCGCGATCCCCGCGCCGCCCCCGCCGACCGAGCGGGCCTGGAACTGAGGCGCGTCTAACGCGCGTCCCGGATGTTGGCGATGCGCCAGCCGCTCGCCGTCTTCGTGAAGCTGATCAGCTGGCGCAGCCGGACGTCCCCCTGGGCACCCCCGCCTGCCGGAACGTAGGTGTAGAGAGTGCGCACCGCCGCCTGCGCGGTGTTCCCCTGCGTGGTGAACCGCTCGATCGTGTAGCGCGCCGTGAGCCGCGTATACCGCTGGAAAAAGCCCTGCCACCCCGCCACGTCCTTGTCCGCCATCCCCGGGTAGAGCACCCGCAGGTTCCCCACCTTGCCGCTTGAGACGGCGCGCTCCAAGTCCTGGAGCAGCAGGTCGATAGCGCGGCGGGCCTCAGGAGGCTGCGGGGACGGCGGTGCCACCCCGGCGGCGACGCCCACCTGCTCGGCGTCGAGCGCGGCGAGCCGCGCGACCACGTAGTCCATCGCGGCGAAGAGCGACTCCGCCCGCGCGAGCGACGGGCCGGCGCGCACCGCCTCGGGGTGATTGGCGAGGGCGTGCACGACGGGCGTCGCCCGGGTGATCGACAGCTCGGCGTCGCGGCGCAGCGCCTCGGCCTCGGTTTGCGCCTTGGCGTACTGGGGGCCGGCGCTCACGTACGCGCTCGCCGCGTGCGCCGGATCGCCGCTGCGCAGCGCCCGCTCGGCCGTGAGCAACAGCGTTTCGGCGAGGATGAGCGAGGGGACGTTGTTCTTCATCGCTCCGGCGCTCCGGGCGCGGTTGCGCGCGGTGAGCGCCGAGTCGCGCTCGGCCCCGAGCGCCGGATTGAGCCGCGGCGGCACGGGGTAGGCGACGAGCGCGTCGAGCGTCACGGTCGAGACCTCGCCCGCGGGCGGCGGCGCCGCCGCCGGCGAGGGCGCGCGCGACACGTATAGCACGACCAGGACCATCGCCATCAGCGTCGTGAGCGCCACGGCGCGCCACTTGATCGGCGCGTAGCTCAGGAGCCGCAGCACGGCCCGCGGGATCGGCGTCCAGCGCAGGCCGAGGCGTGCCGTGGTCTCCGACGCCCCCGAGAGGGCCGCGCGGATGCTAAACAGCGCCGACTGCATCTGCCGCGCGCTCTCGTAGCGCTCCTCGGGCACCTTGTTGAGCGCCTTGCTCACGACCCGCTCGAGCGCCGCCGGGATGGACGGCGCCATGGTGCGCAGCGGCTTGGGATCGGTGGTCAGGACCTGGTACAGCACTCCGTGAACCGTCTCGCCCTCGAACGGCTTCTCATAGGAGAGGAGCTCGTACATCAGGCAGCCGACGGCGAAGAGGTCGGTCGCGGGGGTGATCGGGCCGTTCGTGATCTGCTCCGGCGCCATGTAGGTCGGCGTCCCCACGATCGCTCCCTCGCCGCTCGCGTCCCCGGACTGCAGCCGCGCGATCCCGAAGTCCATGATTTTCACCGAGCCGTCTGCCGCGATGCGCACGTTCGAGGGCTTGATGTCGCGATGGATCACGCCGCGCTCGTGGGCGTAGGAGAGCCCCTGCAGCACTTCGATCACGATGTCGAGCTTGCGCTCGAGCGCGAGGGGCTCGCGGAGCGCGATGAGCGAGCTCAGGTCTTGCCCGTCCACCAGCTCCATCGCGATGAAGAGCTGGCGGTCGGACTCCCCCATATCGTAGATGGTGACGATGTTGGGATGCTGCAGGGCGCCCGCGGCGCGCGCTTCGCGCAGGAACCGTTCGCGGGCGTCGGCCGAGCGACCCACCGCGCCCGAGAGCAGCTTGAGCGCGACGTAGCGCCGGATCACCGAGTCGTACGCCTTCCACACGGCGCCCATCGCGCCTTCGCCAATGAGCTCGTGCAGTTCGAACTTACCTACCCGGCGGTAGGGTTCGGTGTGCGCCATGACGACTGTCGTTGAGGGATGCACAATCTGCACACCGCGGTTCCCCAGAGCAACGGTCAGCGCGTGGCCCAATCGTAAATTCGCGCCAAAACGGCGCGCGTTGCCCCGTCGAGCGCGACATCGCGGCGCGGCAAGACCCGCTCGGCGATGGTGAGGAACCCGTCGCGGCTGGTGCGCACCCGGCCCTCGGCGCCCCAGGCGAACGGCGGCACGTACTTGGGGGGCCGCACCGCGTCGAACACGTTCGCGCCGGCGCCGATCACGGTGCCGGTCGCGAGCAGCGTGCCGATCGCCGTCTTCGCGTGATCGCCGATCAGACTGCCCACGAACTGCTGGCCCGTGTCGACCGGCGTGCCCGCGACGTCGAGCCGCACCCGCCCGTAGGTGTTCTTCAAGTTCGACGTGATCGTGCCCGCGCCCAGGTTCACCCACCGGCCGATCACCGAGTGGCCCACGAAGCCGTTGTGGGCCTTGTTCGCGTAGCCCAAGAACACGCAGTGCGACACCTCGCCGTGCACGTTGCAGCGCGGGCCCACCGCCGAGCTCCGAATCGCGCCGCCCAACAACCGGGCGTTCGCGCCGGCCCAGAGCGGCCCTTCGAGCCGCGTCCCAGCCCGCACCTCGACGCCACTCTCGAGCACCACGGGGCCGTGGCGCACATCGAACACCACGCCGGGCTCGACCGCGGCGTCGTGCAACGCGACCCACGCCGCATCCCCGAGCACGGTCGAGCCCGCCGGGATCGGGTCGCTCTCACCGAGCAGCCCGTGCAGATCCTCGCGGAGCAGCGGCTCGAGCGCGGGCAAGAGATCGTGGACGCCGTGCAGCACGACGCCTTGGACCTCGAGCGCGGCGGCGTCCGCCTGCGGGCTCGTCCACGTGGCCCCCGCGCCCACGCCCCACCCCACCGTCACGCCACCAGCCACGAGCCGGCACGCGCCCGCGGGCAGGGCGGGGGCGAGCCCCCGCGGCGCAAACGTGGACGACCCGATGATCGCGGGCCCCGAGACGGGGTGGCGCGGGGCGACCGGCGGGACGCCGGCCTCGACGAACCCGGCGAGATGGGGCAGCGCGAAGATCGTCGCCGTCTCCACCCCCACGAACGCCTCCCAGCGCTCGCGGACGAGATGCGCCCCGGCGCGCAACTCGCACAACGGCCGCACGCCCGCAAACGGCGCCCACCCGGGAGCAGGCTCGGGGTCGAGTAGATAGAGGGCGTGCGTCACAGCCGCCCGACGAGCGCCTTCAGGTCGGTGGCGCGCCCCGTGGGCATCACCAGCGTGTGCCCGTTGGCGCGCACCACCACCGTGTCGTCGAGCCCGAGCACGGCGACGTGCTCGCTCTCCGACCAGATGACTGAGCGGCGCACGTCGTCGGCCAGCGTCACGTTCCCGACCACCACGTTGCCGCGCGCGTCCGCCGGGCGGATGCGCAACAGCGCGTCCCACGAGCCGATGTCGTCCCAGGGGAACGTGCCCGCCACCACCGCGAGCCGCTGGGAGCGCTCCAGCACCGCGACGTCCACGGCCACCGGCCGGACCGCGGCGAAAAACCCGGGGACGTCGCCCGCCGCGAGCGCCGGCCACCCGGCCTTGAGCTCGCGTGCGTACGCGCCCGCCTCGCCCAAGAAGCGCGCCGCCCCCCAGGCGAAGAGGCCCGTGTTCCACAGCGCCCCCCGGCGCCGCAACAGCGCGGCCCGCGCCGTTGACGGCTTCTCGACGAAGCGCCGCACCGCCCGCCCGCCCCCGAGCGGCTTCCCGGGGACGATGTAGCCGTACGCCGTCTCGTTGCGCGACGGCTTCACGCCGACGGTCGCGAGCACGTCGTACTCCTGGGCGACCCCGAGGGCGTGCCGCGCCGCCGCGCGGAACGCGCGGTCGTCGCCCACTGCCCAGTCGGCGTGCAGCGAGAGCATCTGCGCCCCGGGATCGCGCTCGGAGATCCAGTGCGCCGCCCAGACCAGCGCGGGCGCCGTGGACGCCGCGCGCGGCTCGGCGAAGATCTGGGCCCGGGCGAGCTGCGGCACGACCCCCGCCACCCGGTCGACCAGGAACGGCGCGGTGAGCACGAGGATGCGTTCGGGTGCCACCAGGCCGTCCAACCGCGCCACCGCTTGGGCCAAGAGCGGGCGGTCGCCCGCTAACGGGAGCAACTGCTTCGGCCGCTCGGGCGTCGACAGCGGCCAGAACCGAGTCCCCGCGCCGCCGGCGAGGATCGCCGCCCAGACGCTCACTGGTGCACCTTCCACGGCGAAGGCAGGTTGACGGCCGTTGTGAGAGTGCTACGGCGTCCGGGTAGGGAGAGCCAAGCGCGCTTGCTCTGCGAGAGCCTGCGTGAGACCTGCTCCCCTGCCCGGCGCGGAAGGCCCCAACCGACCACAGGGTGTCGCGCCAGGGCAGCTGAAGCCCAGAGCGCCTGTTCAGTGAGCGATCGGTAAGACCTTCCCACGCCGGCGCAGAGGAGCAACCCTCGGCTCGGAGGTGAGACGTGGAAGCGCTTCGTCCAACGTATTGCGTCGGCCTCGATTGGGCCAGCGCCGCGCACGCCGTGTGTGTGCTCGACGCCACCGGCCGCACCGTCTGGCAGGGCGTGATCCCCCATACCGCCGCTGGCCTGACCGATCTCGGGCGCCGGCTCGCGCGCTTGGCGGCCTCGGCGGAGATCGCCATCGCCCTCGAGCGTCCGTCGGGGGTGCTGGTCGACACGCTCTTGGAGGCGGGCTTCACCGTGGTCCCCATCCATCCCAACGCGCTGAAGGCGACCCGCCCCCGCTACGCGGCCGCGCCCGGCAAAAGCGACCCGGGCGACGCCTACATCCTCGCCGATGTCCTGCGCACCGACGGCCACCGCTTCCGGCCGGTGCGGGCCCCCTCCGATGCGACCCGCGCGCTCCGCGCCGCCGTCCGCACGCGGGACGACCTG
>DATBCS010000079.1:0-29362 GCA_036270315.1 Gemmatimonadales bacterium
AGGCCGCCGTCCAGGGTTCCCAATCCCCCTGCGCCAGGGCGATGGGCCGGGCGATGACGCGGTTCGCGTGAACCCCGTGCGCGCTCGGGCTCGACAGGTTCCACACGCACGTCACTTTGCCCCAGCCGTGGTTATCGCTCGCGCCGACGACGAGCAGGTCACGCGCCGCCGCGAGGGCGAGCACGCGACCGCGCGCGGCGGCGGGAAACCCGAGCGCCTTGGGGGCGCAGTTCACGATCTCGAAGCCGTCTACGCCTGCGGCGATGAAGCGGTCGAGGTCGTCCCAGTGATTGCGCCAGTATTCGGGGAGCGAGGCAATGGCGACGGCGCCCTGGCGATGCAGCGCGCCGAACAGGGCGAGCATCCCGCGTAGGTCCTGGTTGTAGCGCTCGGGCTCGAGCGGCGTCAACGCGCCGAGCACGACGATATGCTGCTGAAATACGCTCAATTCGACGCCCGGGAGCAGGCGGATCGGCTCCTCGACGGGCCGGGTGAAGATGATGGTGTGATCCGTGACGTATGACGCGGCGAACCCCTGAGCGGCGTGCCACCCGGCGAGGTCGCCGGCGGTCCACCCCGGCCGCCCGTCGTGGGACGCAGCGGTGTGGGCGTGGTAGTCGATGACGGTGAGCGTCGAGTCCGCCGTGACGAGTCGCGGCACGGGACGCGGCAGCACGAGCACCGCGGCGATCAAGAGCGCGAGCCCGAGCGCGCCCGCTCCCGCACCCGCCAGGCGGCGCGCCAGCGACCCCCGACGCACGAACGCCCAGATGGCGAGCGCGGGCACCCACACGAGCAGGAACGCCCGCGCCCGCTCGAGGCTGAGGAACGTAAGAGCGTCGAGCACGGTGGAGACGGGCGCGAACACGGTGTAGGCCGCGGGCCGCACGAGATCCCCGTCGGGCGGGGGCGTGCCGCTCACGGCGTCCACGAGCGCGGGCAGGGGATCGACGGCCGATACGAGCACCAGCGCGATGAGCGCCAGCGCAATCGGGTGGCGGCGCAAGAGATTCACTCGTACAATCTTGGGTATGATGGCGCTGGAAGCTACGGTCCTGCGTCTGGGCGTGTCGAGCGGTGCCTTGGGCAGTGCGGGCGCGCTGGTCGGGCGCCGCCGCGATGCTGCCGTGGCGGCCGGGAAGGCGACGCCGGACAGGCTGCTGCGGTGACGCGCTTCGCCGAAGTCCCTGACCTCGTGCTCGGCCCCCTCGCCGGGCGGCCCGAAGCGGACTGGTTCCGAGCCCCGGCGGGGCGCTGGTGCCCCGCGCAGATCGTGCACCATCTCGCGCTGAGCATCGAGGGGAGCGGACGCACCTTCGAGGCCCGCCGAGGCCATGCGCCGATGCGCCGCCGGCCCCGGACCCTGCTCGAGCGGCTCGCCGACCTCGGGATTCTGCGGCTCGGCTGGAACCCGCCCGGCCTCCAGTCCCCCGCCGCGGTGCGGCCGGCGGAGCGCCCCGAGCCCGCGGTGGTCGCGCGGCAGCTGCGCGAGGGGGTCGCACGCTTCCTTGCGCTCGAGCGCGACCTCCTGCCCGCCCGCGCATCCGATCTGTTCGTCAAGCACCCGCGCCTCGGCGACCTGACGTTGCCCGAGTGGCTGCGCTTTCACGTCGTGCACTGCGGACATCACGCGACGCAAATCCGCGCACGCCTAGTCGCGTGAGGCGCAAGAAAAAGGCCAAGCTCACCGTGCGGGTACCCAATCCCAAGGCCCCAGTGAAGGGGCGCCTCAAGACACCCTCCCACAAGGTGCATCGCTCGGTGAAGCACTACCGTCGTCAGGAAAAGCACCGACGTCCAGTGGGCGAGGAGGAGTAGTGCCCGATTACACCTACCTCATCGTGGGCGGCGGGATGACGGGCGACGCCGCGGCGCAGGGCATCCGCGAGGCCGACGCGCGAGGCACGATCGGTGTCATCGGCGCGGAGCCGCATCCCCCGTACAACCGCCCGCCCCTCTCCAAGGCTCTGTGGAAGGGGGAGTCCGAAGACACGATCTGGCGCAAGACCACCGCAACCGGGGCCGCCCTGATGTTCGGACGTCGCGTCGTGGCCCTCGACCTCGCGGGCCGCACCGCGACGGATGACGGCGGTGCGGTCCATCGCTTTCAAAAGCTGCTGCTCGCGACCGGGGGAGCGCCGCGGCGCCTACGCCTGGCGAGTGACCAGGTGATTTACTTCCGCACGTTGGACGACTACCACCGGCTGCGCACGCTCGCCGCGCAGCGCGAGCGGTTCGTAGTAATCGGCGGTGGGTTCATCGGAAGCGAGGTCGCGGCGGCGCTGCGGATGCAGGGGCGCGACGTCACGATGGTGGTGCCCGAGGCGGGCCCCGGGGCGCTCGTGTTTCCGGCGGACTTGACGACGTTCCTGGTCGCGTACTATCGCGAGAAGGGGGTGACGCTGCGGCTGGGCGAAGGGGTGTCGGGCGTGGACTCGCGGGGTGAGGCATCCATCGTGCGCACCACGACGGGCGGCGAGTTGACGGTCGACGTCGCGGTCGCCGGTCTCGGAATCCTGCCAGCCGTGGAACTTGCCGAACGCACCGGGCTGAAGGTGGAAAACGGGATCGTGGTCGACGAGTTCTGCCGCACGACCCACCCCGACGTGTACGCGGCGGGGGACGTCGCCAACTTCCGCAACCCGGCGCTCGGCACGCGCCTCCGTGTGGAACACGAGGACAACGCCAACACGATGGGTCGCGTGGCCGGCCTCAATATGGCCGGCCGGTCGACCCGCTATGACCATCTACCGTTCTTCTACTCCGACCTGTTCGAGCTCGGGTACGAAGCAGTGGGTGAACTGGACGCCCGGTCGGAGACCGTGGCGGACTGGAAGGAGCAGTTCCGCGAGGGCGTGGTGTACTACCTCAAGGCAGGCCGGGTGCGTGGCGTCTTGCTGTGGAACACCTGGGGCCAGGTGGACCACGCACGGCGGCTGATTGCTGAGCCCGGTCCCTTCCGGGCGTCCGATCTGAAGGGGCGCCTGCCGGCCTAGCCCGAGGGGATCACGCGGCGTCGCGCTCGACGCCTGGCCGGATGCGCGGTCGCTGCCGGCCACAACTGGCGGTTTCGGCTCGTCGGCGGTAAGCTGCACCCCCTCGGGGCCACGGGGAACAGACGAGCGATGCGGTGGATCGCATTCCTGGTCGGCGTCAGCGGCGTCGCCGGGTGGCAGCGCGGTGCCGCGCAGGCAGACAGGGTGGCTCGCGTGAGCGGCCGCATTGTGATACGCGAGAAGCGCAACAAGCCCTCGCCGGATCTCGGCGCGGCCGTGGTATACCTCGAGGGCGGCCTCCCGCCCACGCCCGCCCGCCCTGTGACGGTGGACATTGCGATCAACGACAAGGCGTTCGCGCCCCGGGTGGTCGTGGTCCCCATCGGCGCGACCGTCCGATTCCCCAACCACGATCCGTTCGATCACAACGCCTTCTCGGCCAGTGAGCCCAATCAGTTTGACCTGGGCCAGTACGGGCGCGGGGAGGCGAAGGGCTGGACCTTCACCCATCCCGGTCTGGTGCGCGTCTTCTGCAACATTCACCCGCGCATGGTCGCGTTCGTGCACGTTCTGGCCACGCGCTACTACGCCCAGCCGGCAGGCGACGGGGCCTTTGCGATCGAGAACGTGCCGCCCGGGGCCTACACGCTCCACGTGTGGCACGAACGCAGCCCCGAGGCCACCACGGCGGTGACGGTCACGGCGGCGGGCGCGTCTGAGATCGCGGTGCAGCTCGACGCCCGCGGCTTCCGGTGGGTCCCCCACAAGAACAAGCACGGCGACGACTACCCGACGGATGCCGGGAACGATCGCTACTAGGCCCGCGCGGCTGGGGCTCGGGGTCAAGATCTTTGGGGCAGTGACCGCATCCGTCGCGGCCGTGCTGGGCGTGACGGTGGGCCTCACGGCGCTCCAGGCGCACCGCACGGCCGACGCAGCGGTCCGGCGCGCGCTCGCGGGGGTGCGGCGCGGCGTCGAGGCGTTTCTGGCGGCGCGGACCGCCACGTTCGCCGGCATGGGGGCGGTGAGCGCGCAGATTCCCCAGTTTCGCGAACGGCTGCTCAAGACCTCCAAGCGCAGCGAGGTGCTCGACCAGGCGGCGGAGTATCGCCAACTCCTCGGGGCCGCGTGGTTGCTCGTGACCAACGATCGTGGGATCCTCATCGCGCGGACCGACGACCCGGCGGAGACGGACATTGATCTGTCGCGCGGCGCCTTGGTCGCCACCGCGCTCTCCGGCGACCAGACGAACGGCGCGTGGCTCGACGAGCGCCACCATCGGCTGTACGAGGCGGTCGCCGTGCCGCTCCAGGCCTCCCCCAGCGCTCCGCCCCAGGGCGTCCTCATTGCCGCCTATGCGATCGACGACTCGCTCGCGCAGGCGATCAAGCAGGCGACCGCCACGGACGTCGTGTTCTTCGCCCTCGACACACTGGCCCGCCCCGACATCGTCGGCAGCACCCTGCCGCGGGGCGAGGTCGGCGCGACGCTCCCGGCCGACACGACCGTCGCCCGGGCCTTGGCGCGCGACTCCGGCGGTACCGAGCTGTCCGCCGACGTGGCAGGCGAGCACCTCATCGGCCTCGCGAGCCCGATCCGCTCCGCAGGGGGCGATGTGTTCGGGGGATTCGTCGCCTTCCGCTCGCGCGATCGCGAGCTCGCGGCGTTCCGGGGGCTGCAGCGTACCATCGCGCTCGCCGGCCTCCTCGGGTTGGGGCTCGCGCTCGCGTCGGCCTTCGTGCTCGCGCGGCAGATCGCCGGGCCGATCCGCCGCCTCGCCCTCGCCACGCGCCGGGTGCAGGACGGCGATTACAGCGTCGACATCCCCGTACCCTCGGGCGACGAGATCGGCGTGCTGGCGCGGGCGTTCCAACGCTTGGTCGAGGACCTGAAGGAAAAGGCGGCCTTAGTCGAGTACATGATGGCCAGCCCGGGCGCCGCTGCGACGGCGCCGCTGCCCGCCCGCGGGCAGTCGGCGCGCGCGTCGAGCGGCGCCCTGCTCCGGCCGGGGACGGTATTCGCCAACCGGTACGAGGTGCAGGAGCTGCTCGGGATGGGCGGGATGGGTGTGGTGTATCGGGCGTTCGATCGCGACCTCCAGGAGGCCGTGGCGATCAAGACGCTCCGCCCCGAGGCGCTCGCTGGCGATGGCGTCGCGCTCGAGCGGTTCAAGCAGGAGATCCGCCTCGCCCGCAAGATCACGCACCGCAACGTGGTCCGGACGTATGATCTGGGCGAAGCGAACGGGACGTACTTTCTGACGATGGAGTACGTGGAGGGCACCTCCCTGAAGCAGCTGATCGCCGCCCGGGAGAGGGTGCCGGTGCCGGTCGTGCTCACCATCGGCAAGCAGCTGTGTCGGGCCCTGGAGGTGGCGCACGAGCAGGGGGTGATCCACCGCGACATCAAGCCGCACAACATCGTGGTCGATGCCTCGGGGTTCCTCAAGGTGATGGACTTCGGCATCGCGCGGCTAGCCCACCCGCCGCAAGGGAAGGGGCTGACCCAGGACGGGGCATCGATCGGCACGCCGGACTACATGTCCCCTGAGCAACTGGCGGGCGAGGAGGTCGACGCCCGCAGCGACCTCTATTCGGCAGGGGTCGTGCTGTTCGAGTGCCTGACGGGCCGCGTGCCCTTCGTGGCCGACACGATCTACGCGCTGATCGCGCAGCACCTCGAGGCCGCGCCCCCCGACCCGCGAACGCTCAACCCCAGCGTGCCGGACGACTTGGCGCAGGTGGTGCGGCGGGCGATGGCGCGAGACCCTGCGGATCGCTACCAGACGGCAGCAGAGCTGCACGCCGCGTTGGCGGCGGTCGCCTGAGCGGCGCGCGGCGCCCTAGACCCCGCCAAACCAGGGGTACCCCTGGTCCTCCCAATAGCCGCCGGGCCGCTGGTCCGTGAAGGTCATCGAGACGAGATACTTCGTCAGCTTGTAGCCCAGCTTGATCGGCGCGTACAGGCGCAGCGGTGCGCCGTGCGCCGGGGGGAGCGGATTGTCGTTCATCCCGTAGGCGAGAATGGCCTGCGGGTGCATCGCGCTCGCGAGATCCCAGCCATTCGAGTATCCGGCGTCGAACGAGACGAAGCGGATATAGCGCGCGGCGGCGAGCGGCCGGCACCGCGCGGCGACCGCCGTGAGCGGGACGCCGTGCCAGCTCGCGATCGCCGACCAGCCTTCCACGCAGTGGTGCTTTACGGTGTACGAGACGCGGGGCATGCGCATCAGGTCGTCGAGCGACAACTGGAGCGACTCGGCGACGAGCCCGTCCACGCGTAACCGCCACGTCGCCGGATCCGCGACCAGCGGCACCATCGACGAGATGAAGTAGCTTGGCAAGCTCGCGCTCCGCTGGGCCGGGCTGTAGGTGCGTGCCAGGCGGGTCGGCGCGAACAGCACCTTCTCGCCCACCCAATCGTTCACCCGGCTCACGCCGAGCAGGCCGGGTCGGAGCACGGTTCCGCCGTCCCAGCCGCACGCCGCAGCGAGCGACGCGGTGGCCGCGCGGGCCGCGAGCCCGAGGAACGCTCGTCGGTCCGGCGCCTTAGTCATGGCTCGGGAACCGGCCCCGGTACCAGCCGGTGATCATCGCCCGGAGCGACGCGGGATCCACCGTGAACACGAGAATCACGTGCACGATGGTGAACGCGACGAAGATCCACACGACCCAGAAATGCCAGTAGCGCGCCGCCTGGAACCCGCCCAGCAGGGCGGTCAGCCAGCCGAACTGCACCGGCTTGTAGATCGCGAGGCCCGTGAGTACGGCGAGCGCGCCCAGCCCGACCACGCTCGTGTACGCGAGCTTTTGCAGGGGGTTGTGCTTCCCCTGCGCCGGGTGCTCGGGGCGTAGCCCGAGGTAATACCGCATCATCTGCACGGCGCCCGGCACGTCGCGCGGGCGGAACAACAGGGCGCGCCACTCGCCGCTCTGCACGAGGTAGCCGAGATACACGAGCCCACAGGTGACGAGCGGCCACATCAGGGTGAAATGCCAGTTCAGCGCGCCCGCGAGCCAGCCGCCGAGCCGCGACCACGCCGCAAAGCGCGCGTCGTTGAACGGGTTGGGGAGAAACGGGCCGCCGCTGTCTCCGAACCGGGCGTAAGCCTCGTAGATCTGGAGGCCGCTCGTGATCAGGCCCCCGAGCGTGAGCGCGGTGAGCCAGTGGGTGAGGCGCACGAGCCAGTGATGCCGCCGCACGAAGGGACGCGATGCATTCGCGGTGGCGGGCGTTCCGGCAGGCGCGGTCATGATGACGCTCGGCGCATGCTGCACACTATCAGCGCTTGTGGTGGCGCGGAAGGGCCGCGAGGCCCGACGCCGGCGCGCGCGGCGGGGACGGGTGCGCGATGTCCGCATTGCAGCGCAACCTGCGGCGGGCGTGAGAGGAGTGTGAGAAGGCTCTCATCACCGTCGCAGCGACTGATCCGACGCCACAAGCGGGGAGCGTTGTACCCAGGGGCGGCGCCCGTGTCACGTCGCAACTCCAGGCAGGCTAGGGACGAATATATTTCCCGCCATGAGGCATGCCGTGCTGTTGGCGCTCGGCTGCGTGGCCGCGTGCCAGACACGCGCCGTGACGACGACGACGCACCAGGTGGATCCGCTCGACTTCGCGCGGCTCGTGCCGCGCGACTCCGTGGATAGCGCGCTCGTGCGGCCGCGCGTCATCGCGCAACCGAGCGTGGTGCTGTTCTGGCTGCGGGCGGCGGATACGCTCCACGCCGATGATCAGGCGGAGACGGTGGACGACCTGAAATACTACACCGAGCAGGTGGCTCCGGCATTGGAGGCGAACGGGATCCGGCTGCTCGCGACCAACGCCGACACGGTATTCGTGGCGCTCCGCCACAATCAGCGTCGCACCGTGCTGTTGTCCGGCCTCGACTATCCCTTCGGTTATCTCCTCATCGACCCGGGTGGTCCGGAGCGGATCCTCACCGGCGTCTACGCCGACGACGAGCTGATGGACGAGCTGCGGGCCTACTTCGATCTGCCTGAGGACACGACCACGGCACGGCCGCGGATCACCACCTGAGCGCGGTGCCGAGCCCCCCCACCGACCTGATGCTCCTTGGCGGCGACGTGCTGTTGCACGGTGACACCTGGCGCGTGGAGCGCGCCGACGTGACCGTGCGCGCAGGCCGGATCACCGCGATCGGCCCGCCGGCGGCCCGGCCGACCGGAACGGGGGCGCAGCGCGCCGTCGCGCTGCGCGACTGCAGCGGCTGCTTCATCCTCCCCGGCTTGATCCAGGCCCACGTCCACCTCTGCCAGACGCTCTTCCGGGGCCTCGCCGATGACCTCCGGCTCGAGGACTGGCTGGCGCGCCGCATTTGGCCGCTCGAGGCGGCGCACACCGAGGAGACGGTGTACTGGTCCGCCCTGTTGGGTGCCGCCGAGCTGCTGCTCGGGGGCACGACGGCGATCCTCGACATGGAAACGGTCCGGCATACCGGCGCGGCCTTCGAGGCGCTCGAGCGGATCGGGATCCGGGCCACCGCGGGAAAATGTCTGATGGACGCTCACCCCGAAGGAGCGCCGCTCGAACTCGCGGAATCCACCGATGCCGCTCTGGCGGACGCGGAGGCGTTGGCGGGGCGCTGGCACGGCACGGCCGGTGGCCGTCTCCGGGTGTGCTTTGCCCCGCGGTTCGTGCCGAGCTGCTCCGGACCCCTGCTCCGCGCCGCGAGCGAGTTGGCCGAGCGGTTCGACGCGCAGCTCCATACGCACGCCGCCGAGACCATCATCGAGCGCGAAACCGTCCTGCGGACGACCGGGTTGGAGGAGATCGCGTACCTCGACTCGGTCGGCATCGCCGGCGCCCGCGCGGCCCTGGCCCACTGCGTGTGGGTGGACCCGCATGAGATCACCCGGCTCGCCGAGCAGGGCACGAACGTGGTGCACTGCCCGTCGTCCAATCTCAAGCTGGGCAGCGGGATCGCGAAGGTCCCCGAGATGCTCGACGCTGGCTGTCACGTGGCGATCGGGGCCGACGGCGCCCCCTGTAACAACCACCTCGACGGGTTCGCGGAGATGCGCCTCGCGGCCTTGATCCAGAAGCCTCGGCTGGGGGCCGAGGCGCTCCCCGCCGCGAAGGTGCTCGAGCTCGCCACGCTGGGTGGCGCGCGCGCCCTCGGGCTCGAATCCGAACTCGGCTCAATCGCCGTGGGCAAGCGCGCCGACCTCGTGGTGCTGGACTTGCGCGAGCCGCATCTGCACCCGAGCACGGGCGACCCGGTTTCGACCATTGTCTACGCGGCCCGCGCGAGCGATGTCCGGGACGTGTTCGTGGACGGCCGGCCGGTGGTCCTCGGGCACGAACTCGTCACGGCGTCGGTTGATGAGATCGTGTTCGAAGCGGATCGCTGTGCGGCGGAGTTGCAGCGCGCGGCCACGCTGCACTGAGCGCTCTGGCCGCGGGCCCGCTGCGCGGGCGGGGGACGCACCGTCACCCTGAGCCGTCGACCGAGAATCGCTGAATCGTTTCGGTCAACTTGGCCGCCGCGACGGAGAGGTGTTGCGAGGTGGTCGTGAGCTCGCCGAGCGAGGCGATTTGCTCCTCCGTCGCGGCCGACGTTTGCGCCGCGCCCTCGGCCGCCCTGTCGGCGATCCCCGCGACGTCCTCCATGCGCCGCACCACGTCACGGATCCGGCGCGTCTGCCCCTCTGTCTCGCCCGCGAATACCGTCGCGAACTGCACCGTGGCGTGGAGGTCGGCGAAGATGGCGTCCAGCGCCTGCCGTACGGCCGCCGAGGCGGCGCCGACGCCCTGGGCGGTCCGCCGGCCTTCCGCCATCGCGGCCAGCACTTGTCCGATCTGGTCCTGCGTCTGGCGGACGCGCCCCCACACCTCCTCGGCGGAGCGCGAACTCTGCTCGGCGAGCTTGCGCACCTCGTCCGCCACCACGCGGAAGCCAAGCCCGTGCTGCCCCGCGCGCGCCGCCTCGATGGCGGCATTCAGCGCGAGTAAGTCGGTCTGGCTCGCGATGCGGGTGATAGCGTCGACGAGCTTGCCGATCTCGCGCCAGCCCTGCTCGAGGGTGGCGGCGGCCTCGGAGACCTGGTCCAAGTGGCCCACCAGCGCGACCAGCAGCTCGCTGGCCCGCGCGATCTCCTCGCCGCGGCGGCGCGCCTGCTCCGCGACCCCCGCGATCTGACGCTCCGCGTCCTGGGCACGCACGTGGAGCTGCGCCGCGACGTTCGCGGCCGCCTCGGAGTCCTGCCGGCCGTCGCTGATGAGCTGGCGCTGGCGCGCGGTGCCCGTGGTCAGCTGCTGGGAGGTGGCGGCGATCTCCTGGGAGGCGGCCTGGAGCTGCTGGGCCGAGGCCGAGAGTTGCTCGGCCATGGCCGCGAGTTCCTGGGCCTGCTGCTGCACCTGGCGCACGATGCCGGCGATCGCGGCGGTCGTACGGTTGACGCTCACCCCGAGATAGCCCAAGTCGTCGAGCTCGGTGTCCTCGACCTGCACGGTGAGGTCCCCCCGTTCCACCTGGGCCAGCGTCTCGCGCGCTCGCCGTACCCGGGCCACGAGCCGGAGGAGGGGCGGGAAGAGGGCGACGCACACGAAGACGAGGGCCAGCGCCTCTTCCGTGAACACCCGCCATCCCCAGTCGCCGGTCCCCGCGCGGAGCGCCGTAACGAGGCCGAAGCCCGTGAGGTTCAGAATCAGCGCCTGCCACCCCTCGGTGCGACCGAGCCACAAGGCCGCCTGGAGCGGAGCGATCACATAGGCCACCGAGAGGACGTGACCGGTGGGCCCGACGGCGAACAGCACCGCCGAGATCAGCGCGGCCCCGAGGGCGATGTTGAGATGGGCATACCAGGGACGCCAGGGCGTGTCGCGGGTCACGCGGAACATGGCGTAGTTCGCGGCGGCGAACACCACCGCGAAGCCGGCGATGAACCCCCACGCGACCGGCACCAAGCCCGCCAGCCGGCCGAGCGTCAGAAAGCCCACCCCGACGCCCACGAAGCTCCAGCGGGCGCGCGTGTTCGCGAGCACGTACTGGCGCTGCTTGGTCCGCTCCTCGTCGGCGGGCGGTGGCGCGCGGGTCGCCGCGTCGGGCATGCCAGGGAAAATGGGCCGGCCCGGGGACGAGGGGTAGAGGGGCTACATGCGGAACAGGTAACTGAGCTTCAGGAAGAACCCGTCCGACGTGCGGCTCAGCTGCTGGAACTGCAGCGCGGCGGGCGCCGTGAGCGATGTGCCGTAGCCGACGAAGCAGACGGTGCCGGGCGTCGGCTTGAAGGAAAACAGGAAGTCGTTGCGAAATTGGCTGGTGCGTTGGGCCGCGGCGAGGACCGCGGATCCGGGCCCGACTCTGAAGAACAGGGGCCGCCCGGTGTGCGGGTCGAGCAGGCCCCCCTGGTCCTGCGCGAAGTACTGTCCGACGTAGCGGAGGAAGACCGCGCGCGACGCTTGGTACTCGAGTTTCAGCCGCGGAATGTTGGTGAGCGAGAACCGGCTGCCGTCGCGCGCTCGGGTGATGCGCGCCTGCGTCCACAGCGCGTCCACCCGCAGGGTCGACGTCGGCCGCCACGTGAGCGTGACCTGCGCGTCGCGTTCGCGGCCCGCAGCGGCCTCGGCGAAGATGGGCACGGTCGTGTAGCCGGCGTACAGCCCCACGGTTAGCGCTCGGTTGGGCGTCGTCACCCCGGCGTTCCCGCCCAGCAGATTGTAGAGCCCGTGCGGCACGGCGAACCGCGTGCCCACCGAGTCCGTGGCGTACTGGGTGTACGCCGCCGCGTCGAAGACCTGCTGCACGTCGCTGAGGTTGACGGTGAGCCCCCAGCCGCCGCGCGCGTTCACGGTCCAGGTGTCCGTGAAGCCCCCCTCGATCGTGCTGCGGCCGTGCAGGAAATCGTCGTACCGCCACAGCGGGAGGTAGCCGACGTACGTCGAAACCTGCTCCAGGAAGCTCCCCGGGTGGCCGTACCAGCTGAACCGGTTGTAGAGCGTCGCCTGCACGTAGTCGGTGCGTGGGACGAAGCCCGAGGCGGCCGTGAAGTCGGGGCTCACGCCCCGGAACTCGAGATGGTTCCCGTACGCGCGGCCCGTCCGGTCGTAGAGCGTCGCGTCCCACAGCATGCCGGCACGGGCGCCCCCGCCATCCCGCGTCCAGGAGCCGACGATCTGCGCCTGCGAGAACCAGATCTTGCGCCATAATGCGCGCAGATCCGCGCCGAGGACGCGGTTGTAGGCGTCGCCGTCCATGCGGTCGGTGTAAGCGAACCCGGCCGTCGAGCTCGCACCCAGGTCGCGTCGCACCCGGAGGATGTCGTAGATGGGGTGAGAGCCGTTGGCCGACTGGCTTGGATCGTCCACGGCGCCGAGATAGGCGACATTCGTGGCCCCTACCTTGCCCGTAAACTTGGCGCCGGCCACGGGCTGGACCACCCGCCGGGTGTAGATCAGCAGGTTTGGCGTGTCGTATTGCTCAAGCCCCTCGAGGAAGAACGGGCGCTTCTCGGGAAAGAACAGCGGGAAGCGCACGTTCGCCGTCACCTGACCGATGTCGGCCTCGACCTGCGAGAAGTCGGGGTGCGCCGTCGCGTTGAGGGTGAGGTTCTCGGTCACGCCCCAGCGCAGCGTGCCGCCGACGTCGGGCTCGCCCTTGTAGACGTAGCTCGGCGGGCTCGGCGCGCCGTTCACCTTGGTCGTGAACTCGGGCGTCGCGTCCATCACCAGTCCGCGATGCAGCCCGGTGAGGCCCGTGAGCTTGCCGGACTGGATGAGGAAGCTCGCGCTCGCCCGCACCGTGGGAGCCCAGGTGTCCTCGTACCCGGTGTGCTGCGTTTCCCGCACCACCTGAAAGCCCCAATCCTGCGGGTCGCGCGACTGGTAGCGCAGACTCTTGAAGGGAATGCGGAGCTCGACCTCGTACCCGTAGTCGGTGACGCGCCCATGCGATTCGTAGACGAAGTCGGGATTCAGGTCGATCGTCGCGTCGAACCGGCCGCTGGCCTGGGGCCCACCGGCTGCGGCTTCGAAGGCGTCGTTCCAGATGCCGTCCTCCTGGACGCCCAACGGGTTGACGGCGAAGAGCAAGGCGCGGCGGTGGTCCGCGTACGTGTCCAAAAGCAGCAAGACGCGGTCGTCGGTGTCGATGTTGTCACGGTCCGCGAGCGTCGCGCGGACGACGGCGCCGTGCGCTTCGAAGGCGCGGATGCCGAAGTAGATCGCGTCGGCGCTGTACCAGACGAGCACCTGAGTCGTGTCTGCGGCGGGGCGGCCGTCGACCGGGCGGTACTGGGAGAACCCGGTGAGCAGGGCGGCGCGGCGCCACACCGGCTCGTCCAGCACGCCGTCCACCTTGACGGTCGCCTCGATGCGGGGGACGGCGACGTCGAGCTGGTGGGCCAGCCCGCTGTATACGCGCCCCGAATCGCCGGGGGCTGCGGACTGGAGCAGGAGGAGGAGGCGGAGCATCGCCTGAAACCTACTTCACGGCGGCCCGGTCGCGCGCGTCGCGCACCGCCGTTGGCCGACGAACCGTCGGGACCACCCGTCCCGCCGCCGCTGCCCCCGCCGGGCCGGCGGGCGGGGCCGACTATTCGTAACGCAGCGCGATGATGGGGTCGAGGCTCGCAGCGCGCCGCGCCGGCCAGATCCCGAAGAACAACCCCACCGCCGCGCTGAACACGAACGCGAGTAGGATGGCGAGCGGGGAGATCAGGGTGTTCCAGTGCGCCAGCGACGAAATTAACAGGGCGCCGAGCGACCCCACCACCACCCCGATGAACCCGCCTACGAGACAGAGCACCAGCGCCTCAACCAGGAACTGGAACAGGATGTTGAACCGGGTGGCCCCGAGTGCCTTGCGGACGCCGATCTCACGGGTGCGCTCGGTGACCGAGACGAGCATGATGTTCATGATGCCAATGCCCCCGACGAGCAGGCTCACGGCGGCGATCCCGGCCAGCAGGTACTTGAAGGTGTCGGTCGTCTGCTGCAGCGTCGCAAGGATGTCCGTCTGGTTGCGGATCTGGAAGTCGTCGTCTTGCCCCGGCCGGATCTTGTGTTGGCGTCGCAACACCCGCTCGATCTCGATCATGGCGAGGTTCATCGACTCGAGATCGCGCGCCTCGACGGTGATGTCACGTAGCCGATCCGTGCCCATGACGCGGTAGCGCGCGGTCTCGAGCGGGATGAGGATCTGTTCGTCGGGGTTGAAGAACGATCCTTGCGAGCCCTTCTCAGACAAGACGCCGATGATCTCGAACGCGATGCTGCGAATCAGGATCTCCTGGCCGATCATCGCATCGCGGTTGGAGTTGAGCATGTCGGGGATGGCGGACCCGAGCACGGCGACGCGCCGCCGCGCCGCGTCATCCCCGGGGGTGAACATCCGCCCGGCGGTGATCGTGTAGTTGTGGACCGGCGCGTAGTTCGGTGTCGTGCCCATGACGTTCACGTTGATGTTCTGATCGCCCTTTTGGACTTGGAGGTTGGCGGATAACTCCGGGACGACCGCAGTCACGTATTGGGCGTTGTTCGCGAGCGCGCTGTCGTCGTCCAAGGTGAGGCTCACGCGGCTGCCGCTGGCGACGCCGCGCATGAAGCTCTGGCCCGGGTACACGCTCAGCAACGTCGGCCCGAGCGCCTGAATCCGGTCCTGCACCGAGCGCTGCGCCCCGGAGCCCAGCGCGATCATCGTGATGACCGCGCCCACGCCAATGATGATCCCCAACATGGTGAGCAACGAGCGCAGCTTGTTCGCCCGCAGCGCCTCGAGGGCGACCGCCACGATCTCGGCGAGGAGCATGACTACCGCGCCACGCTGCTCGCGAGCACGAGCACCGTGTCCTGGGCCGCCAGCCCGGCTGTCACCTCGATGTGGTCAAGATCCGTGAGCCCCGTAGTGATCGACACCGGTACGATCGCGCCGCCCCGCAGCGCGAACACGATGTAGCTAGCGGTGACGCTGGTGCGCGCGGGCACGGCGCTGGCCGCGCCGTAGGGCTGGCCGCGCCGGGCCGCCTCCGCCGCATGAAGCGTCCCGCCGTCCGTAGCCGCCGAGCCTACGCCGTCGGCCGCCGGAGCGCCCGCCGAGGGGGCGCCGGCGACCTGTCGCTGGACCGCGACGGAGTCGAGGCCCAGCACCTTCGCGGCCGAGCCGACGTCGCGCGGCGTGCGCAGTGCAGCGTTTGGGATCGTGAGAACGTCCTGGCGCTGCCCGACGTGGATCTCCACCTCGGTGTTCATGCCCGGCTTGAGCAGGTGTTCCGGGTTGAGGATGTTCACCTCGACCGGGAACATCGTGACGTTTTGCGTCACCTGCGCCTGCGGTTCGATCTTCAGGACCATGCCGTCGAAGGTGCGGTTCGGGTAGGCATCGACCGTGATCGTCACCCGCATCCGGGGTTGCACTTGGCCGACGTCGGTCTCATCCACCAGCGCCGAGACCTGCACGGTGTCGAGGTTGGCCATCTTCAGGATCACGGTACCACCGCCCACGTCGTTGGTCGGGCTCGAAATCACGGTGCCGAGCACCGCGTCGAGTTCGAGCACGGTGCCGGTGATCGGTGCCCGGACCTGCGTGTCCTCCATCGCATCCTTGGCGGTCTGGAGGTTCGCCGTGGCGGTGACGACGGCTGACTGAGCCGTCGTGGCCGCGAGATGCGCGGAGTCGAGGCCGGCCGCCGTGATCGACTGGCTCTGGTACAGGGCCTCGCTCCGCTTGAGCTGCGCCGTCGCGTTTTCCAGCTGCGCCTTCGCCACGTCGAGACTCGCTTGGGACTGGGCCAACGTATTGCGCGGGATCCGCGGGTCGATCTTGGCCAGCAACTGCCCGGTCTTGACCTCGTCCCCCGTCTGCACCGGCTGCTCCAGGATCTCGCCCGACGCCTTCGACTTCACACTCAACGTGAGGATCGGCTGGATCACCCCGGACGCAGTCGCGGTGACGACGATGTTGCCCCGTTGGACCGGGATCTTCTGATAGACGGGAGCGGGCTGCGCCGTGTGACAGGCGGCGAGGCCGCAGGTCGACGTGGCGAGCGCAGCCCAAAGACGGCGCGTCACGGGGTAACCACCCGGCGCGTGGTACTCTGCGGCTGCTGCTGGCGCAGGCCAGGCAGCCCGCCACCGGTGACGTTTTGGAAGCGCTGCCGGAATTGCTGTTGCGCCTGCACCAGTGAGGCGCTCGGCAGCACCAGCACAGTGTCGCGGTCGGTGAGCCCGCTCCGCACCTCGATGTGGTCCTGATCGCTCAGTCCCGTTTTGATCGGCACGGGCACGATCGTGCCGCTCCGCAGCGCGAACACGATGTAGTTGTTGGCGCCGCCGCCGCGGGTCGGGCCGCCAGCCGACCCCTTCTGGGACCGTCCAAACAGCTGCGCGAGCAGCGCGCGGTCGGCCGCGGTCGGCTGACCCCCGCCGCGCATCCTGGCAAAGGCGGCCTGCACCTGCTCGGCGGTGACGCCCGGGGGCAGGGGGATCTCTCGGCCGTTCGGGGTCGTGAACGTGACGCGCTTGCCGGCGGCGGCGGTGTCCCCGCTGGGACGAGCCGACGAATCGGCCGCGGCCGTGGCGGCGAGCTGTTGCTGGACCGCTTGCGGGTCGAGCCCGAGCAGGCTCGCGGCGGATCCCACGTCCTTCGCCGTGCGCAAGGCGGCGTTCGGGATCGCGAGGACACCCGCGCGGCTCCCGGTATGGATTTGGACTTGCGTGTTCATCCCGGGCTTGAGGCGATGTCCCGGGTTCGGGATGTTGACGAGCACCGGGAACTTCGTGACGTTCTGGCTCACCTGCGCCTGGGGCTCGATCTTCAAGACCGTGCCGTCGAATGCCGTGTTCGGGAACGCGTCGACGGTGATCGTCACCGCCATGCCGGGCTGCACCCGGCCGATATCCGTCTCGAGCGCGAGCGACGAGTCTCGCACGGTGTCGAGGTTCGCCATCTTCAGAATCACGCTGCCGCCCCCCAGGGTCGGGCTCGAGATCACGGTGCCGACGGTGGCGTCGAGCTCGAGCACGGTCCCGGTAATCGGGGCGCGGACCTGCGTGTCTTCCATCGCGTCCTGGGCGGTCTGCAGATTCGCCTGGGCGGTGACGAGGGCCGAGTGGGCCGTTGCATTCGCCAGCTTCGCGAAATCGTAGTCGGTCTCCGCGATCGCCTGGCTCTGAAACAACGCCTCGCTCCGCTTCAGTTGCGCGGTGGCGTTTTCGAGTTGGGCGCGGGCTTTCTCGACGGTCGCCTGGGCTTGGGACAGGTTGTTCTGGGGCAGTCGCGGATCGATTTTCGCCAACAACTGACCCTTCTTCACGTCGTCGCCCGTCTGGACGGGCATCGCGAGGATCTGCCCCCAGGCTTTGGACTTCACGCTGAACTTGAGGATCGGTTGGATGACGCCCAGGCCGGTGGCCGTGACAACGACGTCGCGCCGCTGCACGGGGACCTTCTCGTACAGCGGGGCGGTCTGCGCCTTCTGACACGCGCCGACGAGGAGCGGCACTGTCGTGGCGGCCACCACGAGCGCGCGTCGGGTCATGACGGCCGCCCCACCTTCACGTCGCGCTCCACCAGCCCGTCGCGCAGGTGGATCTGGCGAAAGGCATGCGCCGCGATATCGGCCTCGTGGGTGACCAGCACGATGGTCTGGCCGGTGTCGTGCAGCTCTTGGAACAGGCGCATGATCTCCTCGCCGGTGGCCGAATCGAGGTTGCCGGTCGGCTCGTCGGCGAGCAGGATCGAAGGGTCGTTGACGAGCGCGCGCGCAATCGCCACGCGCTGGCGCTGGCCCCCCGACAGCTCGTTGGGCTTGTGCTCCATGCGATCCCCCAAGCCCACGTGCTGCAGAGCCAGCGCGGCCTTCTCCCGCCGCGGTTTGGCCGCGAGCCCGGCGTAGATCAGCGGCAGCTCGACGTTGTGCAACGCGTTGGCCCGGGGCAGCAGGTTGAACGTCTGAAACACAAACCCGATCTCTTTGTTGCGAATCCGCGCGAGTTCGTCGTCCGAGAGGTCCGACACTTTCTGGGCGTTGAGCCAGTATTCGCCGGCCGTCGGCGTGTCGAGACACCCCACGAGATTCATCAGCGTGGATTTGCCGGAGCCCGAGGGCCCCATCACGGCCACGAACTCGTTACGGCGGATCTGAATGTCCACTCCGCGCAGCGCGCGCACGACCTCGCCGCCCATGTCGTAGTCGCGCGTCAGCTTGTGCGTGAGGATCACGATGTCCGGCAGCGGGGTGTCGCCGGTGCGGAACGTCATCGCCGCGCTGCTGGTCATAGGGGGTGCCCCACCAGCGCCTCGAGCTGGGCGCGGGCCGTGCGGAAGCCGTAGCGGGCCTGGATCTCGTTCACTTGGGCCTGGGTGAGGTTCGCCTCGGCGGTGAGCAGGTCCAAGAGTGTGGCGGCGCCCAGCCGGTAGCGCTCCTGCTGCACGCGCAGCGCCTCGGTGGCGGCCACGACGTTGGCGCCGGTGATGCCGATCTGGGCGAACGCCGTGGCGAGCGCGGCGAGATACTGCGTGAGCTGTGCACTGAGCTGTCGGCGCGCATCCGCGGCTTGTGCCCGCGCCACGTCCAGGCTCACCACGGTTTGCGCGGTCGCCTGCTCGCGCTGGAAGCCGTTGAAGAGCGTCCAGGACAGGCCGAATCGTAGCTGGTTCAGGTTGTTCTGGGTCTGGGGGTCGAACCCGTTCCAGGGTGCCGTGGATCCCTGGCTCGACGTGTTGAAAGAGGCCGTCAGGGTGGGCCAGTATTGCGCGCGCGACTGCCACACCGCGGCCGAAGCCGCGCGCTCCAGGGCGGCGGCCTGCACCACGACGGGGGCCTGCCGGAGCGCGGCGGTGCGGAGCCCGACAGTGTCGGGGAGCGCCGGCCGCTGCGAATCGGGCACTGCGCGCACGGGCGTGTCCAGACCGATTTGGCGGGCGAGGTTCGCCTGGGCCGTAGCGAGGTTGGCCTGCGACTGGAGCAGCGCGAGCAGGGCGTTGCCGAGATCCACGGTCGCCGTCAGCGTGTCGGAACGCGTGGCAGCCCCGGCGAGGAACTTGTTGACGGAAATCTGGAGCTCCTGTCGGGCGCGCTGCACCTGCGCTTCGCCAACGCGCACCAACTCCTCATCCGCTAGCGCAGTAAAAAAGAGCTGCTCCGTCGCGACGGTCGCCTGATAGCGCTGGTTCACGAGTCCAGCGTCGGCCGCGTCTTCGGTGGCGGTGGCGTTCCCGTATTGTGCGAGGCGGCGGAAGCCGGTGAACAAGTCGAGCGATACGCTAAGCCCCGTGTTGTACTGGTACCTGCCCGCGGTCACTCCAAACCCCCCCGCGATCGACGGTTTGTTCTGGCGAAACGCGCTCGAGTTCACGGTCACGGTTGGCAGAAACGCGCCGTCGGCCGTGCGCTTTTGCCACTCTGCGTTGGTCACGCTGCCACGGGCCTGCACCACGGCGGGCTGCACCTCGAGCGCGCGTCGCACGGCCTCGGCGAGGGTCACTTGGGCCTGCTGCGCCGCGAGCCCGGACGGGCCAGCGGCCGCGAGCCCCGTCGCGAGCATCAACATGGCGCGCCGCCTCCTGGTCATGGCTTCCTCGGCCGCCCCTCATCCTGGTGATGCCGGTACCGGGCGACATGGTCGCGGTACTTCACAACCTGTTCCGCCGTGAGCTGTCGGACGACGTCGGAATCCATCCGCACCCGGATCGAGTCGAACTGGGGCCGCACCGCGTCCCACACGGCATTCCCCTCCGCCCAGTGGCGCTGCAGGATCGCCCCGACGGAGTCGTGCTGGGTCGGTGTGAGCCGCAGTTCCGCCGTGAGGGAGGCCAGCATGCGCTCGGGACCGCGGCTGCGACTCGCGGACTGCTCGGCGCCCCGCGCCCAGATCGCCCGGACGCTAGCGCCCACGACGAGCCCCGTGACGAACGTCGCGACCAGCAGGACCACGGCCCACGTCTTGGAGCGGTTCAGCATGGCGGCGTTTCGCCTTTCTAGTTGTCGATGACCGAGGCGAGGACCACTTCGACCTCGGCCGACGATGTGACAGGCGCGAGCACTGCGTCCGCGACGCTCGCCCGCCGGGGCGTCGGGGCGGCCGCGCTCCGGCCCAACAGATATCCGGCGGCGAGGGCGATCGTCACCGCCGCCGCCACGCCCACGCGCGCCCAGCCGGCGAGCACGGCGTCCCACGACGCGCCCGCCCCCGCGCGGACCCGCTCCACCTGTGCCACGACCCGCGCCACGAACGCGCTATCGTCCCCCGGCTCGAGCGCGCGCCGCAAGGCGTCACCGATCGCGGGATCGGGGCGATGATCGAACGGCAGGGACTCCTTCATTCCGCCTCCTCCTTCCAGTCCGCCAGCAGCGTCCGCAACAGCCGCCGCGCGTGGAACACCTCGGAGCGCACCGTCCCCTCGGGTATCCCGAGGACTACGGCGATCTCGGCGTGCGAGTACCCCTCGACGTCGAACAGCACGATCGCGATGCGCCGCCGCGCCGGGAGCGTCGCCAGCGCCTCCCGGAGCCGCTGTCCCAGGGCGCGGCGCTCGGCCGTCTGGTCCGGGCGCGTGCCGCCCGCAACGAGGGCGGCGTCGAGCGGCTCGACCCGCCGCACGGTCCGGCGGCGGCGGCGATCCGTAGCGGCGTTAGCGACGATGCGCAACAGCCACGGCCCGAACGGCCGGCGCGGGTCGTACTGGTCCAGTTTGACGAGCGCCGAGAGCATCGCGTCCTGGGCCGCGTCGTCCGCGTCGTCGGGATCGCCGAGCGCCGCGCGTGCCACCCGGCGCGCCGTGGCCGCGTAGCGCGCGACCAGCACGCCAAAGGCCGCGCGGTCGCCCGCCCGCGCGCGGGCGACGAGTTCCGCCTCGTCCTGTTGACCTATACGCACGGCCTCCCCGGGGGGTTGGGGATCAGCCATCCTCCGCCTCCTGGGCACGCCGCCGTCCGACCGCATAGACGCCGAGGGCCACGGCAATTAGGAACGCGCTGCCGGCGATGAGGATGCTCATGACACGGGGGAAGGCGAGCGTGAGGCCGCCGAGCGTCACGAGCGTCAGCCCGGCGGTGGCGGCGATGATGCGCCGCAACCCGCCAGCGACGCGGCGCAGCGTGACCACAGCCACCGCCCCGAGCTCGTATCCCGAGCGCCGGTGCGGCGGTTCCGAGCCAGCCGCCGGCGCGATGGCGGGGGCGCCGACGAGGCGGGCGGGGAGGAAGCGGCGACCGGCCTGCAGCACGATCTCCCGGCTCACGGCGATGTCCCGCAGGAATTGCCCGGCGAGCGCCGCGGTGAGGTCCATGCACTCGGCGAAGACGTCCAGCTCGTAGTTGCCGAGCAGGCTCGAGACGTTGAGGTTGCTCGACCCCACGCGCGCCCAGCGCTGATCGACGAGCAGCGTCTTGGCATGCAACATCGGTCCCTGCCACTCGAAAATGCGGGCACCGGCGCGCAACAGATCGCGGTAGCCGATCCGCGTCGAATCGCGCAGCAGGGGGACATCGCTCGTGCCGGGAACGAGGAGCCGCACGTCCACGCCCGCCCGTGCGGCATCCAGCAGGCTGGCATACAGCGGCGGCGGCGCGATGAGGTACGCGTCGGTGATCCACAGGCGTTCCTGCGCGCTCGCGGCCAGGAGCTGCACCGCGCAGTACACGCGCGCCCGCCCCGGCGCGCCCGCGGCCACGCGCACCGTGGAGGTCCCGCACTCGGGGGGGTCGGCGTCCAGTTCGTCAGGTGGGAGCGGCGTGCCCACGTGCTCCCATATCCGCGCGAAGGTCCGGTCGAGCGCCGCGGCAGCTGGCCCGCTTACCGCGACCATGGTATCGCGCCAGGGCTGGCGGTGGCGCTCGGGGTCGCCTGCCCACTCGTCGCCGATGCACAGCCCGCCGGTGATGGCACGGACGCCGTCCGTCACGACCAGCTTCCGGTGGTCGCGGACGATCATATCCGGGAGGTGCCAGAGGGAGAGGGGATGGACGGGCCGCACCTCGACGCCGGCCGCCCGCAGGTCCCGCCAGTAGCGGCGCCCGGTGCCGAACGAGCCGAATGCGTCGTACAGCACCCGGACGCGCACGCCGGCCCGGGCGCGCGCTGCGAGCGCCGCCGCGAACCGGCGCCCAGTGCGGTCGTCGCGGATGATGTAGTTCTCGAAATGGACCCACCGCTCCGCCGCCGCGATGTGCTCGAGCATCGCTTCGAGCGCACGCGGGCTGTCCGGGTGATGCTCGAGCCGGTTGCCGTCGATCGGCCGGGCGCCGATGGCGCGGTCGAGCGCGAGGGCGAGCGGGTCGCGCTCGCGCCCCGCCTCGCCGCGGAGGGTGGGTGGGACGGGGAGGGTCACACCGGTGGCGCGGCTGGCGGGCCGAGCCCGAGCGCGCGCTCCTGGGGGCGGAGCGACTGGATCACGAGGGCGACGTGGTCGTCGAGCGGCACGCCCAGCTCCTCGGCCCCCTGGCGCACCTCGTCCCGGTTCACGCCGCGCGCGAACGCCTTGTCCTTGAGCTTCTTCTTAACCGACGACACCTCGAGGTCGGCGAGGCTCCTCGAAGGCCGCACCAGGGCGCAGGCGACGAGGAAGCCGCACAGCTCGTCCACAGCGAAGAGTGCCTTCGCCAATTTCGTGTCGCGCGGCACCCCCGAGTAGGTCGCGTGGCCGAGAATCGCCCGGCAGAGAGGCTCTGGCAGCCCGCGTTCGCGCAGCAGCCGCACGCCCCACGCGGGATGGCCCTCCGTCGGTGAGTGCTCGGGGTTAGGGAACTTCTCGTAGTCGAAGTCGTGGAGCAGCCCCACGAGCGCCCACGCCTCCGGGTCCTCGCCGAACAGCGCGGCATAGGTGCGCATCGCGGTCTCGACCGCGAGCATGTGCTGACGGAGCGACGGGGACTGCGTGTGCTCTTGCATCAGGGCCAGGGCCGCCGCGCGATTCATGCGAGCTCCACGTTCCAGCGCTCCGCCCACAACTCCGCCATGAGAATCGGCCAGAGCCTCCGGGCATGGTTGCGCGTCCCGGCGCGGTGCTCGGCGAGGAGACGCGCCAGCGGAGCCCCGGGGTAGAGGTGCGGTGTCCCGAGGTACCGGTCGGCAAGGGACGCGAGGCCCGTGTTGAGCCAGCGTGCGACGGGTACCGACAGCCCGCGCTTGCGGCGGCGGATCACGTGGTCGGGTACGAGTCCGCGCGCCGCTTCTTTTAATATGGCCTTGGTGGTGACGCCCCGCACCTTGAGTGCCGCGGGTGCGGGGAGGGCGAGCTCCATGACGGCGCGGTCGAGATAGGGCGCCCGCGCCTCGAGCGATGCCAGCATGGTGCCGCGGTCGACCTTGACGAGCAAGTTGTCCGGCAGGTAGGACAGAAAATCGAGCCACAGCACCCGGTTAAGCGACGGCGCCGCGGGAAAGCCCTCCAAAAGGTCCGCGGCCCAGGTGAGCGAGGGCGCGTCCGGGCCGAGCGCGCCGAACCAGGTGAGGTGACGCTCGAGCGGCGGCAGCTCGGCGGCCGCGACGAACTCCTTGAGCATGAACTCGATCGTCACCTTGCCGGTCGAGGTGGGCCAGCGGTCGACGAGCCAGCCGAGTAGGCGATGGCCGGGGAGGCGGCGATACAGCTCCGCCGCGCGGTGCCCGAGATAGGTGGGATAGCCCCCGAACAGCTCGTCCGCGCCCTCGCCGGAGAGCACGACCTTCACCTCGGCGCGCGCCGCCTCGGCCAGGAGGTAGGTGGGCAGGATGGCCGGATCGCCTACGGGCTCGGCGAGCGAGCGGGTGACGAGCGTGAATGCGCGCTCGAGTGCGGTCTCGTCCGCCGTGACAACGTGGTGCACCGTGCGGATGTGATGGGTGACCGCCTCGGCGTACGGACTCTCATCGTAGCCCGGCTCGGCAAACCGCACCGCGTAGGTGTGGATCTGCTCACCCGCCTTCACGCGCGCCGCCGCAGCGGCGAGCAACGACGAATCGAGCCCACCGCTCGTGAAGACGCCGACCGGTACGTCAGACATCAGCTCGCGCTCCACCGCGTCGAGCAAGACCGCGCGCAGCGTGGCGGGGCTGTCGAGTCGCGACGGCCGCGCCGCCACGGCCGCGGGGTTCCAGAAGCGCCGCAGCGCGAGGCCCGCGTGGTCGGCTACGAGCACATGCGCCGGAGGCAGCTTCGAGATACCCGCGAACATGGTATGCGGCGCGGGCACGTAGCCGAGCGCCGCGTAGAGCGCAGCCGCGACCCGATTGAGGCGCCGCGGCTGGTCGGGAAAGACGAGCAGGGCCTCGATCTCCGAGGCGAACCGCAGCTCGCCATCAATCCGGGTCCAGAAGAGCGGCTTCTCGCCGGCGCGGTCCCGCGCCAGGAGAAGGCGCTTGCGCCGATCGTCCCACACCCCGAGGCCGAACATCCCCTCGAGCTGCGCCACTGCGTCGGCGCCCCACCGCTCGTACAGGGGGACGATGGTCTCGATGTCCCCGGTCGAGCGGAAGGCGTATCCCGCTCGCACGCACTCGCGGCGCAGCTCGGGCGCATTGTAGATCTCACCGTTGCAGACCATCCAAATGGAGCGGTCGGGGTTTTGAAACGGTTGATCTCCGGTCGTGAGATCCATGATGGCGAGGCGACGCGCGCCGAGGCGCGCGCAGGCGTGCCCCACGACGCGCTCGCCGTCCGGGCCGCGGTGCGCCAGCGCGGCCGCCATCGCGGCGAGCGAGCCTGGGTGCTTCAGCGGAGCGGCGTCGAGCGAGACGGCGCCGAAGATGCCGCACATCGTCAGTCCGGTCCCGTCGCTCCGCGACTTGGGAGCGCGATATGCCCCGGCGGCCGGCACGGGCCGTACGCCGCGTAGTGCCCGTCGGCGGCGAGTAGGGGCAGGGCGGCGCCCAGGACCGCGCGCACGTCGCGGTTCCCCGCGGTTGTGAGAAACACCGTGGGCACCAGGCAGCGGGCGAGTACGTCGCGCCAGAAGCCCGCCGGGAGGAGCGGCGAGTTCGGCGCCGCGCGGTACTGTTCGTGGTACTGGGCGATGTAATTGCTCGTCAGCTCGACCGCCGTAGCCGTCGCGAGCGCCACGGGGCGCCGGAGGTAGAAGGGCAGCGAGGGCGGGTAGGCAGCAACCCCGAGCACCGCGCCGGCCTCGCCGCCGCGCTCGAGCGCCGCCGCGGTGGCGCTGGCCACGCCGGCGGAAGAGCGGTCCTCGCCGACCGCGGCCAGTAACTCCCCGCTCGCGAAGGGGATAGCCATCACGACGAGGGCGTAGCCCGCGATCGCAACCCGAGGCCGCCGACCGAGCGCGGCGAGCGGCACGAGGACCGCCGACAGGAGCACCACCATCCCGAGCGCGACGGCCGTCGGAGGGATGGCGGCCTTCTCGGCGGGGGTGAGGTCGAGCGGCGCGGGGAGCCAGCGGGTCAGGGCCACGAGGCCGAGCCCCGCAACGAGGGCGACCGCGCCGTACGCGCGCGCGGCCGTGCCCATCCCCCGCGTGGCGAGCGTCCGGGTCGCTGCGAGCGCGAACGCAGGCATAAGGGGCAGCACGTACTGCGGCAGCTTGGACTGGTTGAGCGTGAGGAAGAGAAGCGGCACGAGGACCCAGGTGGCGAAGAGCAGCGGCTCGGCCGCCGCCGGCACACGCCGCGTGCGCCACACCTCGCGCCACCGCCCGAGGCCCGCGAGCGCGGGCACGATCCAGGGAAAGGCGGCGACCGGCACGATGGGCAGGAAGTACCAGAACGGCGCCGTGCGGTGAAAGCTGGGCGTGACGAACCGTTGCCAGGTCTCGCGCACGAAGACGTAAGCGGGAAACTCGGGGTGGCGCGCCGTAACCGCAGCGACCCACGGCAGCATCACCAGTCCGAACACGGCGAGCCCGCGCCATGGGAAGAGGCGGCGCGCCGGGGCGCCGGTCGCGAGCGCGTGGGGCAGCATCACCAGGAGCGCAAGTGCCACGGCGATCGGCCCCTTGGTCAGCACGCCCACGCTGAGCGCTGCCCACGCCGCGATCGGCCACCCCTCGAAGAACCACAGGATCGCCGCCGTGGTGCAGAGCGTGAGCGTGCTATCGAAGATCGCGGCCCGTGCGTAGGCGAGGGGCAGCACCATCGTGGCGTAGGCGAGCCCGGCGATCCAGGCCGCTTCGTCGCCCCACCGCCGCCGCGCGAACCACACGAGCAGGGCGATGGTCCCCAGCGTCGCGAGATAGGCCGGGAGCCGTGCCGCCGCCTCCGTCGGGCCGAGCAGCTCCATGAGCCCCGCCGCGGCGGCGAAGTACACGATCGGCTTGTCGAGGTAGGGCAGCCCATCGAGGTGCGGCACCACGTAGTCGTGCGACTGCGCCATCTCGCGCGCGACCTCGGCGTTGCGGCCTTCGTCGGGGTCGAGCAGGCGGTAGCCGTTCAGGTTCCACCCCAGGGCGACCGCCGCGAGGACCACGAGCAACGGTAGTCCGGCGTACGGTCGCGTTGGCACCAGCGGGGTGGTGTGAATAAGCTTGGCGTGTGGGTGACCGACCTCGGGCGCTAAAGCTATTCCAGCGCGCCTACGAGTGCCAGTTGGCGGGCGATCTCGCGGGCGCCATCCAGCTGTATCAGGCATCGATCGCCGCACAACCGACGGCCGAAGCGCACACCTTTCTCGGGTGGGTCTACTCGTTCCAACGGCGCTACGCTGAAGCGATCGCCGAGTGCAAGCGCGCGATCGCCGTGGATCCTACCCTGGGCAACCCGTACAACGACATTGGGTGCTACTTGATCGCGCTCGGACGCGAGGACGAAGCGATTCCGTGGTTGGAACAAGCGATGGCGGCGCCGCGCTACGAGGCGCCTCATTTCCCCCACGTCAACTTGGCGCGGATCTACGAGCACCAAGGGCGCGTGCTTGACGCGGTGACGCACTACGGTCAGGCGCTCGAGAAGCTGCCGGGATACAGGCCGGCGCTGCTCGGCTTGCGCCGGTTGCAGGCGCGGCTGAACTGAACGGGGCGCGCCCGTATTACAACGCGCTCAGTGCTGCGTCTGCCCGCCGGGTTGGGCGGGCAGCTGGCTCACCGTCACCGGCACCGCCGCCTTCATCTCGCCGTCGATCGTGATCTCAAAGCGGTAGCCGCCGGCGTGGGGGAACGGCACGTCGAACACCAGGATCGCCCCCGCCTCGATCTCGGTCACGCCCGCCGGCGGCTCGGCGAAATTGACGCCGCCGGTGCCGCCCAGGATCTCGACGTCCTGCTCGTCCAGCAGGCGGATCTGCACGTGATGTTCGCCGATCTCCGTGCGCTTGCCCTTGAGCCGGAGGACCAGGTGCAGCCGGGGGTGCATGGCGGGGAACTGCTGCACCCAGATATGCTGGAAGATCCCCAACACGGAGAGCTTCCCCGCCTGATCTACCAGCGCGTAGTCGGCGATGACCGCGAAGTCGAGGTGCAAGCTATTTTGCCGCGAGCGTCACCCAGGCGCGCGTCGTGGCCCATTGGAGCGCCAGGATCGCGCCCGGTCCGCGCGGCTCGATCGCGATCGTGAACCGCTCCACCGACTGCGGCAGCGTCTCCACCCGCATGGCCAGCCGGGCGACGTCGTACTGGGCGTCGTAGTCGGTGCCCCATTGGCCGGTGTTGCGGTTGAGGATGAGGGTCCACCCCGCCGGCGACGGGAGGGTCCACAGGCTGTATTTGCCAGCCGGCACGGCGGTGCCCGCGACGACGAGATCGGCGCTCGCGTCGAGCACCGTGGCCTCATTCGCCCCGGTGCGCCACACCTGATTCCACGGGACCACGCCACCGAAGACCACGCGGCCGCGCGCCGCCGGGCGACTGTAGCGCACCGCCACCGTGGCGCCCGCGACGCGCGCCTTCACCGAGTCGGACGGTGAGAGCGGCCCGAGCGAGCGAGCGGCGAACGCCTGGGCGACGGCGGTGAGGTCGAGGCCCCGCACGCGCTCGACGGTGACCTGCATCGTGCTGCCGGCGCCGGTTAGCCCGAGCAGCGTCCCCTGGCTGTCCACGCGCAGGCGCAGCGGGCCGATGGGCCCGAGCGTGAGCGTCATGGAGTCGCGCCCCAGGCGCTCGACGGCGACGGCCCACGGCTCGGTCGAGCCGAACGGCAGCACCGACGTCGTGTAGCGCGCGCCCTGCGCGGCGCGGGCGCGGCGTGTCACTTCCTCGACCAGACCATAGCTCTGCGTCGTGTAGGGCAGCACGCCGGCACCGACCTTCACGCGCTGCGTCACCGTGCTGTCGTTGCGTGTCTGCTGGACGATCGCGCTGTCGCCGCGGAACACCGCCGCGCCGGTGGTCTGGGCCGGTCCCGGGGCGCCCGAGATGTTGTGGGTCACGAGCTCGAAGCGCTCGGTCGCGCCGCCGGCACCGAAGGTTGCCGTATAGATGCGGTGCACCGTGCGGGGGCTGCGGAGTACCTGCTCCCCGCGCAGCTGACCCGCCGTGCGGGTGTACTGCTCGATCGCGAGCGTGTCCGTCCCGATCCGCACGACGAACTGTCCATCCTGGGCGAGGAGCGCCGCCGGAGCTAGGAGGATGGGGGCGAGCACGCCGGCAAGCCTTGGAAGCATACGTTGAGGTCCTGGTGAAAGGGATCTGCACGACGGGAGCAGCGGCCAGCGCGTCACGACGCGTCTGCCCGCCACGCATGGGCTCATGTCACTCGAACGGATTTGACTTCGTCGTTTTGCGCAATCTTGGTGACGACGTCCAGCCCCTTCGTGACCTGTCCGAACACAGTGTGGACGCCGTCCAAGTGCGGCTGGGGAGAATGGCAGATGAAGAATTGACTGCCGCCCGTGTCCTTGCCGGCATGCGCCATCGACAACGTGCCGGTGACGTGCCGGTGAGTGTTCCGCGTGGTCTCGCATTTGATCGTGTACCCCGGGCCACCGGTGCCGACCCGCCCCTTCCCGGTCTTGGAATACGGGTCGCCGCCCTGGATCATGAACTTTGGGATCACCCGGTGGAACTTGGTGCCGTCGTAGAAGTGTGAGTTCGCCAGCTTCTCGAAGTTGGCTACCGTGTCTGGTGCCTCGTCGGCGAACAACTCCACCTCGATCGTGCCCTTCGCCGTCTCCAAGACGGCCCGCTTCGTCGCCATCAGCGCTCCACGGTGAAGTTCTCTTCTACCTGCGCGACGGTCTTCATGCCTACAATCACGACAGACACGGCGGCATTGTCCAGCACGAACTTGAGCGCGAGCTGCGCGGCCGTGAGGCCCGCCTGCTGCGCCAGCTCGCGCACCCGCGCGCCGAGCCCCGCCATCTGAGCCACGTAGGGTCGCGGCATCCGGGCGCGGATGTCACCCCGGCCCCACACGCTGTCGGTGGTATAGCCCCCGGCGAGGAAGCCGTTGGCGAGCGGCTCACGCGCGATCACGCCCACGTGAGCCGCTTGCGCGGCCGGCAGGAATTCGGCTTCCGCCTCGCGCCGCAGGAGGTTGTATAC
>DATBCS010000080.1:0-14957 GCA_036270315.1 Gemmatimonadales bacterium
CATGAGGCCCCATTCCCCAATCCCATTCGACAGATACCGGATATCGTAGAGGTCGGGGAGGTCCAAGCCGTGCCCGGACTCGTGCGCGGCGGTCCCGATCGGCATGATCCGCGATCCATCGCAGGCGCCCACGCCCCCGACGCCGCTCTGGATCGTGTAGTCGCGCACCTTGATGAACTGGCCCGGATGGCCGGCCCAAGGCGTCCTGGTGACGTAGGGCGTGAGCAGGACGTAGCGGTGCGACCACACGTTGTTGTTGTTGCCACACGCGCCGTCGACGTTGGGATGGACGAAGATCGCCATGTCGACGTAGCCGTCGTCGTCCCCCGAGTTCGGGATCCCGTCCGGCCCGTCGTTGTCGAACTGGCCCCAGTCGACGTTCTGGGCGTCGAGGAGCGCGAGCGCCTCTTTCAGTCCTGCCTGCAGACTGTCGATCGGACTGGTCGTCCGCGAATACCAGATGCCGTTGCAGTTCGTCGAGCGGGGGAACGGGTTCCCGGTGCAGTCCGTGCCCCCCGTGTAGACGCCCTCGATCTTCGAGAGCGGGACCCAGCCCAGCACCTGTCCCTGCATGCTGAACAGGCCGTGCGACATCTGCTCGTAGAACGTCCGGATCGTGTAGGGCCGCCCCGGCGGCGGCGTGGAGGCGAATAGCACGTTGTCGTAGGACGCCGTGTCGTACAGCGCCCCGACATTCGTATCCTGGAATCGCAGGAGGATCGCGGGCACCTTCAGCACGCCCGTCACCGCGGGGGCCGCGAGCGCGGGCCCCCCCAGGGGAGCGGTGAGGGCCTGGTTCAAGCGCAGGAACGCGCCCTGCGACAACAGCGTGGCCCGAATCTGGGCGATGCGGCGCGCGCGGCCGCGCCACACTCCGTTAGGGGCGAACTCGAAGCCCGGCACCTCCCACTGGGGGTGCATCTGGCCCTGCGCCGCGCCCTGGGCCGGTAGCAGGGCGAGCGCGCCAATGGCCAGCGCAACGACCCACTCGCGTCTTATGCGGGGATCCTCCAGCAACGACCAGGAACGCACAGGTGCATGAGAGAAGGTAACTTAGGCTCCAGGCGGGGTGGAAGCTGTGCGCCCCCTCACGCCCCGGCGTGCGAGCAGCACGCCGAGCCCCATGAAGCCGATCACCCCCCCCACCACCTTCGTCTCATAGAGCCACGGGTGTGCCTCATCGGCCGGCGGCACGAAGCCGAGGACGATGGAGAACGCCACTGCGGCGAGGCCCAGGCATCCCACGAGCCAGGTCCCCGCGGTGCGAGTGCGGCGCAACCGCAAATAGGCGGCGAAGAGATAGAGGTAGGGGATGAAGAACAGGATCAGGGTCGTCTGGGTGAGCACGAGGTAGGCATTCTTCACGGTTGTGCCCACGAGGCTCGCGATGACGAACACGGTCGCGAGTCCGCCCTGCACCAGCAGCGCGAGGTAGGGCGTGTGCCACCGTGGGTGGATGCGTCCAAACGCCGGCGGCAGGGCACCGTCGAGACCCGCCACGAAGGGCAGGCGGGCCGAGCCAGCGAGCCACGCCCCCACCCCACCGAGGTTCCCGAGCACGAGGAGGATCGCCACGAGCGCGGCCGCGGGGCCAAGCCACCGCGGCCCGAGCCGCTCCACGAGGGCCGCCGTCGCCTGCGGCATGCCGTTGGTGATGCTCACGGTCTCGTGCGGCAGCGCGACGAGCATCGCCGCCGTGCCGAGCCCGTACAGCGTCACGATCGCGAAGCCCGACACGACGACGCCGCGCCGCAGCGTCGCCGCCGCGTCGTAGATCTCGTCGCCCAGGGTGGGCGCGAGCTCCAATCCCGCGAGGCCGAATGTCATCGTGGCGAACAGGTTGATCGACTGGAGATCGAAGCTCGCCGGCACGAGCGCGCGGGCCCGGAACGGCGTCGCACTGCCGTGCGTCGCGAACGACCAGACGGCGAGCAGGACGAAGATCAGCGCCGGGAGCCAGGTGCCGTAGCCGCCGAGGTTCTGCAGCCGCTTCCCCACCCGTAGCCCCACGAGGTTCATGCCCACGGCGAGCCACAGCCCGACGAGCGATACCAGCGCGATGAACCCATTGGCGTCGCCCAGGTGCACGAAGCGCGGCCCGGCGGCGTACGCGGCGATCGCCGCCGTCGCGACGAGGAGCGACGGGAAGTAAAACAGGTTGTTCACCCAGTAGCCCCACCCCGCGACGAAGCCGTGCAGCGGTCCGAACGCCTGCCGCACCCAGCGGTAGATGCCGCCGGCGCGGGGATCGATCGCGGCGAGCTCGCGCACCGCGACGGCCGAGGGCAGGAAGAAGATGAGCATGGCGACGAGCCACAGGGTCAGGCTCGCGAGCCCGAACTGGCTCGCGGCCGTGGTGAGCCAGCGCAGCCCCACGATCGCCGTGATGTTGAACAGCACGACGTCGCGCAACCGCATGACCCGTGGCAGCTCGGTCACGGCGGCTCCGTCGGATGGACCCGCGCCGCGAGCCAGCCGATCCCCCCGCCGAGCGCCGCCCCGCCCAAGACGTCCGTGGGAAAGTGTTGGCCGGCGGCGACGCGTAACGCCGCGACCGCCACGGCGCCGGCGTAGAGCAGCACGGCGTTGCGGGTGCGGTGCGGCAGGTGCTCGCGCGCGGCCAGCGCGGTGTACGACGTCGCCAGCGCGAAGGCGAACGCGGCGTGCGCCGAGGGGAACGAGCGGCGGGCGTCGGGGTCGGCGACGGCGGCCGGGGCCGCCGACGTGTAGAGCACCGGGCGGTCGCGGTGCACCACGACTTTGAGCCACTCGGTCGTGGCGAAGCTCCAGCCGAGCGCGTTGGCGAACACGGCCGCGTGGCCCCGCACCGCGCGCGCATTGGCGCCGTCGAGGGACGCGAGTCCGGCAAACCCGGCGACGCCCGCGACGAGCACCGTGCTCGCCGTCGCGGCGGGCCCCGCAAACGTGTGCAGCGCGGCGTGATCGATCCCGGGCAGTGTGGCGGGGTCGCACGGGGCGCACGTGGGGCCCCCGTGCGGCAGGCCCGCCGCCTCCGGGATGATGCCGAGCGCTCCTGCCGTCGCGACCGACGCGGCGTCCCACCAGGTGACGCGATAGGGGGCCTGCGCCGCCGTCGGACGGGCGGCGCTGGCGAGCAACGTCACGGCGATCGCGGGCCGCAGCATGCGACAAGTTACGCGCTCACCCGGGCCGCGCCCAGTCGCGCATCTCTTGTGGCCTTGCGGTATTAGGGTGTCGCCGCTAACCTGTACCCTTGTTCTTCCCAATCCTTCCCCCGGGGGCCCCGTGAGCACCGAGACCCTACAGCACGTTGCCTTGTTCGATAAGTGCAAGAGTTTCACGAAGGCCCGGGAGCTGCAGGCCGTCGGCCTGTATCCGTACTACCGGCCGATTTCCCACTCCGAAGACACCGTCGTCGTGATCGAGGGCCGAGAGCGGATCATGATGGGCTCCAACAACTACCTGGGGCTCACCCATCATCCCGAGGTCCTCGCCGCGGCGAAGCAGGCGCTGGAGCGGTACGGCTCGGGCTGCACCGGCAGCCGGCTCTTGAACGGGACCCTCGACCTGCACGAGCGGCTCGAAGGGGAGCTGGCGCAGTTCTTGGGGAAGGAAGCGTGCCTCGTGTTCTCCACGGGCTACCAGGCGAACCTGGGGCTCATCTCGGGGCTCGTTGGCCGGGGCGACGTTGTGTTCCTCGACAAGCTGGACCACGCGTCGATCGTGGACGGCGCCAAGATGTCCTACGGCGAGACCGTGCGCTTCAACCACGGCGACCTCGGGGGCCTCGAGCGCAAGCTGCAGCAGGTAGCGGCCGGCACGGGGCTGATGATCATCGTGGACGGCGTCTACTCGATGGAAGGCGACATCGCCGACATCCCGGCCCTACTCAAGCTCGCGCGGCAATACGGCGCCGCGCTCGCAATCGATGACGCGCACGCCGTCGGCGTGCTCGGCCCGAAGGGCGACGGCACCGCGGCGCATTACGGGTTGACCGACGAAGTCGACCTGATCGTGGGGACGTTCTCCAAGTCGTTGGCGTCGATCGGCGGGTTTGCGGCGGCGTCGGAGAGCATCGTGCATTTCCTGAAGCACAATTCGCGGCCCATGATCTTCACGGCGGCGCTGCCGCCCGCCAACACGGCCGGGGTGCTGGCGGCGCTGCACGTGCTCCAGCGCGAGCCCGAGCGGCGCGAGCGGCTGTGGGAGAACACGCGGCGCCTGCAGGAGGGGTTGCGGTCGGCCGGCTTCGAGATCGGCCTGACCGAGACGCCGATCGTCCCCGTCCTGATCGGCCCGCTCGAGAAGACGTTCCTCTTCTGGCGCGAGCTGTTCGAGGCCGGCGTGTTCACGAACCCCGTGGTCCCGCCCGCGGTGCCGCCGTCACAGTGCCGGCTGCGCACCAGCCTGATGGCGACGCACACGCCCCAGCAGATCGATCACGCGCTGGAGGTGTTCGCCCGGCTCGGCAAAGAGCTGGGGGTGGTGTGAGCGCAGTGGAGATCGCGCCCGTCACGGACGGGCGCGGTCTCGACCGCTTCATCGCCTTTCCCTACGAGCACTACCGCGGCGACCCGCTCTGGGTGCCGCAGCTCCGGATGGACGTGCGCACCCTGCTCACGCCCGCCAAGAATCCCTTCTTCCAACACGCCGAGGCCCAGTACTTCCTCGCCCGCCGCGACGGGCGCATCGTGGGGCGGATCGGGGCGATCAAGAATGACGCCCACACCCAAACGCACGGCGACCGCGTCGGCTTCTACGGCTTCTTCGAGTCGGTCGACGACCAGGCGGTCGCGGGAGCCCTGTTCGACGCCGCCGCGCAATGGCTCCGGGCCAAGGGCTTCCGCGTGATGCGCGGGCCGATGAGCCCGTCCATCAACGACGAGTGCGGCCTGCTCGTCGAAGGGTTCGACACACCGCCCACCGTGATGATGCCGCACAACCCGCGGTCCTACGTCGCCCTCCATGCCGGCTACGGCTTCACGAAGGCGAAGGACCTCCTGGCGTTCGCCGGCTCGGGCGCCGAGCCGCCGGAGCGCATCATCCGCGCGGCGAAGCTGATCGCGCAGCGCAAGGGCATCGCGCTGCGGCCGCTCAACATGAAGCGGTTCAAGGCCGAGGTGGAGCTCGTCAAGGCCTTGTACAACCAGGCGTGGGAGAAGAACTGGGGGTTCGTGCCGCTCACCGAGGCGGAGATTGACCACCTGGCGAAGCAGCTCAAGCCGATCGTCGAGCCCGATCTCGTGTGCTTCGCGGAACTCGGCGGCAAGGTGATCGGCTTCGCCGTCGCGCTCCCCGACCTGAACGTCGCCCTGAAGCACAATCCCTCGGGTCGGCTGTATGGGCTGCCGAAGATCCTGTGGTACGCGCGCAAGATCAATCGCGTCCGCATTCTGCTGCTCGGCGCCGTGAAGGAGCACCGCTCCAGCGGCGTGGACGCGCTGATGTATCACTGGATCTGGACCAAGGGACGCGAGCACGGCTTCACCTGGGGGGAAGGCGGCTGGATCCTCGAGGACAACGCGCCCATGGTGAACGCCGCGCTGCAGCTCGGCTTCCGCCCTTACAAGACGTACCGGGTCTACGACAAGCCGCTGTGAGGGCGTTGGTCACCGGCGGCACCGGATTCGTCGGTGCGCACGTCGTCGAGGCCCTGCGCGCGCGCGGCGACCAGGTGACCTGCCTGGTGCGCAGCCCGGCGCGGGCGCGGGCCCTCGGCTGGACGGACGTGCGGCTCGTGGCGGGCGACCTGGACGATGCGCCCGCGCTGCGCGCCGCGTGCGACGGCGCGACTGCCATCTTCCACCTCGCGGGGCTGATCAGCGCGCGGGACGCGACCGAGTTCATGCGCGTCAACCGCGACGGCACGGCCAACCTGCTCGAGGCGGCGTCCGCGCAGCCGCCGCAGCGGTTCGTGCTGGTGTCGTCGCTCGCGGCCGGTGGTCCGACGCTGCCGGGACAGCCCATCGACGAGACCCGCGCCCCGGCCCCGGTCACCCCGTACGGCCAGAGCAAGCTCGCGGCCGAAGTGTTGGTGCGCGCGATGCCCTGGCCCTGGACCATCGTGCGCCCGCCGCTCGTGTACGGGGAGCGGGACCGCGCGGTGCTGACGTTGTTCCGGCTGGCCCGCACCGGAGTTGTGCCGGTGTTCGGGAACGGGTCGCAGGAGCTCTCGGTCGTCTATGCGGGTGACCTGGCGCAGGCGTTGCTCACGGTGGCCGCGGCGCCCGCGGCGGCGCGCCAGCTGTATTACGCCGCGCACCCGGCCGTGACGACGAGTCGCGAGCTGGCGCGTGCCGTGGGACGCGCCGTCGGGCGTGAGCCGCGGGTGGTGGGGCTGCCCGCGCCGCTCGCGCGCGGCCTGTTGTGGGCGATCGGCTCGCTCGCGCACCTCGCCGGCCGGGCGACGGTGTTGTCGGGCGACAAGACGGCCGAGTTTCTGGCCCCGGCGTGGACCTGCCGCCCCGACGCCCTGATGCGGGACACGGGGTGGCGCCCGCGCGTGGAACTCGAGATGGGACTCGCGCGTACGGCGGCGTGGTACCGCCGGGAGGGATGGTTGTGAGCGCACCGCGGGACGAGGCCGTGACACTCCGGGTGACGGCGTGGCTCGCCTGGTGGCGGCGCCACACCGCGCACCTTGCGCCCGTCGATCTCGCCACCTTGCTCTATGTGGCCGTCGCAACGGCGGCCCTCGTCGCGTTCTCGGGCGGCTCCCATCCCGATTGGATCTGGCTCCTGACCGCGCACGTGCTGCTCGTCGCCCTGGTGCTCCTCGCCCCGGCCGCGCGGGCCGCGGGCCCGGTCGGCCGCTTTCTGGGCGACTGGTACCCGGTGCTGTTGCTCCTGGGGTTGTACGCCGAGGTGGGTGTCGTGAACGTGGACTTGGGCGTCCAGCACGACCAGACGATCCAGCGGCTCGAGCAGTGGGTGTTTGGGTCGCAGCTATCGTATCGCTGGATCCGCGAGTGGCCGAACCCCGCCTTCTCGTGGGTGATGCACTCCTGCTACCTGGTGTACTACGGCATCCTGTGCGCCTCTCCGCTCGGCCTGTGGTTCAGCGGCCGGCGGGAGGCGGCGCGCCGCACCATCCTCGCCGTGATGGTCACGTTCTACGTGTGCTACGTGGTGTTCCTCTTCTTCCCTGTGGCGGGGCCGCGGTACGCCTTCGCCCTGGCGCAGAACGCGGCGACCGCGGTCTGGCCGGCCCGAATGACCCAGTGGCTGCTCGACCGAGGCGATGCGTGGGGGGCGGCGTTCCCCTCCTCCCATGTCGCGGCCGCCGTGGTCGCCGCGCTGTGCGCGCTCCGCTACTGGCGACCGCTCGGGCTCGTGCTTGCGCCGTTCACAATCGGGCTCGTGCTGTCGGTGGTGTACGGCCAATTTCACTACGCGGTGGATGCGGTGGCGGGGTTGATCGTCGCGGTCGCGGTATTCGCGTCGCAGTACAGCTACGCGGGGCAGCGCGCGGCGGTGACGGCGCCGCTCGCCGAACGCCGGCTCGAGACGGGCCAGGCCTAGCGGCGCGCGCCAGCGCCCTCGAGCGCCGCGGCGCGGGAGGCGACCGTATCCAGGTCGCCGCCGAGCGCGTCCATCCGCAGCTGGAACTGGCAGTCGATGATCAGCAGGCCCACGACGTACGCCACGAGGTGCACGAGGAAGATCACGGTGAAGAGCACCGGGTACGGGACCCACAGGCCGAAATAGAGCGCCACCCGTTTCACCCCGGGATCGAGCTTCGAGCGGTCCACGATCGTCGTCATCAGCAGGATGGCGACGAAGGCCAGCAGCACGAGCTTCCAGGCGACCCAGCCGCCCCACCCAAACCCGGCGAAGATCGCCCCCTCCGAGGCCCGATCGAGCCAGGTATCGAGGCGCCGCCCCGCGTCCGAGGCGAGGCCGTAGTGGCGCGCGATCCCCCCGTCGATGCCGTCGAGCACCTGACCCAGCGCCATGAGGCCGAGGCCCCAGCCCAGGCGGCCTACGGCGACCGCGCCCCCAGCCAGGACGCTCACGGCGAACGCCGCCCAGGTCACCGCGGCGGGCGAGAGGCCGAGCGTCTCGTGGCAGAACGCCAGTACGGGGCGGATCGCGCGGTCGAGCACGCGTCCCAGCACCGGGGCGAACTCATACATGGTGGCGGTACCAGTAGAGCAGCGCGTTGCCTGCTACGGCGAGCGTGAACACGATCCCCTCCTTCACCTTGTCGGGGACCGCGGTGAGCCACCCTTGGGTAACCCACGGCGAGTACGGATAGAACGGCATCTTCTCGTAGCGCACGCTGTAGTCCAGCGCCATGTGGATCGCGAAGAACACGATCGGCACGATCGTGCCGAGCCACCAGCACAGCGGCACCATCCACAGCAGGGCGACCGGCTCCTGCAGGGAGGAGCGCCAGTAGTAGCCGCGCTTGTCACGCAGGCCGACGTGCTTCAGGTAGAACGGCGCCTTGACGGCGTGGTCCACGTCCACGCCCACGCCGAAGGCGTAGGCGAGCACGAGCTCCCGGCCTTGGAGCCCCAGCGCCTGGGCCCCGAGGGTGGTGACGAGGGCGTGGGTGAAGACCGTCACGGGGCCTCGGCACGGGCAGACGCGCTGCGCCGTCCCGCAAGCCAGACGAGGCCGATGCCCGCGCCGATCCATGCGAGATCGCGCAGCCGGCTCACGATCGCCGTATAGACGCCGAGCGCCGGTTCGAGGCCCAGCAACTGGAACAGGAGGTAGAGCGTCCCCTCCTTGGCGCCGAGTTCGAACGGCACGAAGAAGACGACGTTCTGGGCGAGTTGGGTCAGGCCGCCGATCACATACGCCCGGAGGTAGCCGATGTGCAGCCCCACGGACAGGGCGATCAGGAGGTACTCCCCCATGAAGATGCCGCGGCTCAGGTACTCGAGGGCCAGGGCCTGCACGAAGCGTCGCGGGTCGCGATGGTAGAACGCGGTGATCTGCTCGTCCATGAGGGCGAGGGTCGTGCGCGTCGGCTCGAGGCGTCGGGCGAGGCGGTCGAGGAGCGGGATCGCGTGCAGCAGGTTCAGCGTCTGCTCCAGCAGGCCGCGGCGGTGCCCGGTGAGGAGAAGCAAGGTGAGCGCGAGCAGCGCGGCGAACGCGACGGCGAGCGTCACGAGCACGCCGGCCGAGGGGGGCAAGAACAGCGCGCCGAGCAGCACGGCCGTGAGAAAGCTGAGCAGCAAGCCGAAGGTATGGAGCATCTGGTACAACACGACGGATCCGGCGGCGCGGCGCATCCCCAGCCAGGGGGCGACGGCGGCGATCTTGAATGGTTCGCCACCCACGTTCACCACCGGCGTCATGAAATTCAGGGCGAAGCTGGAGACGGTGATCGCGTAGGTGCGCCAGAACGGCGGCCGGGTCGGCTCGCCCGCCATGATGAGCCACCACGCGCCGGCGTTACAGAGGTATACCACGCCGTATACGAGCAGGATGGGGACGAACATCCAGCCCGTCTGCCCCGCGTCCGCGACGAGGCGCCCCGGGCCGATGCGGGCCACGAGATAGGCGAACACCGCCAACCCGCCGAGGAACAGCAGCCACTGGAGCTTGCGGTTCACCGATCGTCCGGGATCGCGACCTTGATGCCGGTGCGGGCGGCTTCGTAGGCGTGTTCGACGACGGAGGCGACGCGGCGGATGTCGGCCAAGTGGGGGGCCGCGGCGCCAGCCGGGTCCCCGGCGGCTTCCCCCTGGTCCAGCGCGGCGACGAAGGCTTCGAACAGGCTGACGAACCAGCGGTGGTACGCCGTCTTTTCCAGCTCCGCCGAGAAGTCATAGCGCTCAACCGTGCCTCCGCGCTCGAGGCGGAGCTCGCCCCCCACCCACTCGATCGTGCCCGACTCGCCGACGAAGCGGATGCGGTTTTCGCGCGCGCGCGCGGCCCACGTGAAGAACATCGTGACCAGTCGGTCGGGATACTCGAACGTGAGCGCCGCCGTGTCTTCCACCTCGTAGCGGTGATGGCGCAGCCGCCCAGTCCACGCGCTCACCGCAGCCGGGAGGCCCGCGATGTCGAGCAGCTGGTAGATGAGGTGGGTGCCGTGGTCGAGCAGCACGCCGCCCCGGCCGGTCGCGCTCGTGGCACGCCACGGTGTGCTCGTCGTCTCGCGGCCGGGGTCGGCGAGGAGGCGGTACACCGCGAACTCGGCCAGATGCCAGCGACCGATGGCGCCCGCGTGCAGCCACTCTTTCACGCGGACCCACACGGGGTTGTAGCGGTACTGGTGGCACGGCACGACGAGGCGGCGGCGCGCGCGCGCCGCCTGGGCGATGCGGTCCGCCTCAGCGCGCGTGACGGCGACCGGCTTTTCGCACACCACGTGGTAGCCTTGCTCGAGGCCCCACAGGGTGAGCTCCAGGTGGGACGCGGTGGGCGTGCAAATATCGATGAAGTCGAGGGGCCCGAGCGCGCCGAGCGCTTCGCGCCGCGTGACGAGCGGGAGCCCGTCCACGGCGGGCACGTTCGGGGCGCTGTCCACCACGGCCACGACGTCGACGCGGGCCCGGAGGGCGGCCGCGTCGCGCAGCGCGGGAATGTGCGATTGTCGCGCGACGCCGCCCGCCCCGATGACGGCACCGCGGTACCGCTTCACTTCAGGTGATGCGGGCGTACGCACTGCGTTCGGTGGCGAGCATCCCGCCCAGCTGGGTGGCGTTCCACTCGTGGATCCACAGCAGGACCACGAGTAGCAGGCTCATCCACACGGCCTCGACCCACAGGAACGCCGACGGCCGGCCCGCCACGCCCGCGATGCCGAGCAGCAGGAAGCGGATGTTCTGGCCGAGCCACGCGCACAGCGGGAGCACCACGTCCTGGCGCGCGCGGTATTCGGCGCGGAACGAGTCCGGCACGCTCGTGCGGCGCAGCAGCCGGACCAGCTTCACCGAGCGCGGGAACAACTGCGACTGGCGCACCACGTAGTCGCGGTACACCCGCGCCCCGAACCGCTCGAGTCGGGTGCCGCCGCGGGGGGTGTCCAAGTCCTCGGGCAAGTCCAGCTCGCCGCCCGCGCCGTTGCCAATGGCGAGGAACGCGTTGCGGACGAAGTCCACGGCGGCGCTCTGGTAGGTGTGCGCCAGCCCCGCGGCGGCGACGAGGAGCGTCGCCCCGGGCCACCACCATCCGGCGTGGATCAGCCGGTAGATGAGATGGAAGTAGAGGTTCACGAACCGCAGGTTGTCGCTGATGCCGTCCAGGGCGCGGCCGAAGCGGGTCGACGCGCCCCGCAGCCGCGCCAACTGGCCGTCGGCCGAGTCGAACACGTCGGACACGATGAACAACAGGAACCCGATGAAGTTGGTCCAGCGGTCCTGGTAGGCGAACAGGTGGCCCGCCACGAGCCCGATCAGGAGCGACCACAGGGTGACCTGATCCGCCGAGATGCCGCTCGGCAGGAGTCCCCGCGCGATCCGCACGCCGATCGGTCGGAAGAAGTGGAGGTCGATCCACTCCTCCACCGCGTGGCCCTTATGCGACAAGTCGTTCGGCGGCTTCACCGAGCACATCCTTCATCAGGGCGAGGGCGCTCATCGCCTGGTCCTCTTCGATCACGAGCGGCGGATTGATGCGGACCTCGGGATTGTAGATCATCGCGAGCACGCCGCGCGACAAGAGCGTATCAAAAATCCAGCGCGTGGTCTTCTTGTCGAGCAGCGTGCGGGTCCCCGGCACAACCAAGTCGAACCCGAGCAAGAGGCCCCGCCCGCGCACGTCGGACACGATCGGGAGCTCCGACTCCCAGCGCTTCATCTCGGCGAGCATCTGCGCGCCCAGCCGCCGGGCGTGCTCGACCAGGTTCTCCTCGACGATCGTCTCGACGGTGATCCGCGCCGCCGCGGTGGCGAGCGGGTTGCCGCCGTAGCTCGAGGAGCTGCCGCTCGGATTCGCCCACGGTTTGGCAAACGCGACCTCCTCGCGGGCGATCACGCCACTCATCGGGAAGCCGCCGCCGAACCCCTTCCCCACCGTGATGATGTCGGGCAGCACGTCCTCGTGCTCGATCGCGAACATCTTCCCGGTACGCCCGAAGCCGGTGATCATCTCGTCGCAGATGAGCAGCGCGCCCAACGCGTCGGCCAGTGCGCGCAGTTGTTTCAGGTAGCCCGGGGGTGGGACCACGTTCCCCGCGGTGCCCTGGATCGGCTCCACGATGATCGCGGCCACATCCTTGGTCGTTTCGATCTCGACCTTCCGTTTCAGGAAGTCGACGCAGTGCCATTCGCACGCCGGGAACGTCTTGTCGAACGCGCAGCGGGCGCAGGCGGCATAGGGGGCGAGGTACGCGCCCGGCATGAGCGGCCCGAGGGCGTGCTTGAAGCTCGAGCCGAGCACCGGCAGCACGCCGCCGGTCTTGCCGTGGAAGCCGCCCCAGAAGCCGAGGACCTCGGTGTGCCCGGTGCGCGACTTGGCGAGCCGCAGGGCCGCCTCGACTGCCTCGGCGCCGCTCGAGTAGAACTGCGAGCGGTTCAGGTCGCCCGGCGTGAGCTCGGCGAGGAGCTTGACGAGGGCCGCCCGGTGCTCCGAGGTGAAGCTGCCGACATGGATCCGGGCCACCTGCCGCTGCAGCGCCGCGACGTACTTGGGGTGGGCGTAGCCAAGGCTCGCGACCCCGACCCCGGCCAGCAGGTCGATGTAGCGGTTCCCGTCCACGTCGTACAGCACCGCCCCCTCGCCGCGGTCGATCGTGAGCTGGCTGAAGAGCGCGACACTCTGGGTGCCGGGTGCCAAGTAGCGAGCTTCCGCGTCGAACAGCGCCTTGGACTTGGGGCCGGGGACCTGGATCTTGCGCAGCGTCTGGGTCACGAGTGTTTCCGATGGGCGAAGCGGTGGGTGATGTAGTCGGCGATGGCGCGCGCCGCCTCCTCGCGGAAGGGCGCGAAGCTCGGCCAGTCGTTGATGTCGATCAGCACGGGGCGGTCGGGTTCGGGGAACGCCACGTCGCCCCCGAAGATCTCCAGGCCCAGGATCGCGGCGGCCTCGAACGCGAGCGCCTTGAGGCGGTTCTCATCGATCGCGGGCCGCGCCCCGGCGAACCCCCCGTCCGAGCCGTACCAGTTGAAGAAGCGCCCGTCGGTGACGCCGTAGAACTTCACGACGGGACCAGGGACATGTTCCTGCAAGGCCACCCAGGGAATGCCGCGCGAGCGGAACGCCTGCAGCGTGTCCGCCACGCGCTCGAGGGGTGACGCCACCACGTCTTCCGGCCGCTCCGCGTGGACGTCGCCGCGCTTGATCCAGACTTTCTGCTGGGCGGGGCTCAAGGCCCGCAGGTGCGCGGCGGGCGGCAGCGGCGCCGAGCTGGCCAGGATGAGCGTACGCGGGAACGACAGCGTGCTGTCGCCTAGTCGCTTCACGAGGCGATAGCGGTGACAATTGAGCGCGCTCGACGGGCGGTTCACGACGACGATGCCGTCGGACTCGAGCGGCATGAGCTGCTCGGCCGCGAGCGAGCCCTGACACATGTTCAGATACAGCGCGGCCGCCGGTAGCCGACCCTGCTCGACCTCGAGCTCGGTGGTCTTCGTGACGCCCCAGCCCCGCTCCGTGAGTTGCGCGACCGTCGCGTCCAGGATGGCCGTGTCGTTCACGCGGTGCTGGAGCGGCGAGTAGGAAGGGCTGCGGTAGATCGCGACCAGTTGGGCCAAGGCGGCGTCGCTCCTCGAGGTCTGGCGGCTCAGGCTTCGCGCGCGGCGAGCCACGCGTTGGCCGTCCGGAGATCGGCAGGCCGATCGATGTCGATGATGCGCGGCACTTCGACCGCCGCCACCTGGCGCCCGTCCGCCACGAAGGCCGCGAGGAAGCCGCGCATCTTGTGCACGCCGTGCTCCAGCGCGTCCGCCGCCGCGCGGCGCGCGCCCGCGCCGAAGCCGTACACCCCGCCCGTCACGCACGGGGGCACGACCGGCGCGTCGCCGACCGCGCGCACGGCGCCGTCCTGGCGGCGGACGTACACCGGAGCCTCATCGTCCACGTACGGCGTCACGATCAGCACCGCGTCGGCGCCCGTCTCGAGGCGCGTGGCCGTGTCGCGGTACACCGCGCGCCAGTCCTCGGGCCGCATCACCGTGTCCACCATGCTGCAGAACACCGGGCCCGGCGGCACGGCGCTCAGCGCGCGGACCAGCGTGTGCAGCGACGAGGGCGTGCGGCACGGGATCACCGTAAACGGCACGGCGAACCGTTGTCCGTCAAGCAGCCGGATCACGGCCGGCATGTCGGCCCGCACGGCGCACGTGAGACTCTCGCATCCCAACGCGGCGAGCGTCTCGAGCAGCCCGAGGATCTGGGGCCGCCCACCCACTTCCACGAGCGGTTTGGGGACAGGAATTCCACCGGCGGCGAGCCGCGATCCTTCCCCCCCTGCAAGGATCAGTCCGTGCACGCTAGGCGAGCACCCTTTCAATATCGGCGAAGCGATCGATGCGCGCGGTCGGGCGGACCCCATCGGGCGCGGCGCGATCGAGCGGCGCGATCCAGCAGGTGCGCATCCCGAGCGCGGCGGCGGCCCGGATATCGGCCTCGACGTTATCCCCCACCATCCACGCGTCGTCCGCCGCGGCGTGGAGCGCCGTCAGCGTGCGCTGGAAGATGCGGGCGTCCGGCTTGGCCCACCCCACGCGCGCGGAGTCGCTCACCGCCGCAAACAATCTCGCTATACCGAGCTCGTCCAAACAAGGCTCCAGATTGCCCGTGAAATTGGAGACGATCCCGAGCGGGTAGCGCCGGGCGAGGCGCTCCAGGACGGGCGTGTTGCGCCGCACCGTCGCCACCGCCTCGTCGTAGAACGGCCCGGCGACGGCGGCCGCATCGACGCGCGCGCCATCGGGCAACAGGGGCAGGAGGCCGCGGACCTCGGCCTCGATGGTGGCGCGGAACCCGAGCCGGTTCACACCGGGGAGCCGCGCGAGCGCCTGGTCCGCCGTTTTGAACAGGGGGTCGAATGCCGCGAAGTCGAGGGTGCCACC
>DATBCS010000081.1:0-19466 GCA_036270315.1 Gemmatimonadales bacterium
TTGAGCCGCGGTGGGTGTCGTTCGGTAGTCCTCACGCCGGAACGTGCCCTCCAGTTTCAGCCCATTACAGGGCTCAAGCCGGTAGTAGGTGTCCCCGTCAACGAGAAGCCTGTCCTCGTACTCCTTGATTTTCCATACTAACGCCTCTGTGTCCGATGGATCGGTCTTCGCGAACGTGATCTCGCCCCACGCGCCCGCCATCCTGTAGGTGCCCCAGCCCACCGGGTTCCGCGCGATTTCCGCATCCTCGTCCAGCTGGTCCATCACGGCGGGAGGGAAGCCTTCCACGAATCGGCCGTCAGGGAAGAAGGCGACGTAGCGCCACCCAATCGTGTGCGCCTCCGTGGCACCAACCGCACGGTAGACGCCGCTGAACTTCCCCTTCCCTCGAGGTAGCGACGCCCCATTTCCTTGTGCCACGGTCAGAGCCGCTGAGGCCAGCAGGGCGACGACGACGCTGCCGGTCTGACGGAGTAACGACAACACGGGGCGAGAGCCGCGCACGGGATCCCCGCCCTACCGCGTGTAGACGCGCACGTAGTCAACCAACATGGTCTGCGGGAAGACCGTCGTCGCATCGGGATTGCCAGGCCAGTAGCCGCCGACGGCGACGTTGAGGATGATGAAGAAGGGGTGGTCGAACACCCACGTCCCGGACACATCCGTCGGGGAGAGCATCTTGTACAGTGCACTGTCGACGTACCACCGAATCTGATTCGCCTCCCACTCGACTGCGAAGACGTGAAACGTGTCCGCGAACGCGCCCGCGGTCAACGGATAGGCGCTGCTATTGCCATTGGCGCCGGAGTAGCCGGGCCCGTGCACCGTGCCATGCACGATGCTCGGCTCCTTGCCGATGTTCTCCATGATGTCGATCTCGCCGCACGTGGGCCAGCCGACCTGAGCGATATTGTTGCCGAGCATCCAGAATGCCGGCCACAGCCCCTGACCGCGCGGGATCTTGATGCGCGCCTCAATGCGGCCGTACTGCCACGCGCCCAGATCCTGGGTCTTGAGACGAGCGGAGGTGTATGCCCGGCCGCCCAGCGATTCGGCGCGGGCCTCGATTACGAGATACCCGTTGGCGACGTGGGCATTGTGACCCCCGTTGGTATAGTACTCCAGCTCCCCGTTTCCCCAGCCATTGCCCCCGGTCTCCTGCACCCATTTGGTGGGGTCAAGCGTGGTGCCATTGAACTCGTCCTGCCACACGAGGCGCCACGGGGGCGGGGGCGGCGGGGGATAGAGGGGATTGCCGGCCGGGGCCTGCTGGTCGGCGTGACATCCGAGCGTGGGGCTCATCGCGATCAGGGCGATGGCGCCCGCCGTGCGGGCGGTCGTGAGCCAGGAGGAGACACGCGAGGTCCGCGACCCGCTTTTCGATGAGTTCACCACGCCCCCCCGGTGTTCAAGAGCCCAACCAGCACGGGTGCCGCTCCTCCCGGAACCGCTCTCCTAACTTAGCAGCAAACGGGTCAAGCGGTACTCTACCACCACTGCCCCATCTCGCATCGGGACATACGGTTACACGCGTGGCTCCTTCGAGCCTTCGCCGAGATCGGCCCTTTCGAAACGCCGCTAGACGGTGGGTTTCCAGGATCGATCGTCGGTCGCCAGGCGACGCCGCTGGTCGCACCGCGTTGCACCGGGCCCCCAACAGATGCTTGACGGTGTATATGTGCTGTTGTATATATGCACGTGTATGCATGTCACAGCGTTTCAGACCCTAGCTGACCCCATCCGCTTCCGGATCGTCGAAGCGCTCCGAGGCGGCGAACACGCGGTCAACGACATCGTCGACAAGGTGGGCATCCACCAGTCGGGCGTCTCGCGGCACCTGCGCATCCTCCACGACGCGGGCTTCGTCCGGGTGCGCCCGGATGGACCCAAGCGGCTCTATTCCCTGCGCTCGCAGCCGTTCCGGGAGCTCGACGCCTGGGTCACTCGGTTTCGCAGCTCCTGGGAGGCTCGCCTCGACAAGTTCGCCGCCGAGCTCGACCGCCGGGACCGGGCTCGAGCCGCCACACGCAAGGAGTAAACCGTCATGACTATGGGCGAGCGCGTGCCTCGACGCAGAATCACCCTCGAGCGGACGTATGAGGCGTCGATCGACGACGTGTGGAGCCTTTGGACGACGAAGGATGGCATCGAGTCGTGGTGGGGCCCGGAGGGATTCGCGGTGAAGGTCCGAACGCTCGACCTCCGCACCGGCGGTGAGCTCGTGTACGCCATGACCGCGGTCGCCCCCGCGCAGGCCGAGTTCTTGAAGAAGGCGGGAATGCCCCTAACGACCGAGGCGCGCGTAACCTACACCGAGGTCGTCACGAAGCGGCGACTCGCCTACACGCTCCGTGCCGACTTCATTCCGGGTGTCGAGCCGTACGCGGTCGCGACCACGGTCGAGCTGCAGCCGAGTGCTGGGCGTGTGCGCATGGTGCTGACCTTCGATGCAATGCACGACGAGCAATGGACGCAGCGGGCCGTCATGGGCCGCGAGAGCGAGCTCACGAAGCTCGCGCAGGTACTCAGCGACACGCGTGCCAGGTCGGGGAGGTCTTGAGTGCCCAGGCGACCCTCGGTTCCCCTCTCGCCCGGGACCGTTTAGCGGACGCTGAAGCGGAACACAGTCCGCGACTGGTACGCTGCGCCGGGCCGCAGGATGGTCGAGGGAAAGGTGGGGTGGTTCGGCGAGTCCGGGAAATGCTGGGTCTCAAGGCAGAGGCCGTAACGGTGCCGGTACACCCGACCCCCCTTCCCGGTGATGCTGCCGTCCAGGAAGTTGCCTGAATAGAACTGCACGCCTGGCTCGGTCGTGAAGACGTCGAGCACGCGTCCCGTCGTGGGCTCGAAAACGCTGGCGGCGTGCATCAGCCCAGGCCCGCGGCGATTCAAGACGAAGTTGTGGTCGTAGCCTTGGCCGCGCCGGAGCTGTTCATCCGACTGCTCGATCCGCGCCCCGATCGCGACCGGTGCTCGGAAGTCGAACGGCGTTCCCGCGACCGGCACGATCGCACCGGTCGGGATCAAGGTCGAATCCACCGGCGTGAAGGAGTCGGCCGCGATCGTCAGCTGGTGGTCGAGGATATCCCGCCGGGCATCGCCCGCGAGATTGAAGTAGCTGTGCTGCGTGACATTCACCGGCGTGGGGTTGTCGGTCCGGGCGCTGTAGTCCACGATCAGCTCGCCCTGCTCCGTGACCGTGTAGGTAACCGCGGCGGTCAAGGTACCCGGATAGCCCTCGTCCCCATCCGGGCTCGTGTGCCGGAAGACGACCCCGACCGTGTCCCCGCGCTGGAACGGCTCCGCACCCCATACCAGCTTATCGAACCCCCGCACGCCGCCGTGCAGATGATTGGGCCCGTTGTTGGTCGCGAGCCGGTATACGGTGCCGCCGAGCGTGAACTGCCCACGCGCGATGCGGTTCCCGTAGCGGCCGACGATGGCGCCGAAATAGGGCGAGTTCCTGACGTAGTCGTCGAGCCGGTCGTAGCCGAGCACCACATCGTCGAGATGCCCCGCGCGATCGGGAACGCGGAGCGAGACGATGATCCCGCCATAGGTCATGGCCCGCACTTCCATGCCGCGCCCGGTCGTCAGCGTGAACAGCTCGACGGCAGTCCCATTGGGCGTGTGCCCGAACGGCATGCGCGTGACGCTGGCTCGTGTCATGCTGGTCTCGACCGGGCGGGCGGCCGGTTGTTGGGTCACGAGGCACAGCGCGACGAGACTGACGGCCGGAGTCACGCTCGCGCATCCCGGATCATCGGTTCGGTCAGGCCCCCGCGGACCTCGAGGCGCGGTGTTCTCTAGCGCCGATAGCGCCAGGCCACGATCCCTGCCCACTCCACCTTCACGGCGACCGTTTGGGGGGCATTCGGGGCCACGGTCGGGACGTCCTGGGCTTGCGTCGCGACGACGGTCCCTTTGGGGTCCAAGAACTCGAACGTGAGCGTGAAGGGGGCGCTCGGCTTGGTGCGACTGTTCGTCACCAGGGCGCTGAGGGTGGCGCCCTTCTCGGTCGGGGTGAACGTCGAGACCACGACCTCTGCGGACAGCGTGTCCGCCACCTGGAGGTAGTGGAGCACCGAGTCTTTCTTCCCGTTGATCCCCCACGCCCGAACGAGGGCGGCGATGGTCGTCTTGTTCAACGGATCGATCGCGTAGAGCCGCTGCGCGAGCGGGAGCTGCGGGCTCGAGTCGCCGGTGAGGAAGGAGATCCCGGCCAGGTTGTAGAGGGCCTCGCGGGCGTAGGGGTTCTTGTTGAGCCCCGCCCGATAGGCCTTGGCTGCCAGGCGGTATTGCGGGTCCGCAATCGCGTGGAACTGTCGCATCGAGTCGGCCGCCCCCGGCTCGCACCGGGCCGCGATTTGGCGGGGCGTGAGGACCGGCGTGCGCTTCTTGCGCGCCGTGGCGCAGCGGCTGATCACGGCGCTGCTGTCCGGCGCCTCGGGCACGGCGTTCACGAGGACCTGGGCCGCCACGAACAGCTGTTCGGCGTCTGCCGAGTCGGCGTGATCGGCGACTTGGGTGTAGAGCGCCATCGCGGAGTCGCGCTTCCCCGCCTTCAGATACAGCGACCCGAGGTTGGCCAGTGCCTGGACGTCGCCGGGGTAGGTGGCGAGGTACTCCCGGTACGCGCCTTGCGCTTCGTCGTAGCGCTGGGCTCCGTGGTAGGAGAGGGCGACGTTCAAGAACGAGTCCCGCCGCTCTTTCGCATACTTGGGATCGGACGCGGCCAGGACGGCAAGCCGGAAGTACTTGACGGCGGAATCCGTCTGGTTGGTCGTCGCGAACAGGTTGGCGATGTAAATCAATCCCATGGGTTCCGCCTGGTAGATCCCATTGGCGCGGCGGAAGCTGGCGATCGCCGAATCATTCTTGCCGGCTTGCCACGCCTGCACCCCGCCGTTGAAGAGCGGCACCCACGCCTCGCGGCGGCGCAGGCTAATGTCGTCCTCGCATTTGGGCACGAGCGTGCGCGCCTTGGTGAGGGCCGTGTCCGCGCCCACGAGGTCGTGTGCCATCAGATCGTACCGGCCCATCCAATACCAGGCCGCGCCGTTCTTCTCCTGTCCGCCGCTCGTGACCGCCTGGGTCAAGACGCGCGCCGCATCCTTCAGCGCTTTCGCGCGTTGGTCCTCGAACTTGGTGGTCGCGGCGGTCTGGAGATACAGGACGCCGCTGTTGACCAGGAAGTTGCCGGGCTTGACGTCGCACGCGGCGGTGAACGGGAGCTGCGCCGGCACAGCGGCCGGCGTCGCGGCGGCGAGACACACGAGGAGTCCAACAGCCTGCTGGGCGGTCATGCTCGCTCCTTAGATTTGGTCACCAGCGCCTCGGCGTCGCGCTGCGCGAGCCGGGCGACTTCCAGCGGCGGCTGCCCAAGGGCGCGCGCCGCCGCGAGAACGTCGTCGTATTCCGGTTTGACGCGCACCCCGTCGGGGTCGGGATGCTCCAGCACCTTCACCCGCACCGAGACCTTCGGCGCGAGCTCGACGATGACCTGGCGGCGCGCGAGCGTCGCGCGTTCGGCCACCCAGCGCCGCACGCCCGCCGTCGTGCTGTGGCGGAATAACGCCGCGGTCACCTGCTCCACCAACGGCTCGGGCACAACGACTTCCACCCGGAACCCCGGGCGCCCCTTCTTCATGTGCACCGGCCACGTCTCCACATCGAGCGCTCCGGCGGCCGTGAGCGCCTGGCGCAGGGGCTCGAGGTATTCAGGCGTCATGTCGTCCACGTCGGTCGCGAGCAGCGCCACCCGGCCCGCTTCCGCCGCCTGCTCGGCCAGGAGGATCCGGAGCGCGTTGGGGTAATGCTTCGGGTTGCGTTGCCCGGCCCCCCAGCCCCCCCGCACCAGGCGCCACTGTCCGGGCGGCGGGCCCGCCGAGAGGACCCGGACCAGCACGGCGCCGGTTGGGGTGGTGGCCTCTCCCTCTACCGGGCCGCCGGTGGCGAGTTCCAGCCCTTCGAGCAGGAGCGCGGTTGCCGGGGCCGGCACCGGCAGCCGGCCGTGCGCCGCGTCCACCCAGCCCGTCCCCACGGCCACCGGCCAGTTATAGATCGCCTCGACCGCGAGCTGCTCGAACCCCTCGATGGCGCCGACGATATCGAGCACGGCGTCGACGGCGCCCACCTCGTGCAGGTGGACCGCCTCGGGCGCCACGCCGTGGACCCGACCCTCGGCCTCGCCCAGCGCCTGAAACGCTCGCACGGCGCGCTCGCGCACCCAGTTCGAGAGGGTGGCGCGCTCGACCAGGCGAACCAACTCCCCCACGTGACGCCCATGTGGCTGGTCGGGGATCGTGAACTCCACCTGCTTGCAGGCCACGCCGGAGCGCGCGACCTCGCGGATTGTCACGCCGACCCCTGCCAGTCCCAGCCGCCCCGGCAGCGCTTCGAGCCACGCCGCGGGCACGCCGAGGGAGAGGAGGGCTCCCAGCGTCATGTCGCCTGAGATGCCGGCGGCGGGGTCTAGGATCGCAATGCGCATCGTGAGCGAAGCGCCGCAATATTAATGGGTTAGCCCCGGTAGAGCCACCCGGCGCCCGTGTTAAAGAGGACCACCTGCTCCTCGGGCTGGAGGGCCCCGCTCGCCTTCAAGGCGAGGGCACCGGCCAAGGTGGCTCCGCCTTCGGGGGATGCATCGATCCCTTCGAGCGTCTGCAGCTCGTCGGCCCCGGCCGCGAGTTCCGCATCCGTGACCGCGACAGCGGCCCCGCCGCTCTCGCGCAGCGCCGTGAGCATCAACCGGCCCCCGAGCGGGCTGGGCACGCGGAGCCCGGCCGCGACCGTGCGGGGCTCGGGCCATGGGGCGCAGGCGGCGGCGCCGCTTTCGAACGCCTGCACCACCGGCGCGCATCCCGTGGCCTGCACGCTGTACATGCGCGGCAGCTTGCCCCGCACCCAGCCTGCGGCCGCGAGCTCCGTGAACGCTCGCCACATGCCGATCAGCCCGGTGCCTCCTCCGGTGGGGTACACGACCGCGTCCGGCAGGGTCCAGCCGAGCTGCTCGGCGAGCTCGAGGCCGAGCGTCTTCTTGCCCTCGATGCGGTACGGCTCGCGCAGCGTGGAGACGTCGAGCGCCCCCGTCTCGGCCGCGTAGGCGCGGGCGGCCGCGCCGCAGTCCCCGATGTGGCCGTCGAGCACTTGGAGCTCGCCCCCGAACCGCCGGATCTGGCTCAGGATGGTTGGGGGCGTGCTGGCGGGCGCGTAGACGCGGGCTCGGACCCCGGCGCGCGCGGCATAGGCCGCGAGCGCCACGCCGGCGTTCCCCGCGGTGGGCACGACGAACGCACGGGCCCCAGCGGCGACGCCCCGCGTCACGGCGGCGGCGAGCCCGCGCGCCTTGAACGATCCCGTGGGGTTCGTGCTCTCGTCCTTCAGGCGCAGGTCGCGAAAGCCGTGCCGCTCCCCCACGCGTGGCACGGCCAAGAGCGGGGTGCCGCCTTCCCCGAGCGTCACCGGCGCCTCCCCCGGCGCGAGCGGCAGCCATTCGCGATAGCGCCACATCGTCCAGCGGCGCTCGCGGAGCAGCGAGCGGGCTTCCGGGCTCGGCCGGGCGGCGTAGTGCACCAGGTAGGGCGCCCCGCACTGGCACACCGCGCGCAGGCCGTCGGCGCTCGAGGGGGTGCGGCACGCGGAGCATACGAGCGACCAGCCGGGGCTCACGCGTGCGCTTTCAGCCGGTCGAGGATCCGCTCGGCGAGCGTTGTGGAGAAGCCCGGCAGCGTCGCGATCTCCGCCGGCGTCGCGGTCTTCACGCCGGCGAGTGAGCCGAACCGCTCGAGCAGGACTCGGCGGCGCTGCGGTCCGATGCCCGGGATGAGGAGCAGCTCGGACGTGATGGTCCGCTTGGCGCGGCGCTTGCGGCTGTAACTCACTGCGAAGCGGTGCGCTTCGTCCCGGGCGCGCTGCAGCAGCTTGAGCGACGGGCTGCGGCGCGACAGGCGCAGCGGCTCGGCGCGATCCGCGAGGAAGACCTCCTCGTCCCGTTTCGCCAGGCTCGCGATCGGCAGGGTCCCCTGGCCGAGGGCGCGCGCCGCCGCGAGCGCGGCCCCGAGCTGTCCCCGACCGCCATCGATGACCATCAAGTCGGGCAACGGTTTCTCCTCGGCGACGCGTCGCGCGAGAAAGCGCGACACGACCTCGTTGACGGCGGCGAAGTCGTCTTGCGGCGCCCCGGTGATCCGGAAGCGGCGGTACTCGGCTTTCTTGGGCCGCCCCGCCTCGAACCAGACGAGCGAGCCCACGGTGTCGCGCCCCTGGTTCGTCGAGATATCGATGCACACGAACGAGCGCGGCACCGCCGCGAGCCCCAGATCACGTCCCAAGGCGAACACCGGGTCGGCCGACCGCTCGTCGATGTCGAAACTCTCGATCTTCAAGCCGTCCAGCAGGTAGCGGGCGTTCTGGTCAGCGAGCTCCGCCAGCTTCGCCTTGGTGCCCCGTTGCGGCACGTGCCACTCCACCGCGGGAGCGAGCTCGGCCAGTGCCTCGAGCTCCTCGGGGGGAAACGGCAGCAGGACCCGCCGGGCCCGCTCCTCGAGCGGCAGGTAGCAGCGCACCAGGAACGCCGCGAGCACGGCGCCCTCGGTCGCGTATTCGGCGTGCTCGAGGAACCAGTGGTCGCGCGCGATCAGCTTGCCGTCCCGCACCCGCAGCACCACACCGCAGGCGTCGTCGCCGTCCCGCGCGCAGCCCACCGCATCCGCATCCCCCCCGCCGACGACCTCCACCGTCGACGGCTGCTCCAGCTGGTCCAGCCAGCGCAAGGCGTCGCGTAGTTGCGCCGCGCGCTCGAAGTCGGTGGCCCGGCTCGCCTCGTGCATCCGTTCGCGCAGCCGCTGGCGCACGTCGACCGTCTTCCCCTCGAGGAACACGACGACGTCGTCGATCATGCGGCGGTAGTCCGCTTCGGCCTGATAGCCGACGCACGGCGCCTTGCAGCGCTCGATGTGGTAGTCGAGGCATGGCCGCCCCGGCGCCTCGCGCGGCAGATCCCAGTGGCAGGAGCGCACGGTGAAGATGCGGCGGATGATCTTCAGGGTCTGGCGCAGGGTGGCCACGTCGGTATAGGGTCCGAAGTAGCGGGCGCCCGGGATGTTCACCCGGCGCACCACGAGGACGCGCGGGAACGGCTCCGCGAGGGTGACTGCGATGCGGGGATAGCTCTTGTCGTCCGTGAGCCGGATGTTGAAGCGGGGCTTGTGCTCCTTGATGAGGTTGTTTTCGAGCAGCAGGGCCTGGGCTTCGCTCGGGACGATGATCGTTTCCAGGCCGGCGATCTGGGCGGCGAGCGCGGCCCGTTCGGGCGTGTCCTGGGCGTCGGCGGCGAAATAGCTCGGCACCCGGGCGCGTAGGCTCTTCGCCTTGCCCACGTACAGGATTTCGCCGGCGTCGTTCTTCCACAGGTAGACGCCCGGCTTGTCGGGCAGGGCGTCTAGTTTTCGCGCCAGGCGGTCAGGAATTGCCATGTTCGGGTGGCGTCGGGGTGCTTCAGGACCAGCGTTACGAGACCGTACACCACCCCAAAAATAGTCAGGACGAGAACCCCCTGGGGCACGGGCCCGAGGGCCGCGGTCAGGCGCGCCGTGCCCAGGCCGGCGGCGGCCGCCGCGGCGCTCGCGACCAGGGTCGCGCCGAGCGCCCGCCACTCGGCGAGGCCGAGCACCCGCCCGATCCGGCGGTTCAGATCGCGCACGTGCAGCACGACACTCACCCAGATTCCGAGCGAGGAGCCGAGCGCGATCCCGGCCGGCCCGTAGCGCCGCATCAGCAGATAGGCGAGTCCGCTCGACAGCGCGAGGGAGAGAGACGCGATCGTCACGGGCGTCCGCGTGTCGCGCAGCGCATAGAACCCCGAGGCGAAGAGCTTCACGGTGGCCTGCGCCAGGAGGCCCACGCCGTACGCCGCGAGGACTCCGCCGACCGTGACCGTGTCGCTCGCCCCGAACCGGCCCGTCTGGAAGAGCGCCGCGACGAGCAGCGGTCCGAGCGCCACGAACGCGAACGACGAGGGCATGACGAAGAACACGATGCGGCGAAATCCCACGGCAATGCGCGCCCGCAGCTGATCGTTCGGCGCCGCGCCAACGGCCTCTCGCGCCAGCTCCGGGAGCGACACCGCCGCGACCGACGTCCCGAACAGGCTGATCGGCAGCACCTGGATGAGCTGGGCGTACACCAGGCTCGACACCCCGCCCTTCCCGGCGAGCGAGCCCAAGAACGTGTCGACGAGCGAGGAGAGCTGGGCCACCCCCGCCCCGAGCACCAGCGGCGCCCACGCCACGAGCACGTCGCGCACGCCAGCCGGCGCGAGACTGACGCGCAGCGCGATCCCGTGGAGCAGCCGCCAGCACACGGGGAGCTGGACGGCGACCTGCAGCACGCCCCCCGCCACCGTGCCCCAGGCGAGCGCGAGCGCCAGGCGCGCGAGCTGCGCGTCGGGGGGCAAGGCCGGGCTCACGAACCACGTGGCCGCGGCCGCCAAGGCGACGATCGCCGCGACGTTCCACAGCGCCGGGGCCGCATACGGGAGGAAAAAGCGGCGATGCGTGTTGAGAATCCCGAGGCACCAGGCCGAGAACACCATCAAGCCGGACATCGGGAAGAGGAGGCGCATGAGCACGACGGCGAGCGCGCGGGTCTCCGGCGCGAGCCCCGGCGCGAGCACGGACGTGAGGGCGGGGGCGAACGCGATCCCGAGGACGGCGAGCAGCCCCGCGCCGAGGAGGAGCAAGCCGGCGATGGCGCCCGCGAGCGCGCGCGCTGTCGTCTTGTCGGCCCGCTCGTTCAGGGCGGCGTAGACCGGGATGAAGGACGCCGACAGCGTCCCCTCCCCGAGCAGGTTGCGGATGGCGTTGGGGATGCGGAGCGCGACGCGCAGCGCGTCGGCCGCGGCGCCGTTGCCGAGGTAGTGGGCGGTGACGCGCTCGCGCACGTAGCCCAGGACCTTGGTGAGGAGGTTCCCGGCGGCGACCTGGAGCGCCTGGCGGCCCGCTCCCCCTGCGGCCGGCCCCGGCACGGTCAGGCGCGCGGGTGCTGCTTCTTCGGGTCTTCGAGCAGACGCTGCACGAATTGGAGCTCGTCCTTCATGCTGGAGAGCGACCGGGTGAGGTCCTCGAGCTCGGTCTCCAGCACCTCCACGCGGCGTTGTAGCTCGCGCACGTCGGACACGGCGCCCTCGCCCTGCCCTTCGAGCCGCCGCGCGATCGAGCGGCCGAGCGGCGAATCCAGCAGAATCGCGCTGATGGGAATCATCAACGCGACGATCAGCACGACGACGAACAGCCACATGGCAGGGATACTAGGGGGCCTCCGCCCAGCGCGCCACCTCGGCGGCGAGCGCGTCGACGAGCCCAAAGCCGTAGCGGATGAAGAACGACGCTGGCGTGAGCGCGCGCTCCTGCGGCTCGCCCTGCGGGTAGACCGCGGCGCGCGCCCGGGCGATCTGGCGCACCAGGGTCTCGTGCTCGCGCTTCAGGCTCGCGACCACCTTCTTCTCGATCTCCTGCGTGCCGCCGAGCGCCGCGTTGCGCGCCGACTGCACCGTGCGCTCGAGCGTGGGTCGATCGCCGCCACGTCCGCCGCCAGCCGCTCGTAGCGCTCGGCGAGCTCGCGCCGCAGCGCGGCGAGCGCGTCGGCCGCCCCGGCCGGCATCGTGTCGCGCACCAGGCGCGCCTCGAGTTCGCCGGGCTTGCCGTCGAACGCCTCGAGGTTGAGGCCGTGGCGGTCCATCAGTTTCTCGACGCGCCCCTCGAGGATGACGCCGGACCACCGGGGCACCGGGGTCTGGCGCGCGACGCCGCCGAGCGCGGCGTACAGCGGCGCCGCGTCCGCCAGGTATTTGAGCTCCGCCGGGCCCGCGGCGTATAGCGCCGTGGGCAACAGCGCCCCCTCGATCACGGGCCGCAGCAGCACGTTCGGGGACAGCCGTTCGGGCGCGTCGCGCGCGACGCGTTCCAGGTCGGCGCGCGTGAACCGTTCGCGGCTGCGCCGCGTGACGAAGGCGTCCCCGGCGCGTTCCAGGCGGTCCCGCCCCAGGCTCGCCTCGACGAACACGGGGGTGTAGCCGTCGGCGAGGGTCACATCGAGCCCTTTGAGGATCCAGGGCGCCGCCGCGCGCTTGGCCGTCCGGTCGTAGGCGCGGAGGACCACGAGGCCCCGGGCGCCGAGCAGCCGGTCGAGCGCCGCAGCGAAGGCGTCGGCAAGCGTGGCCTCGGGGCGGTATGCGCCCTCGAGCCACTCGAGCACAATGGCTTTGAACTCGGTGTCGGGGGTGTTGGCGCGCAGCCGGTCCAGGGCGCCGCCGATCTCGGGCCCGCACAGCTCGCGCGCGAGCGGGACGAGCGGCGCGTCGGGCGGGCGCTCGCGCAGCACGATGGTCGCGAGGTCCCCGGCCGTGTCGAGGAACGCCGTGTGGTTCGCTTCGGCGAAATCGTGGTCGTCGCCCGCGACCCAGAACACGGGGACGACCGGCGCCACGGCGTCACGCTCGAGTCGTCGGGCGAGCGCGACCGCCGACAGCGCCTTATAGAGGGTGAGGAGTGGTCCCGTGAAGAGACCGGGCTGCTGGCCCGTGGTGACGGCGAGCACCGCGCCCTGCGCGAGGCGCTCGCGGCCCGGCCCGGGGAGGGCCGCCGCGATCACGTCAGCCGCCACGGGACGCGGGGCGAGCCGCAGCGCGGGGAGGCGGAGCGGGGCGATCGGGGTCGGGACGATCCGCGGGATCACCCATCCCCCCGTTCGCTCGCCGCTGCTCGCGCCTCGCCGAACACGTCCGCCTGAAACGTGAACACCTCGGTCTCCGGTTCGCGCCACCCGTCGGGCCCGAGGCCGGCTTTGCGGCACGTGGCCGCGAGGAACGCTTCGGGCCCCCAATGATACTCGGTCGCGACCTGGGGGAGCAGCAACCCGACGTGGGGTCCGCGGCGCACGACGAGGCCGTCCCGCCCGACCGCCACGGCGGCCGCCGCGACCGGCGGGCCAAGCGGGGTGGGCGCGGACAAGACGGAGATCTCGACCGCGAGCGAGGGCAATTCGTCCGGCGTTACCGGCGGGAAGCGGGGGTCGTCCTGGGCCGCCGCCACGGTCATGTCGCGGACCACGGGGCCAAGCGCGCGGTCCGCCGCGAGGTGCCCGATGCAGCCCCGCAACGCCCCACGCTCGGTGAGCGTCACGAAGGCCCCGCGCTTCAAGGCGGCCCCGGGGACGCCCGGCACGCTCGGCAGCGGCCGTCCCGCGACGAGCGCCGCGAGCGTCGCGCGGGCCAGGTCGAGCAGCGCCGCTCGGTCCGCCGGCGTGAGCTCAGGGTCCGCGATGGTAGGGCTCTCCCCGGCGGATGGTGTAGGCGCGATACAGCTGCTCGTACAGGATCACCCGCGCCAGCTCGTGCGGCAAGGTGAGGCGAGACAGGCTCCACACCCACTCGGCGCGCGCCAGCACAGCTTGGGGCAGCGCCTCCGCCCCGCCGACGGCGAACGTCACGTCGCGGCCGTCCATCTCCCAGCGGGCCGTCGCGCGCGCCAGGTCGCCGGAGGTCCACGGCTCCCCGGACTCGGCGAGCGCGACGAGGCGCGAGTCCTCGGGAATCGCGCCGAGGAGTCGCGCCTCGTCTTTCACTTCCCGTTCTTCAACGCGCGTGTAGTGACGCAGTCGCGCGAGGTACTGGTCACAGGCCGCGCGGAGCGCCGCGTCCTTCACGCGGCCCACCGCGGCGACGCGGTACTCCGTCACGCATACATCCCACGCAGCCGGTGCATCGCCGCCACGCGGCCCACCCCGAGCATGTAGCAAGCGATGCGGGTGCTCACCTTGTGCTTCTCCACCAGCGCCATGACCTCGCGGAACGAGTGGGTCATGATGGACTCGAGCCGCCGGTTCACCGTGTCCTCGTCCCAGAAGTACCCGCCCCGGTCCTGCACCCACTCGAAGTAGCTGACCGTCACGCCGCCCGCATTGGCCAGGATGTCGGGGATCACGAAGATGCCCTTCTTCTCGAGGACCTCGTCGGCCGCCGCGGTGGTGGGGCCGTTGGCGCCCTCGCAGATAATCTTCGCCTTGATCTGGGGGGCGTTCTTGCGCGTGATGACGTTCTCGGTGGCGGCGGGGACCAGGACGTCACAGTCGACCGTGAGGAGCTGGTCTTTCGGGATCGCCTCGGCCCGGGGATAGCCGGCGATCTGGTGTCGGTCCCGCACCCATTGGAGCAGGTCGGGGATGTCGAGACCCTTGGGAGCATGGACCGCGCCCGACTTGTCGGAGACCGCGACGACGACCGCGCCTTCTTTGGCCAGCAAATCCGCGGCCACCGAGCCGACGTTGCCGAAACCCTGCACCGCCACCCGCGCCCCCTGGAGCGACATCCCGAGCTTCCGCAGCGCTTCGCGCGTCACGATCATGCAGCCCCGCCCGGTTGCCTCGCGCCGACCGAGCGAGCCACCCATTTCGACCGGTTTGCCGGTCACTACCGCCGTCACGGTGTGGCGATGGTGCATGGAGTACGTGTCCATGATCCACGCCATGACGCGCTCGTTCGTATTGACGTCTGGGGCCGGCACATCGGAGTCCGGCCCCAGCGTCTCGATGATGCTCGACGTATAGCGACGCGTGACCCGCTCCAGCTCGCCCAGCGACATCGTCGCCGGATCGCACACCACCCCGCCCTTCGAGCCTCCGAACGGGATGTTCACGAGCGCGCATTTCCAGGTCATCCACGCCGCGAGCGCCTTCACCTCTTCCAAGGTCACGCTCAGGTCGAAGCGGATCCCGCCCTTGGCGGGGCCGCGCGAGGTGTTGTAGAGCACGCGGTAGCCGGTATAGACCTCCACCTCGCCCGAGTCGCGCAGGACGGGAACCGAGACGATGATCTGCTTCTCGGGATTGCGGAGGACTTTGTACAGGCCGGGATCGAGATTGAGGAGCTGCGCGGCGTGGTCGAACCGTTCCATCATGGCTTCGAAGGGGTTCTCCTCCGCCAGGAAGGTTTCCTTGTCCGGTCGGATGATCGCCGGAGGCGCTGGGGGTTTAATCGCCGGTTCGCTCATAGCCCTCGCGAGGGGACGTGTGGGTTAGGCACGGGCGGCCGGGGCGAGCACGGCATCCAACGCCTGCTCCAGCGCCCGGCCGTTGCGTTCCCAGCGGACATCCAGTACCGCGACCAGCGGCTCGGCCACGTGCTCCGGCCACCGCCCGCGGAGCTTCACCGCGTCCTTTTCAGTGACTACAACATAATCGCCCGCGGCCGCCGCCCGCGCGAGCCACGCGAGGTCCGCCGCACGGTAGGCGTGATGGTCTTGATAGGCTTGCAGTTGCACGCTCGCCCCGGCGGCCCGGAGCTGGGCGGCGAAGCTCGCCGGATCGGCGATGCCAGCGGCCGCCACGACGCGTCGCCCGGCGAGCGCGGTCGTCGCGACCCGGGCCCCGGATCGCAGCGCCTCGAGGTGCCCTAGGGCCAAGTGGGCGATGCACACCGGGGCCCCCGGGCGGCGGTGCGCGATCCAGTCGGCCAGCGCGGTCGCCGTTTCGAGGGCGGCCTGCTTGCGGGTGACGACGATCAGGGCCGCCCGCTCGAGCGCGTCCGCCCCCTCGCGCCACGGACCTGCCGGCAGGGGCCAGACGGACGCGCCGACCGCGTCGGCGCTCAGCACGGCGATGTTCAAGTCGCGCGCCACGCCGAGCAGCTGGTAGGCATCGTCCAGCACGACGATCGCCGCTCCGCCCGCCGCCGCCGCCCGTGTGCCGGCGGCGCGATCGGGGTTCGCCACGACGACGGCCTCGGGGACCAGGCGTTGATGCACGAGCGTCTCGTCCCCGCCGTACCCGCGCAGCACGATCGCGGGCCGGTGGCCGCGCCCGGCGTAGTAGCGGGCGATCCACGCGGCGAGCGGGGTCTTCCCCGTGCCCCCGACCGAGAGGTTGCCGACCGCCACGCTCGGCAGCGGCAGCCGCGCGACCCGCCGCCACCCAGCGCGATACGCCGCCGTGCGCAGCCGCATGCCCGTCCAGTACAGGACGGCGAGCGGGGTGAGCGGGAGCCGCGCCAGCCGCGCGAGCGGGGCGCCGCTCCACAGCCACGCCACGACGCGGGGCGCGTTCACACGGTCGCTGCCCCGGCCTCCCCGCCCGGGTCGCCGCCGTACGTCACGGCGTGCAGCGCCCGTTCCGCAGCCACCATGCCCTGCCGGAGGGCGTCCTTTCCCGCTCCCACGGCGAGGGGCGCGCTGTAGACGACTTCGACCACCGCGAAGGGCTTCGGGATCAGGAACCGATCCCACGACCGGATCCACCAAGCGGACGTGGCGCGCGCGCCTGTTGCGATCACGAGCGCCTGCGCGTGCTGGGCGGCGGCGAGCGCGCCGGGTTTCATCCGCTCGGCCGGTCCGCGCGGGCCGTCGGGCGTGAGGGCGACTTCCGTACCCTGCGCGAGCGAGCGCACCAACCCGAGCAGCCCCACTTCGCCTCCCCGTCGCGACGACCCGCGCACCACGCGGTAGCCCCAGCGTTCCGACAACTCGGCCAAATAGCCGCCGTCGCGGTGCCGGCTGATCAGGAGCGCCACCGCTTCGCCGCGGCGGTGATAGAGGAGCGGGAGGATGCGGCTGTGCCACAGCACGTACACGATGGGCCGTCCGCTGGCGCGCGCCCGAGCGACGTGCTCCCAGCCGCGCACGCGGTAGCGCCACGTGGCCGCGAGGAGTCGCACCAGCCCGGCCGCGAGCCGTTGCACGAGCGGCTCGACCGGTCCCCAGCGCAGCGTCACCCGACGAGTTCCACGGCGAGCGCCGCGACGCGCTGGGCCGCCCCCGGGGGCCCCAGGCGGTCGCGCACCAGCGCCAGACCCTCGCGCTGCCGTCGGGCGGGAGCGCTCGTCGGGTCGAGCAGCGGCAGGACCGCGTCCGCCAGCGCGCGCGGCGTCGCAGCGTGCTGCAGCAGCTCGGGCGCCACCTCCCGACCGGCGATCAGGTTGACGAGTCCCACGTGCGGCACGCGCAGCAGGCGCATCGCCAGAATGAACGACACCGGGTTGAGGCGGTAAGCGATCGCCATCGGCACATCGGCCAGAGCGGCCTCGAGGGTCGTCGTCCCCGACTTACAGAGCCCCGCGTCGGCGGCGGCGAACACGGGCAACGGATCACCCCAGTGGATGCGGATCGCGCCGGGTTGGGGATAGCGGCCGCGCGGCGCGCCGGCCGCGACGACCTGGACGTCGGGCTGCGCGGTCAGCACGCGGCGCGCGGCGTCGCGGAAGGCGGGCCACAACCGCTGCACCTCTTGGGCGCGGCTGCCGGGGAAGAGCCCCAACACAGGGCGGTCCGGGTCGAGGCCGAGCGCGCGCCGCGCCGCGCCGCGCGACGGCGGCGGCGGCCGGTCCATCAGCGGGTGCCCCACGAACGTCGTCGGCACCCCATGGTCGCGGAAGAACTGTTCCTCGAAGGGGAGAATCACGGCCAGGCGGCGCACCGCGGCGAGCCGGTGCACGCGTCCCGCGCCCCACGCCCACATTTGCGGGGCGATGTAGTAGAGCACGGGGATACCGGCGGCGTGCGCCGCGGCGGCGGCGCGCAGGTGGTAGCCGGGATAGTCGACCAGGATGACCAGGTCGTAGCGCTGCGCCTGGAACGCCTGGGTTACCCGGGCGAGCAGCCGGAAGTGGGCGGGGAGCTTCCAGAGCGCCTCGACGAAGCCAACCACCGACAGCCGCTCCATGCGGTCGCGCACGGTCGCGCCAGCGGCCTCGAGGCTGGGGCCGCCGAACGCCTCGAACGTGGCGGCCGGGAGGTGCTGGCGCAGCGCGCTCACGACGGCGGCGGCGTGCGCATCCCCCGACGGCTCGCCCGCCGAGATGTAGATACGGGGTGCGCGGCTCACGGCCGCGCGGCGGCGAGGGGAGTGGCAGGGCCAGGGGGACGGGGGGGCGACGCGGAGATCGCGGCCGCCACCTGGAAGGCGAGCGCCAAGGCCTCGGCGCCCGCGGCCCCCGACACGACCACCGGCGCCTCGCCGCGCACGGCGGCCAGGAAGCTCGCAAGCTCGAGTTGGAGCGGCTCGGCCTCGGGAGCGTCGAGGCGCACGTGCTCCACGATCTGCTCGAGCTTTGTGGCGCCGAGGTCCTGCCACCCGGGCTTCAGGCGGAAGAAGTCGCCGCTCCCGGCGGCCAAGTCGAGCGAGCAGTAGCCCGTCGGTTGGAAGATCCGGAGCTTGCGGGTCCGCTCGCGCGACACGCGGCTCGCGGTGACGTTCGCGATCGCGCCGTTCGCGAACTCGATGCGCGCGTTGGCAATGTCGACGTGCGGCGTGAGCAGCGCGACGCCGGTCGCGCGCACATCGCACACGGCGGCGCCGACGAGCTCGAGCACCAGGTCGAGGTCGTGGATCATCAAGTCGAGGATCACGGCGACGTCGGTGCCGCGGGGCTGGAACGGCGCCAGGCGGTCGATCTGGAGGAAGCGCGGCTCGTCGAGATAGGGGGCGGCGGCGCGCACGGCGCGATTGAACCGCTCCACGTGGCCCACCTGCAGCACGACGCCGCGCGCCGCGGCTTCGCGCACGAGGGCCGCTGCGCTGGCGAGCGAGTCGGCGAGGGGCTTCTCGATCAAGAGCGCGATCCCCCGCTCCAGCACCGCGAGCCCCACGGTCGCGTGCACGGGGGTCGGGACGGCGACCGTCACCGCCTCGACCACGTCGAGCAGAGCCCCAAGCGACGGATGGGCGACGGTGTCGAGCTGACGCCCTACCTCGGCCGCGCGCGCGGGATTCTTGTCGTAGATGCCCGCGAACGCGACGCCCGGCATCCGGCGCAGCAGGCGGGCATGGTGAAACCCTAAGGCGCCGGTGCCGATGACGCCGAGGCGCACCGGCCGCTCGGTCACACCAGCACTCCGCGCTGCGACGTCTCGATGAACTTGAGGAAGCGCTCGACCTCGGGCACCGCCGGCAGCTCGGCGCGCGCGCGAGCGATCCCTTGGCTGACGGTCAGGTCCGAATTGAACAGCAGCCGGTAGGCCCGCTTGAGGGCGAGCTTCAGCTCGGGCGCGAAGTTCGCCCGCTGCAGGCCGACGGAGTTCAGGCCGTAGAGGTGCACAGGGTTGCCAACGGCCTTGGTGTAGGGCGGCACGTCCTGGTTCACGCGCGACCCGCCGCCCACGAATGCGAACGTGCCCACCCGCACGAACTGGTGGATCGGCACGAGCCCCGAGATGATCGCGCGGTCCTCGATGGTGACGTGCCCCGCCATTTGGACGCCGTTCGAGATAATCACGTCGTCCCCCACGACGCAGTCGTGGGCCAAGTGGACGTAGGACATCAGGAAACAGCGCTGCCCCACCGCCGTCTTCCCCGTCGCGACCGTGCCCCGGTTGATGGTGCAATACTCCCGGATGACCGTGGCGTCGCCCACTTCGACCCAGGTGTCCTCCCCCCGGTATTTCAGATCTTGGGGGTCGTTGCCCAACACGGTTCCATAC
>DATBCS010000082.1:0-13806 GCA_036270315.1 Gemmatimonadales bacterium
CTCCCACCAATAGAGCTGGGGGTAGCTCGTCCAGTCGCCCGCGAGCTGGGCCGACGCGGCGTCGGCGGCCGAGAGCAGGGGCACGGCGCGCTCGGCGTTCACACCGCTCACGAGGTAGCGCACGCCGCTCGCGGCAAGCAGCGTCGGCAGCGTTGGCACCTGACCCGGCACGTCCGCGATCTGCGCCACGAGGTAGCCGAGTCCCCGCTCGCGCGCGAACAGGCCGGCGGGCCACACCACCCGCGCCAGCGTTTCGTGGTCCAACAGGCCTGTGAGCAGGTTCGCGAACAAGGCGGAGAACCCCACCTTGCCGTCCCGGATCGCCTGGACGAGCGCGTCGCCCGCCTGTGCCGACCGGTTTTCGACGTACGACAGCACCTGAAGCGCGCACTCGGCCGTCCAGCGGTGGTCGGGGTGCGCGGCCAGGCGGGCGAGGGCCGCGTCCAAGTTGCGGCGGTGCACCTCGAGGCAGTGTTCCTGGCGCTCGGTCAAGCCGACGTCGGTATGGCTCGAGGCGAGCCAATAGAGTGTCCAGCGACGCGGGGGCACCAGCCGCATGCGCTGGCGACCGACCCGTCGCTTGCCGACCTCGAGCTCGATCTGGAACTCCGCGGGTTCGCCGAGTGGGACCCACACCTCGCCTGCGAGTCCGTCGCCGGCGGGCGGCGGGAGCAACCCGGCCGTCCCCACGAGCGTCCCGCGGCGGTCGGTCACGCGGGCCCTCGCCGCCGGGGCGTCCAGGCCGGTGACGGTGATGCGCACGAGGTTATTGCGGCCGTCGGGCTGCTGGTACAGGGCGGTGGGGGCGGCGTCGATCACCGGCGCGCCGGGGGTGGCCCCGCTCGGTCGGCGGGTCGCCGCCACGGCGGCGCCGAGCCACGTGAGGAAACTGCGCCGGTCGGTCATGCGGGCCCCCTCGCTCGGTCGTGCGGTTCCGGTGCTAGGCGAAATATACCGGCGCGGATTCCGCGCCCTTGACTCCGCCGCCCACAGCGCTAGGTTTTCCCCCGCCGAACGCCCCCGTCACCGCCACTTCCATCAGGAGTCCGCATGAAGCGTCTCGCAATGGTCCTCGCCGTCGTGGCGCTGGGCGCGTGTCAGCAGAAGCCGGCCGCCCAGACTCCAGCGACGACCGACACGTCGCACATGATGATGGCTGACACGTCGAAGCACATGATGATGGCCGACACGTCGAAGAAGGCGGCGGCGCCTGCCCCTGCGGCCTCCGCTCCCGCGAAGCCCGCGACGGCCAAGCCGGCCGCGAAGAAGAAGCCGTAGTCGCACAAGAACCCGTAGTCGAAGGAGCGACGAGCAGGGACGATGCCCGGGCCAGTGCCCGGGCTTTTCGTTAGGCGGGGCCGACCGCGGGAAGTGCGAAGGGGAGATCGACAACACGGGCGTCGCGGCCCGCGACCCGCACCATCGCGCCCGGGGTCACCTCACGTCGCAGCACAGCGAGACCCACCCAGCGGCCCGCTCCCGGGGCCTGGGGCTCCGGCACCCAGGCCACGGTCGTCACGCGACCCACCTCGCGGTCGAGATGCGTGACGGCGCTCCAGCCGTCCGCCGGCGCGGTCGGCGGCAGGACGTCGAACAGTAACCCGCGCAGCTGCCGATTGACGTGACCCCGAAAGTGGAGGCGCGCGACGGTTTCCTGCCCGGTGTAGCATCCCTTCGTGTACGATACGCCGCCGATCTCGTCGTAGCGCACTTCTTGGGGAATCGTCTTGTCGTCGACTTCGGCGTCCAGCCGGGGCCAGCCGGCCAGAACCCGTGCCAGCTCGAGCGCTGCGGGGTCGGCGGCGAGCGCGCCGGCGGCCGTGAAGCGAGCCGCGAGGCCACTTGCCGCGGCGGCGGGGACGGTCACCTGGAGCACGAAGGGCGCGGCCTCCGAGCTCCAGGCCACCTCGAGGCCATCCGGGCCCTCGAGCAGGCGACCGGGGGACGCGGGGACGGCCACGCCGGCCGCGGCGGCGACGGCGAGCGAGCGCGGCCCGGCGAGCCGGTAGACCGCGACCTCCCCAGTGCAATCGCTCAACCGGGCGAGCCGGGGCGGCACCGAGCGCGTCAAGATCGCGAGCGTGCGCTCGCGGCCGGCCGCGGGCACGGTAAAGCGCACCGTCGTGCCGAGCCGCGCGGCCCAACCGTCCACCACGATCATTCCCTTCGGTGTGAGCAGCGCGCCATACACGAACGCCCCGTCGCCCGGCTGCTCGATGTCGTTCGTGAGCAGCCCTTGGACGCACGTGACCGCTCCCGGCCCCGTGAGCGCGACGACGGCCGTTTCGGCAGGAGCCACGAGCGCACCCCCGCGGAGCGCGGCGACCAGGGACGGGGCCACGCCCCCAAGCCCGACCCGGAAGACCGACGGCGCGCTCGCGTCAGGCATAGTAGCCCGCCATTCGATAGGAGTCGTCGAGCAACTCAACCGGATGGCGCACCACGGTGGGAAGCCCGGCGGCGGCGAGCCCGGCCCCGAGTTGCATCAAGCACCCCGGGTTGCCGGTCGCCACGACGTGGGGGCGCGCTTCGCCGAGCGAGGCGAGCTTGGGGGCGAGCACGGCGCGCGACATCGCGGGCTCGAGCAGGGTGAATAGCCCGGCGCTGCCGCAGCATTGCGTGGCATCGAGCGTAGCGATGACGCGCAGCACGGGGATCGCGCGGAGCACGGCGTAGGGGGGCTCGGCGACGCGCTGGGCGTGCAGCAAATGGCACGGCGGGTCGTACGCGACGGTGGCGTCGAGCGGTGCGCCGGGCCGCGGGCCGCGCGCCGCGAGCAGCTCCGTCACGTCCTTCACCCGGGCCGCGAACGTCGCGCCGTCGGCCGGACCGTCGTCGGCGAGCAAGTGGCCGTAGTCCTTCAAGAGCGCCCCACACCCCGCGCTATTGACGACGATCGGCTCGTCGCCCGTCCCGAACGCCGCGACGTTCTGGCGGGCGAGCGCTTGCGCTTCGCGTCGCAGCCCGGCGTGCGCGTGCAGTGCGCCGCAGCACACCTCCGCGGGCACGTCCCGGACCGCGTAGCCGTTCAGCTCGAGCGTGCGGGTCGTGGCATCGTGGACGTGGGAGAAAAGGCCATCCATGATGCAGCCGCGGAACAGCAGGACGGGCGTTGCCGAGTCCGCCGGGGCCGGGCTGGGCGTGGGCTCGGGCCCCTGCCCCGGGCGCCGCCCCGGGGCGCGGCGTCGGGGGGCGGGCCGCGTGGCCGCGAGCATGCCCAACGCGAAGCCCGTCCGTCCCCACCCGGCGAATCGGGCGGGGAGGCCCGTCGCCCGCAACAGCCGCGCCCCGGCGTACACGACCCGCGCTACGCCCGCCCCCGTCAGGAAGGTGAGGGCCGCCCGCGCCAGGGGTGGCAGCCGGCGCCGCTCCGCCAGGAGGGCCCGCGCGGCCTCGAGCCCGTGTCCGTAGCCCACGCCCGACGGGCACACCGGCTCGCAGCCGCGGCAGCCGAGACAGCGGTCGAGGTGGAAGGCGACGCTGGGATCGTCCGGTGCGAGCTCGCCCGTCTCCAGGGCGCGCATCAACTCGATCCGACCGCGCGGGCTGTCGGCCTCGTCGCCCGTCACGAGGAACGTGGGGCACGCCTGGAGGCAGAAGCCGCAGTGAACGCAGGGGTCGAGCGCCGCGAAGCCGCCGCGGTCCGTCATTCCGACCCTTCGACCGCCACCACGAAGGCTTCGCCGGGATCGAACGTGCGCCGCAGGCCGGCGACGAGAGGGCCGACGCCTTCGCGGTAGGCGCCAAAATGCCCCACGGCCGCACGCACGGGCCAGGAAGCCCGTTCCAAAGTGAGAGGGACCTCGATGCCGGCGAGCGTGCGGCGCAGACGGCGCAGACGATCCACGGTCGTTTCGCCGCCCCACCGAATCGCGCCGACGCCCGGGCTCACCGACACCCACTCGTCCCCGACCTGGTGCTGCAGGAGGTCGAGGAGCTCGTCGCTCGAGTCGGGGAGTCCGCCGAGGCGGAACGTCACCGGGCGGGTCGCGAAGCTCTCGGCCGCGCGCATCCAGAACCCGTGCGCCTCGTCGGCGCGCAGCGCGGCGAAGCGCCCCCCCGTGGCCGCGCGCAGCCCTGCTTCCTCCGCGGCGACCAGGGCGGCCGACCCCGCAAACCGCACGGCGAGCGCCCACCGCTCCCGGCGCGCCAGCGCCGGGGACACGAGCTCGAGCGCCGCGGGCTGGATCCCCGCCTGGGCGATGTCCTCGGCGACCTGGGCGAGATCCTCGCGCGCTCCCTCGAGCACCACCGTTTGGTCGGCGCGGGGCAAAGCGCGGAGCCGCAGGTGCACCAGGACGATCACGCCGAAGGCGCCGAACCCGCCCGCCTCGAGTTTGGTGAGATCGTAGCCGGCGACGTTCTTCATCACCTTGCCGCCGCTCTGCACCAAGCGGCCGTCGCCGGTGACGAACGTGACGCCCAGCAGGTGATCCCGTACTGCGCCGAACCCCTGGCGCAGCGGCCCCGCGGTCGCGGTCGCCACCACCGAACCGAGCGTGCGGCCGGCGAGGCCCGGGGGATCGAGCGCCAGCCAGGTGCCGCGGTCGGCCAGCTGCTGGCGCAACACATCGCATCCGATGCCCGCCTCCGCGGTGGCGGAGAGGTCCTGCGGCTCGATCGCGGGGACCTTGTCGAGCCGGCGCGTGGTGAGGGCGAGGTCGGCAGGGGCGTCGGTGGGCAACCAGCTCCCGGCGCCCTCGATGCGGAGACGCCACCCTTCCTCCCGCGCCGTACCCAGCAACAGGGCCACGGCGTCCGGGGATGCGGGGGCGACGCGCGGCACGCCGTCCGGCGTCGCCGCGAGGTCCACGGCGTCGCTGCCGAGCAGGGCGCGCACGCGATCGACGAGGCTCATGCGGCCGGCTCCGCCGCCCGGCGCCGGCGCGCCACGGTCTGCCACTCCCGGCAGGCGTGCACCGGCACGACTTTGCCGGGGTTCACCCGCTCGGCCGGGTCCCACACGTGCCGCACCGCGAGCATTGCGGCGAGCGAGTCGCTGTCGAAGATGAGCGGCATGTAGCGCAGCTTGTCCAGGCCGATGCCGTGCTCCCCCGTGATGGTGCCCCCGGCGGCGATGCAGCGGGCCATGATCTCGCCGCTCGCCGCCTCTACCCGGGCCCGGAGGCCCGGGATCCGGCCGTCGAACGAAATGTTGGGGTGGAGGTTGCCGTCCCCGGCGTGGAACACGTTGCTCACCGTGAGGCCGTAGCGCGTGGCGATCGCGCTGATGGTCTCGAGCACGTCGGGGAGGGCCGAGCGCGGTACGACGGCGTCCTGGACCACGAGGTCGCGCGACAGTCGGCCCATCGCCCCGAATGCCTTCTTGCGGCCGAGCCACAGGCGCTCGCGCTGTGCTGCGTCGTGCGCGGTGCGCAGCTCCCCCGCCCCGTGCGCGCGCAGGATCGCCTCGATCGTCTCGGCGTCGGCGGCGACGGCGGTGTCCGAGGCGCCGTCGAGTTCCAACAGTAGCACGGCCGCCGCGTCGCGAGGGTAGCCGGCGGCGTACACCGAGTCCTCGACCGCCCGGATGCACGACTGGTCCATCATCTCGAGCGCGGCCGGCACGATGCCGCTGGCGATCACGGCGGAGACGGCCTCGCCCGCGGTCCGGAGCGAGCCGAACCCGGCGAGGAGCGTGCGGATCGCCCGGGGCACCGGCAGGAGCCGCACGGTGATGCGGGTGGCGATCCCGAAGTTCCCCTCGGAGCCCACGAACAACCCGACGAGATCCGGACCCCACGGCTCGCCGCCGGGGCTCCCCAGCTCGACGACCTGCCCGTCGGCCAGCACGACCTCCAGCGCGAGCACATGGTTGGCGGTGACGCCGTACTTGAGGCAGTGCGGTCCGCCTGAGTTCTCCGCAACATTGCCGCCGATGGTGCACGCCGTTTGACTGGAAGGGTCGGGCGCGTAGTGGAGGCCGTGTGGCGCCGTCGCGGCGGAGAGGCGCACGTTGACGACGCCCGGCTCGACCACCGCGAGGCGGTTCACGGGGTCGATCTTGAGGATCCGGTTGAGCCGCGTCAACACGATCAGCACCGCGTCCCCGGCGGCGAGCGCACCACCCGACAGTCCCGTGCCGGCGCCCCGGGGCACGAACGGCACGCCGACGGTCGCGAGGAGTCGCACGACCGCGATCACCTCGTCGCGCTGGCCGGGCAGCACGACGATGCCGGGGACCTGGCGGTGGGTGGGGAGCCCGTCGCGCGCGTAGGTAACCCGCTCGGCGCGCGCGGTTCGCACGTGGCGGGGGCCGACGATGCCCGCGAGCGCCTCGACCAGCAACTCGGGGGTCACGTCGCGCGCTCGATCTCGGGATGGCGCCCGCCGCGCCCGTTGCCCCGCGCCCGCTGGCGCACCGCCGCGCGCCGCTCAGCGTCCGCCGCGAGCGGCTCCAGCACGGCGGCGAGCTGGCGCAGCCGCAGGGTAGTGCTGCGCACCGCCTGCAGCGCCCGCTTGGCGTCGGCGTCGAGCTCGAGCGCGGCCGCCACCTGGAAGGACAGGCGCGCGGGGTCCGGGGCCAAGTCCGTCTCCTCCGCGTCGTCGCGCTCGGTGAGCACCGCCAGGGCCCGCGCGAGGCGCCCGAATCCGGCCCGCACATCGCTCGCCAGCGTGGCCACCTCGGTCAAGTCGATCGGCTCGTCGTCGAATTCCTCCACCTCGGCGACGCGGTACGGACGGTCGGTCTCCACCCAGCGGCGCAGCACGAAGCGCCGTTCCCCCACCGTAACGATGTTCGAGCGTCCGTCGGGCAGCGCCTGGATCGACCGGATGAGCGCCACGCACCCCACGGCCCCGGCAACGGGCACCGGGTCGGCGCCGGCCGCAGGATCGGGCGCCACGTAGGCGATGCCGAAGCGGCGATCGCCGTCCCGGCAGTCTGCCAACAGCTGCTGATAACGGGGTTCGAAGATATGCAGCGGCTGCGGCGTCCCGGGGAACAGGACGATAGGCAGCGGAAAGATCGGCAGCTCGCGAGCCATGCGATATATAGTATACCGGCGCACGGCCCCACGGTGCGGCGGCTCCGTCCGCAAGGCGCGAGGGGTCAGGGCATCTGCCCTGACCCCTCGCGCCTCGTCTCGCTCGCATGTGCAGGCTCCCGCGGTCACCCCACCGCGCGGGCCGCGCGTCGCCGCGCCAGCGTTACGCCGCTCGCCAGAACCCCTTAAGCGCCCGCCCGTCCGGCGACTCCCGGAGTTTCTCGAACGCCCGCTCCCGGATCTGGCGGATCCGCTCGCGCGTCACGCCCATGAGCGCCCCGATCTTCTCGAGCGTCATGGCCTCGCTGCCTTCCTCGAGACCGTAGTAGAGGTAGAGGATTTTGCGCTCGCGCGGCGTCAAGTACTTCTGGAAGATGCGATCGATGAACTCCCGCATCAGCTTGCCGTCGGTCTTCTCCTCGATCTCGCCGCCCTCTTGGCCCGCGAAGCGTTCGCCCAGGGTGGCCGCGTCCTTGTCCGTCCGGTCCACCGGCGCGTCGAGCGACAGTTCGGCGGCCGTCATGCGCCGCGCGGTGCGGACGTTCTCGACGGTGTCCTCGAGTGCCAGGGCGATCTCATCGTCGGTTGGCTCGCGACCGAGCTCCTGCGAGAGATAGGTCTCGGTGCGGCTCATGCGGATCAGTTGCGAGTTCTGGTTCAGCGGGATGCGGACGCTCCGGGTCTGCTCGGCGAGCGCCTTCAGAACCGCCTGGCGCACCCACCACACGGCGTAGGAGATGAACTTGACGCCCTGATCGGGATCGAACTTCTTGACCGCCTTGAGGAGGCCTTCGTTCCCGATGGCGACCAGCTCGGAGAGATCGAGGCCATGCCCTTGATACTTCTTGACGTAGGAAATGACGAATCGGAGGTTGGCGGTGACCAGTCGCTCGGCCGCTTTTTCATCGCCGCGCTGCACCCGGCGGGCGAGCCGACGCTCCTCGGCGGGGTCCTTGATCAGCGGGAGTTTCTGAATGTCCTGCAGATACTGGTCGAACGCCCCGGAAGGATTGGCTCGAAAAAACGCCTTGGCCTTGCCTCCGTTCGACCGCGCCATAGCTAGGGCTCCGACGGTGGACGAATGAGTGTGCGTGCTGAGGAAAGCTGGCGAACGGCGCCCAATATAGGAACGGCCGTTGAATGGTGCAAATCTCAGTGGTTTTCCACATCACAAATTACGCGCGCGCTGCATAAGTCGGCGGTTTGTCCACTATCCACACCTCGTGTGGAGAAATGCGTGTTGATCGCGTGTGGATGGGCATCGCTGACGGTTTGTGGAGAGGTGGGAATCGTGTGGGGAAGCTGTTGACGCGCTTGCGATTAGTTGTCGGCAGCCGAACGCCCGCCCGTGCGTCACGGCGCGTGTCCTCGCAGCACCGCACGGAGCAGCGGCTCCGGCGCCGCGACTGTCCAGCCGTCTGCGTCATTCCCGCCCATCCGGCCCACCGCGCGCGGCAGCGCGAACCGCACGGTGCCAGCGCGGGCCTTCTTGTCGACCTCCATCGCCGCGATCAGTCGGTCGACGGACGCCCCGTTCGGTAACCCGACCGGCAAGTGGTAGCATTCGAGCACGCCCTCGATCCGCTGCGCTGTCCCCCGCTCGGCCACCCCCAGCGCCTCGGCGAGCCGCGCCTCGTAGCTCATCCCGATCGCGACCGCTTCCCCGTGCAGCAGCGCGAACTGCGCCGTTGCCTCGACGGCATGGCCCACGGTGTGGCCGAAGTTGAGCACCGCGCGTCGCCCCGCCTCGCGCTCGTCCGCCGCGACGATGGCCGCCTTGATCTCAACCGAACGCCGCACCACCCGCTCGAGCGCGGTGGCCTGCTTCGCGACCACCGCCTGGTGCTCGCGCTCGAGCGACGCGAAGTATTCGGCATCCGCGATGACGCCGTGCTTCACCGCCTCCGCCATACCCGCCGCCAGCTGCTCCGCCGCCAGCGAGTCGAGCACGTCCAGGTCGACGACGACCAGCCGCGGCTGGTGGAACGCACCGACGAGGTTCTTGCCGGCGGGGGCGTCGACCCCGGTCTTCCCGCCGATCGACGAATCAATCATGGCGAGCAGGGTGGTAGGCACCTGGACGTAGGGGACCCCGCGCAGGAAGGTCGCGGCCACGAACCCGGCGACGTCGCCCACCACGCCGCCCCCCAACGCAATGACCGCCGCGTCGCGCCCCAGGTGGGCGGCAAGCATGCGGTCGGAGATGAGCGCCCATGTCTCACGGGTCTTGTTCGGCTCACCCGCCGGGAACTGAAACAGCTCAGCCGCCAGCGCTGCAGCGCGCAACCCGGCGAGCGCCGCGGCACCGTACAGCCGCGCCACGTGGGCATCGCTGATCACGGCGTAGCGGCTGGCGGGGCAGGCGGTCGCGACGAGCGCCGCTAGCTGGGTGAGGAGTCCACGGCCGATCAGGATGTTGTACGAGGCGTCGCGGTGCTCCGTGACCGGAACGCGAATCGTCACCACCTGACGTCGGGACGGCCGGCGTGCGCGTTGGCGGCGCGTGCCAGCACGAACAGTAGATCGGACAGGCGGTTCAGATATTGGAGGATCGTGGGGCGAATCTCGGCGTCGTGGGACAAGGCGACGACCGCGCGCTCGGCGCGGCGGCATACCGTGCGCGCCCCATGCAGCGCGGCCGCCTTGGGTGTCCCGCCCGGGAGGATGAACTCGGTGAGCGGGGCGAGGTCGGCCGTGTGCGCGTCGATCGCGTCCTCGAGCACGCCGACATCCGTGGCCGCGAGCGGCGCGCCACTGCGCGCGAGCGCCTTGGCGCGCGCGGCGGCGTCGGGGGTCGCCAGCTCCGCCCCCATCGTGAACAGCGCGCGCTGCACGGTTTGGAGGAGCGCGTCGGCGAACGCCGCAGGGTCGAGCGCGCGGGCCAAGCCGATCGCGGCGTTCAACTCGTCCACGTCGCCGTACGCCGCGACCCGGACATTGTCCTTGGGCACGCGCGCGCCGCCGAACAGTCCCGTGTCCCCGCCGTCGCCCGTCTTGGTGTAGATCTTCATGCGCGTCCGCTCCCTCGACCCGCTCCCCTCTCCCCTCTGTTCCCGCGTTCCGTTACGATTGGGCCCATGCAGGAGGTCAAAGATATCACGATAATCGGCGCCGGCCCGACCGGGCTGTTCGGCGCCTTCTATGCGGGGATGCGCGGGGCGAGCTGCTGCGTGATCGACAACCTCGACCAGGTGGGCGGTCAACTGACGGCGCTCTATCCCGAGAAGTACATCTTCGACGTCGCCGGCATCCCCAAGGTGCTTGCCAAGGACCTCGTGAAGGCGATGGCCGAGCAGGCGTTCCAGTTCAAGGCGCCGGTCCACCTCGGGCAGAAGGTGACCGGGCTCGAGCGCGCCTCGGGGAACGGGCCGCCGGTCTTTACGCTCGTCACCACGGAGGCCGCATACCCCTCGCGCACGGTGGTGATCGCCGGCGGGATCGGCGCCTTCACCCCTCGCAAGTTGCCGCTCAAGGACGTCGACCGGTGGTACGGCAAGGGGCTGCTCGACCGCATCCTCGATCCACAGGTCTTGCGCGGCAAGCGCGTGCTCCTCGTGGGCGGCGGCGATTCGGCCTTCGACTGGGCGGTGAATCTCCAGGGGGTCGCGCAGTCAATCGTCATGATCCACCGCCGCGACGGCTTCCGGGCGCACGCCGCGACCGTGCAGCAGGTGCGCGGGCTCTGCGCCGCGGGGAAAATGGAGCTCCGCACCTTCTGGGAACTCAAGGCGATCCATGGGGCGGAGGCGATCGAGGCCGTCACCATCGTCGATACCAAGACGAAGCGCGAGGAGCGCCTCCCGATCGACAGCGTCGTGCCCCAACTCGGCTTCGTGTCGTCACTCGGCCCCATCGCGGAGTGGGGTCTCGACATCGAGCAGGGCGAGATCCGCGTATCGCAGACGATGGCGACGAACATCCCTGGGATCTTCGCGGCGGGGGATATCACGACCTACCCCGGGAAGCTCAAGCTCATTGCGACCGGCGCGGCGGAGGCCGCGATCGCCGTGAACCACGCGGTGCATTTCATCAACCCGGCGGCGAAGGTCGCGCCGGGGCACTCGAGCAACATGGCGATCTTCGGGCAGTCGGACGACTGACGGTGGCGCGGGCGCCCGGCTCACCGCGGCGCCGTCTCGCGTTGGTCTATCGCGTCTTGCCGATCTCCACCACCACTGAATCGATCTGCGCCAGCATCGCGGCGTAGGGCACGGCGTGACTGTTCGCCGCGATACTGAAGATGAGCGCGCTGCCATCCCCGCGCTCGATGTAGCCCGCGAGGCTGTTCACCCGGTCGATGCTGCCCGTCTTCGCGACCACGCGGCCCGCGACCCCGGTGCCGGTGAAGCGCTTGACGAGCGAGCCGGGCTGGCCGGCGTGGGGCAGCGCGGCGAGAAATGGCGCGCGCCTGGGGTGGCGCCGCATGTAGGCGAGCAGGGCGGCGAAGGCATGCGGCGTGACGAGGTTCCCCGCGGCGAGCCCCGAGCCGTCTTCCAGCGCGAACGCCGTCGAGTCGATCCCCACGGAGTCGATCAGGAACCGGCGCTCGACCTCGAGTCCGGCGTTCCACGACCCGTCCCCTTTGATCTCGCGGCCCAGAGTCTTGAGCAGCATCTCGGCGAACCAGTTCTGGCTCGTGTTGAGAATCGGAAACAGGATGTCGGCGAGTGGGCGGCCGCGGTACTCGACGAGCGGCGCCGCACCGCGCGCGCCGCGGTAGGCGAGCGAGTCGGTGGTAGCGGCGGCGCCGCCTTCGACCGCGACACCGTTGCGCACCAGCGATCCTGCTAGGGCGCGGGCCGCGTACAGATTCGGGTCTGGGAGCGCGAAGCTTTCCGTCGCCGTCGCACGGCCCAGGGCGACCGTCCCCTCCGCCCAAATGTCCCACGTCCCAGGCCGCCGGAAGAAGTTGTCGCCGATGGTCGAGCCCGAGTCGGCCGGCCCGGTGCGGGCCCGGTTCTCGAACGTGAAGAGCCCGACGTCGGGAGACCAGGTGATGACGGGCGGTGCGTCGACGGCCGCCGCGGGGGTGATCTTGAAGTCGACGCTGTTGTCGTGGAACCCGAGGCCCGAGACCGGGGCGGCGTACCACCAGTTCAGATCCCACGCGGCCCAAGCGGAGTGGATCAGCGTCGGCTCGAACGCGGAGCCGTCGCCCACGAGCCTCCCGGTGATGCGCCGGATGCCGTGGGCGCGCACGGAATCGGCGATTGCGTCGATTGCGGTGAACGCCGAATCGCAGGCGCCGGCGGCGAGCGTGTCCACGCCGTAGCACCGCGCGGACCACGTCGGGTCGCCGCGGCCGTACAGCACGAGATCGCCGTGCAGCACGCCGCCCGCCACCTGACCGTTCACGTACACGCTGGTCCGCACCCGATAATCCAGCGGCAAGAGGACCGCCGCCGCCGCCGTCACGATCAGCTTGGTGTTGCTCGCGGGCACGCGGAGGCGATCGCCGTCCCGCTGGTAGAGCACCTTGCCATGCTCGTCCACCACGTAGATGCCCAACGTGGCCCGGTCGAATGGCGGCACGTCGACGAGTTGCGCCAGCCGCCGCTCGAGCGAGCCCCGGAGCGCGGCGGTGCGGGGCGGGTGCCCCGGCCGCGCCTGCGCCGTGAGCGTGGTGCTAATCGTAAGCGATGCGAGGATCAGCTTGCGCATAGGCGAGGTCCGTCACGAGGTTCACCAGCACGAAGACCACCGACAGGAACAGGATTCCGCCTTGGATCGCGGGGAGATCCCGCTTCTCGATCGCGCTCAGGACGTAGCGGCCGAGCCCCGGCCACCCGAAGATCGTCTCCGTGAGCACGCTACCGGTGAGGTAGCTGCCGGTGTCGAGGCCGAGCACCGTGATCACCGGGATCAAGGCGTTGCGGAAGCCGTGCCGCAACACGACCCGAGCCGGCCCGAGCCCCTTGGCGCGCGCCGTGCGGATGAAGTCGCTCGACAGCACGTCGAGCATCGCAGCGCGCGTCATCCGCGCGAGCACCGCCATCGAGCGCGTACCCAGCGTCAACGCCGGCAGCACCAGGGCCGCGAGCCCGCCCGCGCCCGAGGGCGGCAGCCACCGCAATACGACCGCGAACCCCAGGATCAAGAGCAACCCCACCCAGTACACCGGAAACGACACGCCGAGATAGGCGACGGTGAGGGCCAGCCGATCGACCGCCCCGCCAGGGCGGACGGCCGCCATGAGGCCCAGGGTGATGCCGCCCAGCGCCGCGACGCCCATCGCGGCGAGGGCCAGCTCGGCCGTCTTGGGAAAGCGCTGCCACAGCTCCTGGGCGATCGGCTGCTGGGTGATGTAGGAGCGGCCGAGGTCGCCCCGCACCACACTCCAGAGATAGTGCCCGAACTGGGCGGGGAGCGGGTCGTCGAGGTGCAGCTCGGCCCGCAGCCGAGCGATGGTGGCGGCGTCGGCGCGCTCGCCCACCATCGCGGCAACGGGGTCGCCCGGCGCGACGTTGAGCAAGAGGAACACGACGACGAGCACGCCCACGAGAGTCGGGACCGTCCCTAACACCCGCCGCCCGATGAGGCGGATCACGGGGCGGCCACCCGCACCTGGGTCCAGCGCTGGCCGTTGAAGATGACTGGGAGGTCCCACCCGTGAAGGGCCGGCCGCCGCGCCCACAGGTCCTTCGGGAACCAGAGGTAGAGCCACGGGGCGGCCTGGTACACGCGCTCGTCGATGCGGCGGTACAGCGCGGTGCGGCTGCCCGTGTCGAGCGTGCGGCGGGCGCGCAGGATGAGCGAGTCGGTGACGGGGTCGGCATAGAACGCGTAGTTGCCGCCAGGGCCGAAGTTACCGGAGTAAAAC
>DATBCS010000083.1:0-4627 GCA_036270315.1 Gemmatimonadales bacterium
CCACCGCGCCGCCCCGGACGCCCGGCTCGCGGCACAAGTGCTTGCCCGTTTGCTGCGCGTGGGCCGGGAGCGGGGCGCCCGCACGCTCGACGAGCTCACGCAGCTCCGATGAGTCACATCACGTTCCGGGTCGGCCGGCTCACGTGCCACGCCCTCGAGGCCGGGACGGTGCGGCTCGACGGGGGCGCCATGTTCGGCGTGGTCCCGAAGCCCCTGTGGGAGCGACGCACGACCGCCGACGAGCGCAACCGGATCCCGCTGGCGCTGCGGTGCCTGCTGGTCGAGCACCCCGACGGCCTGGTCCTGATCGAAACCGGTCTCGGCAACAAGGAAGCCGCGAAGTTCAAGGACATCTACGGCGTGGCGAACGAGGGCCGAGACGGCCGCACCCAGCTCGAAGACGCGCTCGCGGCGCTGGGGCATGGCCCGGCGGACGTGCGCTGGGTGATCAATACCCACCTGCATTTCGACCACGCCGGCGGCAACACCTACCGGGACGCAGGCGGGACGGTGCGGCCGAGCTTCCCGAACGCCCGCTACGTGGTGCAGCGCGGCGAGCTCGACTTCGCCCGCCACGCGAACGAGCGCACGCAGGCGAGCTATCTGCCCCACAACTTCGAGCCCGTGACGTTCGACCTGGTGGACGGGGAGGCCGACGTCGTGCCCGGGATCCGCTGCCTGCCCACCCCGGGCCACGTGCCGTTTCATCAGTCGGTACTGGTGGCGAGCGGGGGCGAGCAGGCCTGTTTCCTAGCCGACCTCGTGCCCACGACAGCGCATCTGCCGCTGCCCTGGATCATGGGGTACGACGTCGAGCCGCTCGTCACGCTCGAATCGAAGCGGCGGCTGTATGCGCGGGCCGAGGTGGAGGGGTGGCTGCTCGTGTTCGGGCACGATCCCCGGGTGGCGGCGGGGCGGCTGCACCACGACGCGCGCGGTTTTGCTCTTGTGGGTGAACTGGGCCCCGGCTAACTTATCGCCCACAATACGGCAAGCGGGCGCCTCGACGGCGCCTCACCCGCATTGCCTCGCCGGGAGTCGCGGCGAGTGCTCCAGGGTTCCGTGCGAGTGCTCGGTCGGCCGTCGCGCAGTCGGGCGAGCGGCGACTGAGCGCTCTTGGTAGCGGATTCCGGGGTCGGAATCCGCTTTTCTTTTGGGGGAGGAGACCACCACCTGGCCATCGAGAGCACCAACAACAAGGCGCCGCGCGTCCGGGTGAACCGGCAGATCCGCATCAGTCCGATCCGGGTGATCGCGCCCGACGGGGCCCAGCTCGGGGTGTTGACCGTGGAAGAGGCGTTGGCCGCGGCGCAGGAGCGGGGGCTCGACCTGGTCGAAGTCGCGCCGCTCGCGCGGCCGCCCGTCGCGAAGATCATGGACTACGGGAAGTTCAAGTTCGAACAGGCGAAGGCGGCGCGCGCGGCGAAGAAGAAGCAGCACGTCATTCACCTGAAGGAAGTGAAGTACCGGCCGGGGATCGACGAGCACGACTTCGCGTTCAAGACGCGCCACGCGCGCGAGTTCCTGTCGGACGGCAACAAAGTGAAGGTGACGATGATGTACCGGGGCCGGCAGATGGCCCATATCGACCTCGGCCGCGAGGTGCTCGACCGGGTGGCGGCCGAGCTGAAGGACGTGGCCAAGATCGAGCAGGACCCGAAGCTCGAAGGCCGTAACATGTCGATGGTCTTGGCACCGAAATAACTCGTGAGGAGCTCCCGGGGCGGCGCCCCGGGGCGGAACCGATATGCCCAAGCAGAAGTCGAAGCGCGCGCTCCGCAAGCGCGTCCGGCTGACGGGGAGCGGCCGGCTGCGCCGCTACCACGCGTACAAGAGCCACATCCTGACCAAGAAGCACGCCAAGCGGAAGCGGCACCTGCGCAAGGCGACGCTCGTGGCGCACGCCGACGAGCGCCGTCTGAAGCGCCTGCTGATGGCGTAAGGAGCGACCCATGCCTCGCGTCAAAAGCAACGTCGCGCGCTTGAAGCGCAAGAACAAGGTGATGAAGCTCGCCAAGGGCTACTTCGGCGGGCGCTCCAAGCTGTGGAAGGCGGCGAAGGAGTCAGTCGAGCGGGCGCAGAAGTACGCCTACCGCGATCGCCGCCGCAAAAAGGGCGACTTCCGCCGCCTCTGGATCATCCGCATCAACGCGGCCGCGCGGCTGCACCAGCTGTCCTACAGCCGCCTGATGCACGGACTCCGCCAGGCCGGGGTCGAGATCAACCGCAAGGTGCTCGCCGATCTCGCCGTGAAGGACCCCACGGCGTTCGGCGAGCTGGCGGAGGTCGCGAAGCAGGCCCTCTGACCATGCGCGACCTCCTGGCAGCGATCGCCGAGCTGCGGGAGCGTCTGCAGGACATTCCGCAGGCGGATGAGCGTCGGCTCCACGATCTGAAGACCGCGATCCTGGGCCGCAAGGCCGGGGCGCTCACCGCCATCCTCGCGCGCCTGCCGAAGCTCGACCCGGCCACGAGGCAGGCCGTCGGCGCAGCCGCCAACGCGCTGAAGCGCGACTTTACGGACGCGTTCAGTGCGCGCGAGCGCGAGCTCAAGCACGCCGCGCCCTCGCATGCGGGTGTGGACCTCACCATGCCCGGCCGCGCCAACTGGACCGGCGGTTTGCATCTCGTCACGCAGGTGGTGGACGAGATCTGCGACATCTTCCGCGAGCTGGGCTTCACGCGTGCCGTGGGGCCCGAGATCGAAACCGAGCGCTACAATTTCTTCGCGCTCAACTTTCCCCAGGATCATCCCGCTCTCGACGCCCAGGACTCGTTCTACCTGGGGCCCGACCTCCTGCTGCGGACCCACACGTCTCCGGTGCAGATCCGCACGCTGGAGCGCTACCCGCCGCCCATCCGGGTGGTGATCCCGGGGCAGGCGTACCGGCGCGATCCGTTCGACGCGTCGCACGCGCCCGTGTTCGAGCAGATCGAGGGGCTCGCCGTGGACCAGGGGATCACCTTCGTCGATTTCAAGGCCACGCTCGCCACATTCGCGCGGCAGTTTTTCCTGGCCGATACCCGGGTGCGGTTTCGCCCGTCCTATTTCCCGTTCACCGAGCCGTCGGCCGAGATGGACGTGATGTGCCAGCTGTGTCGCGGGGCCGGCTGTCCGGCGTGCAAACAGAGTGGCTGGATGGAGATCCTGGGCTCCGGGATGGTACATCCCGCCGTGCTCGAGAACTGCGGCGTCGACAGCGAGCGCTACACCGGGTTCGCCTGGGGGATGGGGCCGCATCGCATCGCGATGACCCGCCACGCCATCCCGGACATCCGGTTGCTGTACGAGAGCGACGTGCGCTTGCTCGCCCAGTTCGCGCGGGGCACCCGATGATCGTGTCGCGCCGCTGGTTGGAGGCGCTGCTCGAGCGTGGGCTCGACGCGGACGAAATGGCCCGCGTGCTGACCACGCACACGGCGCCGGTCGACGCGGTCGTGCCGCTGCATCAGGACTTGAGCGGGATCTTGATCGCGCGGGTGCTCGAGGTGAAGCGCCATCCCAACGCCGACCGGCTGTCGCTCTGCCTCGTGGACGCGGGGGCGGGCCCGGTCGAGGTCGTGTGCGGCGCGCCCAACGTGCAGGTCGGGAAGACGTATCCCTACGCGCCGGTCGGCGCGACGCTACCGGGGGGCGTGACGCTCGCGCGCAGGGCGATCCGGGGGGTCATCTCGAACGGCATGCTATGCTCGGCCAAGGAGCTCGGGCTGGGCGAGGATCAGGCCGGGATCTTGGAGCTCGACACAGCGGCCGCCCCGGGGACACGCTTCGTCGACGCCGTCCCCGTGGCCGATCATCAGCTCGTGATCGACGTGCCCGCGAACCGCCCGGACCTGTTGGGCCACAAGGGCGTGGCGCGCGAGCTCGCGGCCGCGCTGGGCGCCACGCTCAAGCTGCCCGCGCTCCCGGGTGCGCCGCCGTCGGCCGCCGGGGCGAGCGCCCGCGCGAGCGTGCGGGGGACGGTGCGGGGCGTGGTCGACGGCGTTGAAGTGCGCCTCGAGGACGCGGAAGGGGCGCCCCGCTACATGATCGCGGTGCTGCGGGGCGTCCGGGTCGCGCCCAGTCCCGCGTGGCTCGCCGCACGGCTCCAGGCCGTGGGCCAACGGCCGATCAACAACGTCGTCGACGCCACGAACTACATCTTGTTCGAGCTGAATCAGCCGCTGCACGCCTTCGACCTCGCCCAACTCGCCGGCCCCGCCGTGGTGGTGCGGCGCGCCCGCGCGGGGGAGCGGATCGTGACGCTCGACGGCGTGACGCGGAGCTTGACCCCCGAGATGACGGCGATCTGCGACGCCGAGCGGCCCACTATCGTGGCCGGCGTGATGGGGAGTGCCGCGTCCGAGGTCGGCCCCGGGACCACGGATCTCGTCCTCGAGTGCGCCTATTTCCAGCCCACCCGCATCCGTCGCACGCGTCGCGCCCTGGAGCTGTCGAGCGAATCGAGCTACCGCTTCGAGCGTGGCATCGACATGCTCGCCATGCCGGACGCGCTGGCGCGGGCCGTTGACTTAATCGGGAGGGTGGCCGGTGGCGTGTTGCGCGAGCCGCCGCTCGACTTGTGGCCCGAGCCGCACGCGGAGGCGACCATTTTCCTGCGCCCCGAGCGCGTCGCCCAGCTGCTCG
>DATBCS010000084.1:0-9139 GCA_036270315.1 Gemmatimonadales bacterium
GGGATCGACCGGGGCCAGTGGTACGATGTCTCGGGTGAGTCCGGCTACATCCAGGCGCGCCCCGACAACCCTGACATCACCTACGGCGGCGACAACTCGACCTTCCTCGCGCGCCTCGATCACAAGACCGGCTTCTGGCGCATGATCAGCCCCTGGCCCGACAGCCCCGACGGCCACGCCGCCGGGGAAGGGAAGTACCGCTTCCAGTGGACGGCGCCGCTCCTCATCTCGCCCCATGACCCGAACGTGCTCTACATCGGCGGGAACCGCCTGTTCAAGACCGTGAATGAGGGGCAGAGCTGGTCGATCATCTCGCCCGACTTGACGCGGCACGACCCGAAGACCCTGGGCCCCTCGGGCGGGCCGATCACCCTCGACCAGACGACCGCCGAGTACTACGCCACGATCTTCGCGCTCGCCGAGTCGCCCCTCGTGAAGGGGTTGATCTGGGCCGGGTCGGACGACGGGCTGATCCATCTGACCCGCGACGGCGGCACGACCTGGACCGACGTCACGCCGAAGGCGCTGGGCGCCTTCACGCGCGTCTCGATCATCGAGCCGTCCCACTACGCTCCCGGCACGGCCTACGTGGCGGCGAACCGTTACCAGCTCGAGGACCTGGCCCCTTACATCTGGAAGACGACCGACTACGGGCGCAGCTGGGTCAAGCTCGTGACCGGCCTCCCCGCGACCGAGTTCGTGCGCGTGGTGCGGGAGGATCCGGTGCGGCGCGGCCTCTTGTTCGCGGGCACCGAACGCGGCGTGTGGGTGTCGTTCGACGACGGCGCCCACTGGCAGACGCTGCGGCGCAACCTTCCCTTCGTGCCGGTGCACGACCTGGCGATCAAGGAAGGCGATCTCGTCGCGGCGACCCACGGACGGTCCTTCTGGATCCTGGACGACGTCTCGCCCCTGCGCCAGCTCGCGCGCACCACGCCGTCCGAACCGGCGCACCTCTTCAAGCCGCGCGACGCGTACCGCGTCGACTGGGGGGGTGGCGCCCCCGCCGGCACCGACGCACACCCGGTGGGGAAGAACCCGCCGTCCGGGCCGATGATCTACTACTGGCTCAAGGACAAGCAAGCAGAGGTCACGCTCGACATTCTCGACCCGCGGGGTCGTGTGATCCGCAGCTTCTCGAGCAAGCAGGACTCGATCGCCGCGGCGGACAGCCTGAAGGTCGACGCCGTGAAGCGCACTCGCACCGACAGCCTGAAAAAGGCGGGCATCACCGATTCCACCAAGATCGACTCGATCCTCGGCACCTTGTTTGCCGACACCTTGAAGGACGAGGACAAGCCGTGGCCGCGCCGGCCGCCGGCCGAGCCCCGTGTGCCCGCCAAGGTGGGACTCAACATGTTCGCCTGGAACCTGCGCTACCCGCCGGCGCGCCCGTTTTGGGGGATGAACGGCGTCACGACGGACGGCCCGGTGGCGCTCCCGGGCTCATACCAGGTGCGGCTCACCGTGGGCGGGAAGGCGCATACCGAGGGGTTCACGCTCAAGCCCGACCCGCGCTCGAAGGCGGCGCCTGCAGACCTGGCGGCGCAGTTCGCGTTCCTCCAACGGGTCCGTGACACGGTGAACGCCGCGACGACCGCCCTCATCACGATCCGCAACGTCCGTGCCCAGCTCGAGGACGCCGCGAAGCGTGCGCCCGCGACGGCAGCGGCGGCGCGGCCGTTGCTCGAACGGCTCACCGCGACTGAGGATGGGCTGTATCAGGTGCGCAGCCAGGCCGACGAGGATGGCCTCGTCTATCCACCGGGGCCGCTCGAGCGGCTCAGCGGCTTGATCTGGGTCGCGGGAGCGAGCGATGCCCGTCCGCCCGCGCAGGTCGAGGAGGTGTTCCGGCTGTTCGCACCCCAGATCGAGCGCCAGCTCGTGGCGCTGCGGCAGGCGCTGGAGCGCGATCTCCTCGCGGTGAACCAGGCGCTCAGGTCGACGGGCGCCGCGCCCGTCGTGCCACGCCCCGCCGAACTCCGGCCACCCTCTCCCGTAACGGGGCGGTGACGTCGTCGGGCCTACCGGCGCGCCCGCTTCGGTCCTGATGCGGGAGGCGCTGCCTCGCGCGGCGCTGCAGCCAGCAATGCGGGTGTAGCCCGTGGCGCAGCCGGCACGAGAGGACGAGCGACGGCCGGACTCGTCCCGGCGCCTCCGGCTTCGTTGACGCGTGGCGGGGGCGGTGCTACTGTCCGCTCGCTTGGTGACCGTAACGGGGACCGGGGACGCCGTGCCGCGACACAGACTCCTGCTGATCAGCACCGCCCTCGTCCTCGCGGGCTGCGGCGGCCCATTCCCCCAATCCACGCTCGCTCCCGGGTCGGACTTCGGCCGGGCCGTCGACCAGCTGTTCACCAGCATCGTCTGGTGGGCGGCGGTTGTGTTCGTCGTTGTGGAAACGCTGCTCGTCATCGCGCTCATCCGCTTCCGCCACCGCGAGGGGCGGGCGGCCCCACGCCCGACCCACGGCCACACCGTGCTCGAGATCACCTGGACGCTCGCGCCTGCGGTGATCCTGGTCTTCGTCGCGGTGCCTACGGTGCGCACCATCTTCGCCACTGCGGGCGAAGCGCCGGCCGATGCCCTCAAGGTCCAAGTGATCGGGCACCAATGGTGGTGGGAGTACAAGTATCCCGACCTCGGGATCACGACGGCCAACGAGATGCACCTGCCCGCCGGGAAGCCCGTCCAGGTCTCGATCACGTCGGCCGACGTGATCCACTCCTTCTGGGTGCCGGTGCTCGGGGGTAAGCGCGACGCGATCCCCGGCCACCTAACCCGGATCGCGTTTCAGGCCGACACGGCGGGTGACTACTCGGGGCAATGCGCCGAGTTCTGCGGCGCGTCACATGCCAACATGCGGCTCCGCGTGGTGGTGCAGTCGGACTCGGGATTCCGCGGATGGGTCAAGGCTGAGCAAGCCGGCCCGATCCCGCCGCCACGGGCGAGCCTCGCTGAGCGCGGCAAAGCGGTGTTCTCCCGCAGCGCGTGTCTCGGGTGCCACGCCATCCAGGGCGTGTCACCCGGCATCATCGGGCCCAACCTCACCCACGTGGGCAGCCGGATGACCATCGCGGGCGGGACGCTCGCGAACGATTCGGTCCACCTCGCACGCTGGATCGCGGACGCGCCCGCCCTGAAGCCGGGCGCGCTGATGATGCGCATGGCTCCACCGCTCACCGACGCCGACATCGCGGCGGTCGTCGCCTATCTCCAGAGCTTGAAGTGAGCGACGCGCCGCGGGCGGGCCTGACCAGCTGGCTCACCACCACCGATCACAAGCGGATCGGGTTGCTGTATTTCTACACGGCGCTCGGGTTCTTCTTCCTCGGCGGGGTCGAGGCGCTCGTCATCCGCCTGCAACTCGCGCAGCCCAACGGCCATGTCGTGAGCGCCGAGGTCTACAATCAGTTGTTCACGATGCACGGCACGACGATGGTGTTCCTCGCGTTGATGCCGCTGTCGGCGAGCTTCTTCAACTACATCGTGCCGCTGCAGATCGGCGCCCGGGACGTGGCCTTCCCCCGGCTCAACGCCTTCAGTTATTGGGTGTTTCTGTCTGGCGGGCTGCTCCTGAACGCGAGCTGGGTGACGGGCCCGCTGTACCACGCCGGGATGCTGAGCGTCGCCCCCGATGGGGGCTGGTTCGGGTACGCCAACCTCACCGAGCGCCAGTTCTCGCCCGGGCCGAACATCGATTTCTGGCTGCTCGGTTTGCAGATCCTCGGCGTGTCGTCGCTCGCGGCAGGGTTCAACTTCATCGTCACCATCCTGAACCTGCGGGCGCCCGGCATGCGGATGATGCGGCTCCCGACGTTCACGTGGATGACGCTCGTCACGCAGTTCTTGATCATCACGGCCTTCCCCGTGATCACGGTCGGCCTCGTGTTCCTCATGTTCGACCGCTTCTTCGGCACGCACTTCTATCTCCCCGAGGCCGGGGGGACGCCGCTCTTGTGGCAGCACCTCTTCTGGCTGTTCGGCCACCCCGAGGTGTACATCCTCATCCTGCCCGCGATGGGGATCGTGTCGGAGGTGCTGCCGACCTTCGCCCGCAAGCCGTTGTTTGGCTACACCGTGGTGGTGTACTCCGGAATCTTGATCGGCTTCATGGGCTGGGGGGTGTGGAGCCACCATATGTTCGCCGTCGGCCTGGGACCGATCGCCGACTCGGTGTTCGCCGCCACGACCATGCTCATCGCGGTTCCCACGGGCGTGAAGATCTTCAATTGGATCGGCACCCTGTGGGGCGGCGCAATCCGCGGCACGACGGCGCTGCACTTCGCTGTCGGATTCATCGCGATGTTCATCATCGGCGGCCTGTCGGGCGTGTCGCACGCCTCGCCACCCGCGGATTTGCAACAGACCGACACGTATTACGTGGTGGGGCACATCCACTACGTCCTGTTCGGCGGCACGGTGTTCGGCCTGTTCGCCGGGATCTACTACTGGTGGCCCAAGATGACCGGCCAGCTGCTCGACGAGACGTTAGGCAAGTGGCACTTCTGGCTGCAGTTCATCGGGATGAACCTGGCCTTCTTCCCCATGCACCTGATCGGGTTGCTGGGGATGCCGCGCCGCGTCTACACCTACGGGCCCGAGCTCGGCGTGGGCCAGCTGAACCTCGTCTCGACGATCGGCGCGTTCACGATCGCCCTCGCCATGCTCGTCTTCCTCGTGAACCTGCTCGGTATCGGGCGTCGGCGCCGCGCCGCCCCGAACGATCCCTGGGAAGGCGCGACCCTCGAGTGGAGCGTGTCCTCACCGCCGCCCGTCTACAACTTCTCGGTGATCCCCACGATCGAGAGCCGGCTGCCGCGGTGGCGCACGGAGCGCCACGGGCCGATGCCGGATCCCCCGGCCGTCCCGCCCGCGCCGATCCACGTGCCGGCGGGGTCGTGGTGGCCCCTCGTGGCGGCGCTCGGCATCCCGGTCATGGCGCTCGCGCCGCTCACCCACACCCTGTGGATCGTGTTCGTCGGCGCGGCGATCTTGCTCGTGGGCATCTACCGCTGGGCGTTCGAGCCCTTCGAGGTCTGAGCCATGACGCACGCCGCCGCCATCGCGCCTCGCACGAGCCTGGGACTCGATAACCGCAAGATGGCGTTCTGGGCCTTCATCGGCTCGGAGTGCCTGTTGTTCGGCTCGCTCATCTCGACCTACCTGGTCTACAAGGGCCGGAGCGTGGTCGGGCCCTACCCCCACGACATCCTCAACATCCCCTTCACGTCGATCAGCACCTTCGACCTCTTGATGTCGAGCCTGACGATGGTGCTCGCCCTCGCGGCCGTGCAGCGCGCCGACATGCGGTGGGGGAAGCTCTGGCTGTTCGCGACGGCGCTGCTGGGGCTGGTGTTCCTCGGCGGGCAGGTCATCGAATTCACCGAGTTCGTGCATAAAGGGCTCACGATCGGCACCAATCTGTTCGGGTGTACCTTCTTCGTGCTGACCGGGACCCACGGCGCGCACGTGGCAGTGGGGGTGGTATGGCTCTTGACGCTGGGGGCGCGCGCCCTCCAGGGGAAACTCGGGCCCGCCAACGCCATGACGGTGGAAATCATGGGCCTGTACTGGCATTTCGTCGACGTGGTCTGGATCGTGATCTTCACCGTGGTCTACTTGATCCAGTGAGCGATCGCACGGAACGGGCCCCGTTGCCTGAGGCGAGCGGGCGGCGCCCCGGTGCCCACCCGACGGCCGACGTGTACCTGCGCGTGGCGGCGGTGCTCGTCGTGCTCACGGTGCTCGAAGTGGGGGTGTTCTACGTACCGGCGTTCCACCCGGTCCTCGTGCCCACCCTCCTCGTGCTCTCCGCCGTCAAGTTCTCGCTCGTCGTCATGTTCTACATGCACCTGAAGGCCGACAGCCCGTTCTTCACGTTTCTGTTCGGCGCCCCGCTCCTCCTCGCGGCCGCGGTGCTCGTGGCACTGTTACTCCTCTTCTTCGGGACGCTCACCTTGCGAGGCGCCCCGGGAGCGGGATGATCCCGTCGCTGCTGCCGGCCCCAGGCCCCTGGCAGCGCTGGGACCTGCATCCGAGTGTGGTGATCGGGCTCGTCCTCCTGGGCGGCCTCTACGGGTCTCTGGGCGGGCTCCAGGCGCCGCGGCGCCAGGTCGTCGCGTTCTGCGCGGCGCTTCTCGTGCTCTTCGTGGCGCTCAATGGCCCACTCCACAACCTCTCCGACACCTACCTCTTCAGCGCCCACATGGCGCAACACCTCATCCTCACCCTGGTCTTCCCGCCGCTGCTCCTGTACGGGACGCCGGCGTGGGTGGTACGGCCGCTGCTCCGGTCCCGCTGGGTGTTCCGGTTCGCGCGCTGGGCCGCGCGGCCCCTGGCGGCCGGCGTTCTCTTCTCGGCGCCGATCACGCTGTGGCACTTCCCGCAACTGTACGAAGCGGCCCTCGAGCATCACGGGCTCCATATCGTGCAGCACCTGGTGTTCATCGCGACCGCCGTGCTGATGTGGTGGCCGGTGCTCTCTCCGGTGCCCGAGCTGCCACGTGCGAGCTATCCCACGCAGCTCCTGTACCTGTTCGCGCTGGGGCTGCCCATGTCGCTCGCCGGGGCCTTGATCACGCTGGCCGAGCGCGTGCTCTATCCGTTCTACGCCGCTGCGCCGCGCGTGTGGGGCCTCGCGCCGGTCGCGGACCAACAGCTCGGTGGGCTGCTCATGTGGGTGGTGGGGACGATCTACCTGTGGGTCGCGGCGAGCGTCGTCTGGTTCCGCTGGTCGGTCCGCGCCGAGCGCGAGGACGCGGACCTCGCCGTCCCCGCCGCCGCCTACGTCACCCGTCCGCTCGCGTCCGAGGCTACTCGCCCTCGTCCGTCTCCCCCAACGGATGGAGCTTGAGGGTCTCGGCGATCTTGGGATGCGCGCGCCACAGGTAGTACCCCATGCCCCAGGCGGCGATGGCGTTGCCGATCGCCACGTTCCACCAGGCGAGCGAGCCGAGCAGCGGCTGCGCCAGGATGGCGACGGTCACGTAGAACCCGAACTCGAAGATCGCGAAGAACACGACGACCAAATACAAGGTCGGCGGCGCGACCTCGACCTCCGCGGCGAGCACGGCCGCGACCGTGCCCACGATGAGGAACGCGCTCACGTGGATCATGGTGTAGCCGATGATGCGGGAATACTCGATCACCACGAGCGACGGGTCCCGCACCCCCCAGAACACCGCCGAGCCGAGCATGGCGGGGGTGAAGAAGGGGCGGCCGGCGATGATATCGACGGCCAGGAACCAGAGCGCGACCGCTCCAGCGGCGATCAGCCCCGCGATGAACCCCTCGCGCAGGATGCGCGTCAGCTGCACCGCTCGCCTCCGCAGTCGGGTTGCGCCCAATATAGCGTGGCGCTCAGGCGCTGCTAGATTCGGCCCTCATCGCGCTCGAGGTGCGGTCCCCATCCTCTCCCGATCCGTCGCGTATCCGTCCGCCCTCATCACTGGCGCGCTGCTCGCCGTGGTGGCCGGACTGCTCCACCCCGATCTCGCGGGCGACCCCGCCCAGCAGCTGGTCCTGATCGCCCAGAGCCACGCCTGGCGCGCGATCCACTGGATGTTCCTGTTCGGGTTTCCGCTCGCGCTCACGGGGCTCGTCGGCGTGCTGGACGTGTCCGTCAGCACGCCGGGGGAGAGCGCGGCGCGTGCGGGCGTGTTCGTGGCGGCCTTCGCCTATGCGGCGTGGCTCGTGATCGTCGCGTTCATGGTGGGCACGGGGTGGTCGCTCGCGCAGCGCTTCGTCGCGACCGCTCCGGGGTCCGCGGCGACCGATGCGGTGGCGTTGTACGCGGCACTGCACCCGTTCGCGCTCGCGGCCCAGCGCCTCGCGGGATTCGCGCTCGGCTTAGCGACCGCGTTGTTCGGCTGGGGCGTGGTCGAGGGGCGGGTGCTGCCGCGCTGGCTCGGGACGGGGGGCGTCGCGGCCGGCGTCGTGGGCGTCGTGCTCGCCCTCACCTTCCGGGAAGACACGAAGGCCGACGAGGCGGCCTTCGTGCTCCCGGTGGTGTGGCAGGTCGTGACGGGCGTCGTCCTGCTGCAGCGCGCCCGCAGCGCCGCCGGCGCTTAGCGCGCCCGCAGCCGCACGACCCGGCTGGTCCAGCCGCTCGCGTTGTCGCTGGAGCGGTACATGACGGTGAGCGTCACGATCTCGCCCGACTTCACCTTGCTCAGCGCGTCCCGGAACTGCGTCCGGGTGCGCGTCGGCTGTCCGTTCACGGCGATAATGATGTCCGGGCCGCCGGGATCCTCACTGGCCTGCAACCGCTGGTAGGCGGGGCCCTCGGGGGACACATCCGAGACGATGAGGCCGCCGCCTGCTTGAGTGAACACGGCGCTGAGGCGGGCATCGTGTCGCTCGTCGGGTGACAGCGGTTCCACCGAGATCCCGAGCAGCTCCTCCTTCGACGCCGCCTCGCCCTTCGCCTTCTTGCCGCTCGCCGCGGCCACCTCGGTCTCGCTGTCGCTCGGCGCGCGGGCCAGCCGCACGGTGACGGTCTTCTTCTCGCCGCCCTGGCGGAGGAACGCCACCTCGACGGCCTCGCCGGGCCGCTTGAACGCGACGCGCTGCTGCAGCTGCGGCGTGTTTTCCACGGGGGCGCCGTCGAGCGCCACGATCACGTCACCCGGCTGGATCCCCGCCTTCTTCGCGGGCGAGTCGTCGTTCGAGTACGTCTCGACCAGCACGCCCGTGATCTGTTTCAAACCCACGGCCTCGGCGTCGATCTGAGTGGCGTCGCGGATCTGGATGCCCATCACGGCGCGCTCCACGTGACCGGTCTTCACCAGCTGGTCCATCACGGTGCGCGCGAGATTGATGGGAATGGCGAAGCCGTAGCCGGAATAGAACCCGGTCTCGCTCGCGATCGCCGAGTTGATCCCCATGACCTGGCCGCGGACATTGACGAGCGGCCCGCCCGAGTTCCCCGGATTGATCGCCGCGTCAGTCTGGATGAAATCCTGAATCGAGTACCGCGACGCCTGCAGGCCTTGGAGCACGCGGCCCTTGGCGCTCACGATTCCGGCGGTGAGCGTGAAGCTGAATGCTTCGCCCAGCGGGTTGCCGATCGCGAGCGCCCACTCGCCCACCCGGGTCGAGTCGGAATTGCCGAACGCGACGGTCGGCAGGTCTCGGG
>DATBCS010000085.1:0-7423 GCA_036270315.1 Gemmatimonadales bacterium
TGCCGCTGCGCGACACGACCCCGATCCGGCCCGGTCGGCAAATCACGCCGGGGATGATCCCCACCTTGGTTTGGGGGGGCGAGATCAGCCCCGGACAGTTCGGCCCGATGAGCCGGGCGCCGCGCTCGTGCAGATACGGGAGCACGCGCGTCATGTCGAGCACGGGGATCCCCTCGGTGATGCACACCACGAGCCCGAGCCCGGCGTCCGCCGCCTCGAAGATCGCCGACGCGGCGAACGCCGCGGGCACGTAGATCACCGCCGTGTTCGCCTCGGTCTCGCGCACGGCGTCCGCGACTGTGTCGAACACGGGCACCACGCCATCGAACAGCTGCCCGCCTTTGCCGGGCGTGACGCCGGCCACGACCTTCGTGCCGTATCCGATCATCTGGCGGGTGTGGAACGACCCATCGCGGCCGGTGATCCCCTGCACCACGAGGCGGGTGCGCTGGTCGACAAAGACGCTCACGCGGGCGCTCCCTGCTCCCGCGCCCGGGCGACGGCCTGCCGCACCGCCTCGTCCATGTCGGTGAGCGCGACGAACCCCGCCTTGGTGAGGATCTCGACCGCGAGCTGCTCGTTCGTGCCGGTGAGACGGATAACGAGCGGTACCGCGACGCGGAACTGCCGGGTCGCCTCGACGATCCCGTTCGCCACGTCGTCGCCCCGCGTGATGCCCCCGAAGATGTTGAAGAGGATCGCCCGCACGTGGGGATCGGCGGTGATGATGCGGAGGGCGTCCACGACCTTCTGCGGGTTCGAGCTCCCGCCGATGTCGAGAAAGTTGGCGGGTGCGCCTCCGTAGTACTTCACCAGGTCCATCGTGGCCATCGCGAGCCCCGCCCCGTTCACACAGCAGCCCACCGAGCCGTCGAGCTGAATGAACGTCAGCCCCGCCTGGCGCGCCGCCACCTCGGCGGGCGCCTCGGCTGAGGTGTCGCGCAGCGCCGCGATCTCGGGATGCCGCTCGAGCTCGTTGTCGTCGATCACGAGCTTCGCGTCGAGCGCGACGACCGACCCGTCGGCCGTCGTCGCGAGCGGATTGATCTCCACCAGCGAGGCGCCGACCGCGTAGCACGTCTCATACAGCCGCCGCATGATGTCGGCCGCCGCCCGCGCCGTCGGCAGGTCGCGGTACAGCCGCAGCGCCAGGCCCAACGCCTGGTGCGGGAGCAGCCCGTAGCGCGGGTCGACCGCCACCCGGTGGATCTGCGCGGGCGTCTGCGCGGCCACCTCCTCGATGTCGATGCCCCCAGCGGCGCTCACCATCAGCACCGGGCGCTGCGAAGCGCGATCCACGATGATGCCCACATAGCTCTCGCGCGCGATGGCTACGGACGGGGCGACGAGGACCTGGTGCACGGTGAGCCCCTTGATGGTCATGCCGAGGATTTGAGCGGCCGCGGCCGCGGCCCCCGCCGGGTCGGAGGCGAGCTTGACGCCGCCGGCCTTGCCCCGGCCGCCGGCGTGCACTTGGGCCTTCACGACGACGGGGCGCGCGAAGCGCGCGGCGATCGCGCGCGCCTCGTCGGGCGTCCGCGCCACGTCCCCGGGCGGCACCGGAATGCCGTGTCGCGCTAGGATCTCCCGCGCCTGATACTCGTGCAGATTCACGGGTCGTCCCGCGCGATCGTGGTCCCCGAGTCGCCCCGCAACGCGCTGTGGCCCTGGGCGAGGGCCGCGATGACGGCCCGCTGCCCGCCGGCGCGGACAAAGGCGGCGGCGGCCTCGACCTTGGGCCGCATGCTCCCCACCCCCAACTCCTTGCCGGCGAGCAAGTGCTCGGCCTGAGCCAGGGGGAGGCGGCGCATCGGTTCCGCATGCGCGGTGCCGTAGCGGCGGTACACCGCGTCCACGTTGGTTAGGATCAAGAGTACGTCGGCGCCGATCTCCCGGCCCAGCGTGGCGGCGACGCGATCTTTGTCCGCCACGGCGTCAATCCCCTCGAGGCCGAGCGTCGGGTCGTCGTAGACCGGCGGGCCCCCACCGCCGCAGGCGATGACCACGTGGCCCGCGGCCACGAGGTGGCGGATCATGGGACCCTCCACTACAGCAATGGGCTTGGGGCTCGGCGCGAGCCGGCGCCAGCGGCCCGGCTGTTCCTCCCGCACGGGCACGCCGCGCGCCTCGAGGCGCGCCACCCCCACCCGATCGAGCGCGTGGCCGATCGGCTTGGTCGGCTGGCGCAGGTTGGGATCCGTGGCGTCGCACAGCGTCTGCGTGATGAGTGTGACCACCTGGCGCTCGACCCCCGCGCGCGCGAGCGCGTTCTGGAGCGACTGCTGGATCATGTAGCCCATCCACCCGGCGGTCCCCGCGACCAACACGCCGAGCGGCAGGGGCTCGACCTGGTCGGCGGCGATCTCGTTGCGCGCCAACTCGTCGCCGACCTGCGGGCCGTTGCCGTGCACCAGCGCGATGTCCCAGCCGTCGCGCGCCAGGTCCACGATCGACGCGAGACTGGCGCGCGTGTGGCGGAACTGGTTCGCGATGGTAGGACGCTCGTTCGGCGGGGCGACGGCGTTCCCCCCGAGTGCGACGACAATGGTCCCGGGTTTCACGGCCGCCGAACCTAGCGGGGCCGGCGCGCGGGAGCAAGCTTGCGGCGCCCCACGCCCAGCGCCTCCTTCAACTCGGCGTAGTAACGGGCGAACGCCTCCAGGTCGCCCGCGACTAGGGCGCGATCGGCCCGGGCGGCGACCCCGCGCGCCGCCTCCCAGCGGGCGGCGAGCGAGGTGTCGGCGAGCGCCCGGGCTCCCGCTCCCGGCGTCACGAGCGCGTGTAGCGCCGCACCGCGACCGGGCCCCTGGCCCTGGCGCTCGCCCCAGGTGAGAAACAGCGTATCGATGCGCGCCGGCGGGCCGCCCGTCACCGCCTCGGCGAAGAGCGCCTGGACCGAGAACACGAGCCCCCCCGTGTGCCAGAGGCGCAACACGCCGGGCGCCGTCTCGCTCGGCGAGCCGACGAGCGCGGGCAAGAGCCGCGCGACAGGACGGGGACGCCAGACGAGGAGCCGGGGCCCTGCGCTCGAGAGCGCGCCGGCCACGAGCGCCGTCACCTCGCGGTCCGCCGCGACGAATCCCTGGGCGGTCCAGACGCGCAGGCCGGGGGCGGTGGCGCTCGCCCCCTCCCGCTCCCCGGCTGGGCTCGGCGCGACGAGCTCAAAAGGGTCGTGCGGCTGCGCGAGCCACGCGGTCGAGTCGCCGTCCCATGCCGCCACCAGCCGCGTCGCGATCCGGAAGGTGCGGCGCGGATAGGGCAGCGCGGCGCCGAGCCCTGCGGGCAGCATGGCGGCCGGGCGAATCAGCGGGGCGAGCAGGCGCGCCCACGCGGCGGCAAGCGAGTCGGCGCCCGGCGCCAAGTACAGCTGCGTGGCGCCCGTCGCGCCGTTCACGGTTCCGAGCAGCCCGGCCCTGAGGTACCGCGCCGCGCCCCCGTCCCACGCCACCGCGCGCGTGAGCGGAAACGCCTGCGCGCTCAGGTAGCCGTACGCGAGCCACCACAAGGCGCCGTCCACGATCACCGGCGTCGCATCGTCGAAGCTCGCGAACGGCGCCAGGCGCTCGAGCCGCTCGCGCACGTCGCGGTGCCACAGGAGCACCAGTCCATCGGTCTCGGCACGGGCGAGCGCGGCGCTCTGGAGCGACCAGGCGAGCGCCCAACGGCGCCACCATCCGACGAGCGGGAGCCCGTTCCCCCCGACGCGCGGCCAGGTGTCGGGCGAGGCGACCGCGAAGTCCCGGAACCCGGGCCCGAACCACGTCGCCGAGTCGCCGAGCCCGAGCGGCGCGAAGCTGAGGCTGGTGTCGCCCTCGAGGGCCACGAACGGAGGCCCCACGCGCGCCCCCGCCCCGCGGTGCCGCACGCTCCAGTCGGGGCTCGGCTGGGTATCGGGCTTTGCCGCCACCACCCAGGTGACCGGCTCGCCCGCCGGGCGGTGCGGGACCAGCGCCGCCGCGGCGGGCGACCCGTGGGCGCCGAGTAGCGCGCGCTGCCGCTCGGCCGCGGCGAGCACGCGGGTCGGGTCCCACACCGGGATCGCCGCCACCGCCCCCGCGGGGCTCGGAAACGCGGGCGCCGGCTCGTCCGCCGGCGCGACCCCGAAGGCGAGGCTCTCGAGCCGCCGGGCAGCGAGCGCGAGCGAGTCGGGGGGCGGGGCGGACCCGCCGCGTGGTCCTCCACTCGCGAGCACCGCCGGGAGCACGACGTACACCACGAGCGACGCCCCGAGCAGCGTCCCCCAACTCGCGGCCAGGAGCCGCGGGCGCTCGCGCAACGCCCAGATGAGACTCGCCAGCGTGGTCACGAGCCCGAGCGCCGTCAGGAACGGCGCCGCTGGGAGCCGCACCGTCAGGGCGCCGGGCGTCAGCGTCCCGTGCAACCCCGCCACGGTCTCGGCTGGATCGAGCTGCGCGCCCCACGTGACCGTCAGGGCGAGCGCCGCGAGCAGCACGCCCACGTGCGCCCGCGCGTGCGCGCTCGCCGAGGGCATCCACCGGCGGAAGCGCAGCGACCCGATCCGCAGATACAGGAGCGCCACGACCACCGTCGCGGAGGCGGCGGCGCGCTGGGCGAAGGCGCGGAGCCGCTCCGCCCACGGCAGTTGCGTGAGGTAGTAACCCAGGTCGCGATGCAGCACCGGGTCGGCGACGCCGAAGCTCGGCGCGCGGGCGGCGCTCGCCGCCACGAGCCACGCGCCTCGGGTGCTGAGGGCGAGCAGCCCGCCGTACACCAGCCCGCTCGCGACCGTCGCGGCGAGCAGCAGGCGCGGCGGCACCGCCTCCACGATCTCCAGGTCGCCGAGCCGGCGCGGCAGCTGCACCGAGTCGATCGTGCGGTACACGAGCAGCAGGTTCCCCGTGCCCCAGGCAACCGCGAGGAGCAGGAACATCCCGGACACGAGCCGCGCGAAATCGCGCGCGACGAGGTAGGCGCTCCCCCCCGCGATGGTCGCCGCCCAGGCGCGCTCGGCGGTCTCGAGCGCGAGCCAGCGCCCGCCGACCAGCACCGCCACCAACAGCCCCGCGCCCAACAGGAATGCCCAGCCTCGGCGCGCTCGCGTCACGCGGTGGCGCCCTCGGTCTGGAGCCACTGCTCCACTTCGGCGCGATACGCGGCGAGCGCGGCGGCGTTCGCCGCCTCGAACCGCATCACCAGCACCGGCTGCGTGTTGGACGCCCGCAAGAGCCCCCAGCCTTCGGGGAACGTGATCCGCACGCCGTCGAGCGTCACCACGGGATAGCGCGCCGCGAAGTACTGCGCCCCCCGCTCCACCAGCGCGAACTTGCGCTCGTCCGGGCAGGCGACCCGCAACTCCGGCGTGGCCACCGTGGGGGGCAGGTCAGCGAGGAGGCGCGACAGCGGTCCACCCAGTTCCGCCACGAAGCGCAGCAGGCGCGCCGCCGCGAACAGGGCGTCGTCGAAGCCGTACCAGTCCCCGCCGAAGAACATGTGCCCGCTCATCTCGCCTGCGAGCGGCGCGCCGAGCTCCTTCATCTTCTGCTTGATGAGGGAATGGCCCGTCTTCCACATGACGGGCCGCAGCCCGACCCGCTCGAGTTCTTGCGGCAGCACGGCCGAGCACTTCACGTCGAAGATCACCGCGGCTCCGGGGCCCACCCGCCGCGCCAGGTCGCGGCCCAACAGCACGAGCAGTTGGTCACCGAACACCACCCGGCCCTGATCGTCCACCGCGCCGATGCGGTCCCCGTCGCCGTCGAACGCGATGCCCAGCTCCACGCCCTCCCGCGCCACGGCAGCCTGGAGGTCGCGCAGATTTTCCGGGACCGTAGGATCGGGATGATGGTGGGGGAAGGTGCCGTCGGATTCGCAGAACAACGCGACGACCTCCGCCCCGAGTTGCCGCAGCGTTTCGACCGCGATGAGGCTCGACACGCCGTTCCCGCAGTCTACGACGACCCGCACGCGCCGCGGCAGCGGGCCGTTCCGCTCGATGATCGCCTCGCGATAACGCGACAAAATCGAGGTGTCCGACTCGCGCGTGCCACCGGGCCCGGCGAGCAAGCGACCCGCCATAATGCGCTCGCGCAGGCGTTGAATGTCCTGGCCGAAGACCGCTTCCCCACCGAGCGTCAGCTTCAGGCCGTTGAACTCCGGGGGATTGTGCGACCCCGTGACCTGGACCCCACCGTCGACCGAGAGCACGTGCGTCGCGAAGTACAACGCCGGGGTCGGCAGCTCGCCTACGTCGACGGCGGTGCCGCCCGCCGCCATGATGCCTTCGATCACCGCGTTGGCGAGCGCCTTGCCGGACGGCCGGTTGTCGCGGCCCACGGCCAGCCGGGGCCGCTCCTCCCACGTCTTCCCACCCCACAGGGTGACGAACGCCTGCCCCACCGCGCGCGCCACCTCGGGCGTGAGCTGGTCGCCCACGGTACCGCGGATGTCGTATTCGCGAAAGATGGCGGCGGGAAGGTTCATGGGGCCCGCCCGAGATCAGCGACCCGGTGCGGCCGGCGGGGGCGGCACTAAATCAGTCGGCGCCGCGGCTGGGGGCGCGAGCGCGGCGCCGCTGGTGCGCGCGAGGTCGAGCAGGCGGTTCGGCCGGACGCCCAGGAACACGAGCACCAGGACCGCGAGCGCCACGACGGCGCCCCCCAGTCGGTCAAGCCGCATCCCGGCGTGCGCCGCGGGGACCGGCGCGGGCTTCATGTACATCGCCATGATCACCGGGAGATAGTAGCCCGCCGAGACCACGCTCGTAAGGACGAGCAGGGCGGCGAGCCCGGGCCGGCCCGCCTCGATGGCGGCGACCAGGATATACCACTTGCCGATGAAGCCCGCCGTGCCCGGGAACCCCAAGAGCGAGAGCATGCACACGGCGAGCGCGGCGGCGAGCCACGGGCGCTCGGCGGCGAGGCCCGCGAGATCGTCGATCAGCACCTCGCGCTCCCCGTTACGCCCCTTGGCCGCGAGCAGCGCGAAGGCCGCGAGCGTCACCAGGGTGTAGGCGACGAGATAGAACAGGAACGCCGCCGCGCCCAGGGTGGCGCCAGTGGCCACCGCGACGAGCACGTAGCCGGCATGCGCGATCGAGGAGTAGGCCAGCATCCGCTTCACGGCGCGCTGCGCCAGCGCGATCAGGTTCCCCCCGATCATCGTGGCGACGGCGAGCCACCACACGATGTGCTGCCAGACCGGCACGGTGCCGAACGCCTGCCCGAGCGCGCGGAGCAGCGCCGCGAACGCCGCCGCCTTCACCGAGGTCGCCATGTAGCCCGTCACCGGCGTCGGCGACCCGTCGTACACGTCCGGCGCCCACATGTGAAACGGCACCGCGGCGACCTTGAACCCGAACCCGACGAGCAGCAGCCCGAGGCCCATCACGAGCATCGGGCTCGACTGGAGGCCGAGCGAGCGGACCTGGATGCCGATCAGCGTGAGGTGCGTGGTGGCCGTGGCC
>DATBCS010000086.1:0-13376 GCA_036270315.1 Gemmatimonadales bacterium
CTCGTGTTCACGGTGCTCGAGCCCGGTACGGTCGCCGGCGTCGTGCCCTATCCGTGGTCTGTCACCTCTTCGTCGTGGGTGTGGAAGAGCCGCTCTTACGGCGGCGGTTTGGCGCGGCGTACTAGGCGTACTATCGCGCGGTGCCGCGGTGGGTTCCCCGGCCGCCCCACGGGCCCTACGGGCCGGATCGAGGGGATTGAGTGTTTCCGCGGCGCGGGCCACCTTAAGCCGGTCCGTCAGGCGCGCCGATCGCCTTCTGCCATGAGCCTACCGTCTCTGCCCGCCCCACTCGACCGCGGCGCCCCGCGGCGCGCCTCAGCCTAGGACGGCTGCCGCGTGGCCGACCTGCGCCTGGCGCTGGCGGATGCCCTCGGCCCGATCTACCGGGTCGAGCGCGAGGTGCGGCCCGTGGGCAATTGCCGCCTGTTCGTCGCGCTGGAACTGCCGGGCGGTCCCGGGTTGCTCGTGAAGGTGTTGCCGACCGAGCTGTCGCTCGCCGCCGACGCGGGCGGCTTCGAGCGGGAGTTGCTGCTGCTCACCGACCGCCTGGGCCATCCCCAGCTGGTGGCGCCGCGCAGCGCGGGACGGGCCGGCGCGTTCGTGTACTACACGCGCCCCTTCGTCGAGGGCACGACGCTGCGCGCCTGGCTCGCGCGCTACGGTGAACTGCCGCTGCGCCAGACGGTCGAGATTCTCCGCGACATTCTGACGGGGCTCGCCCATGCGCACGCCGCCCGCCTCGTGCACGGGGACCTGAAGCCGGAGAACGTGCTGCTGGCGGACGGCCGGGCGTTCGTGGCGGACGCCGGGGTCGTGGATGCGCTGGCGCGCGCGCTGCCGGCCGGTGCGCCGCGGGCCGCGGCGACCGCGGCGCTGTGCACGCCCACCTACGTGGCGCCGGAGCGCCGCGGCGACGGGGCCCAGGCGGCGCCGCCCGAAGACATGTTCTCAGTGGGCGTGTTGGTGCACGAGATGTTGACGGGCCAGCCTCCCACCGCCGAAGCGGAGCCGCTCGAGGAGGTGCGATCGCTGCCGCCCTGGCTCCCGGAGCTCGTGCGTCGCTGTCTCGCGCCCGAGCCTGGCGGGCGCTGGCCCGACGCCGGCGCCGCGCTCGGCAGCGTCACGCACCCCGGGGGAGGGCTCGTTTGAGTCCCGGTCGGGTGCTCTGCTATCACCGCATCGGCGGGCCGCGCGAGCTGGGCGTGACTCGCGTGGCGCGCTCGGTGTTCGAGCGCCAGATGCACTCGCTCGCGCGGGCGGGCTGGCGCACCCAGACGCTCACCGAGTTCGCCGCGGCGGCGCGCGATCCCGGCGGTGCCGCGCGCCCGACCCCGCCGGCCTTTCTGCTCACATTCGACGATGGCTACGCCTCGCTCGCCGAGCACGCCTATCCCGTCCTCGCGAACCTCGGGTTCACGGCGACCACGTTTCTCATCACCGATTACGTCGGCCGGTCGAATACGTGGGACATGCGCTATACCTGGCGCCGGTTGCCCCATCTCGACTGGGCCCTGATCGAGCGCTGGCGCGCCCGCGGGTTCGAGTTCGCGTCCCACACCGCCTCCCATGCGCGCCTCACCTGGGTCGACGACGCCCGGGCGGCCGATGAGCTGGGGCGCTCGCGGGCCACGCTCACGGCCCGCTTGGGGGACGCCGCGGGGCGGGCCATCGCCTATCCCTTCGGCGCCGCCGATCAGCGCGTGGTGCGGCTGGCGTGCGGGGCGGGCTACGAGCTGGGGTGCGGCGGGGTGTGGGGTACGGCGTGAGGGCCGGCGGGGGCGTTCGGGGTGCCTCGCGTCCCGGTGTACAGCTGGGATGTGGGGGACCGGCCGCTCGGGCTGCGGCGCGACGCGCTCGGCCTCTTAGGGCGGTGGGTCGCGCACGGCGCCAACCGGTGCGCCGTGGGGACGAGCTGGATGCTTCGGCTGGGGGGACGTCGCCCGGTCAGCGGCTGAGGGGGCCCGGCTCCCGGCGGGCCGCGCTCACAGCAGATCGCCCGCCGTCACCGCCACCCCCATCGCGTGATACCCCTTGTCGACGTAGATCGTGGCTCCGGTGATCCCGCTGCCGAGCGGACTCGCGAGGAACGCGGCTGTGGTGCCGACCTCCCACGCGGTGAGCGGCTCGGGCAGGGGCGCGTTCGCCACGTAGTACTGCACCATCTTCTCAATCTTCCCGATCGCGCTGGCGGCGCGTGACGCGAGGGGGCCCGCGGAGATGGTGTTGACGCGCAGGCCGTACTTGCGTCCCGCCTCGAACGCGAGGGTCCGGGTGTCGCTCTCGAGCGCCGCCTTCGCCGACGACATCCCGCCGCCGTAGCCCGGCACGACGCGCTCGCTCGCCATGTAGGTAAGCGACAGGAACGAGCCCCCGGGGCGCATCAGCGGCCCGAGCCGCGCGACCATAGACACGAGGGAATACGCACTCACGCTCACGGCGCTGAGATAACCGGCGCGGCTCGTTTCGAGCAGCGGCCGTTTCACCTCCGGGCTGTTGGCGAGCGAATGCACGACGACGTCGAGCGACTTGTCGCCGAAGTCCTCGACCAGCCGTGTCGCGAGCCCCGTGACCGAGAAGTCACCGACCTCTTTGTAGCGCTTGTTGGTGCGGATCTCGTCGGGCGCGTCCGCCAGCGTGTCGAACGCTGCGTCCAGGGGGTAGATGCGCTCGAACGTGAGGAGCGAGCCGTTGGCGAGCGTACGGGAGTCGTCGATCTTGCCGCGTTCGAGCAGGGTGCGAAAGATGTTCAGGGCGGGCGGCCAGGTACCGGTGCACACCGTGGCCCCGGCCTCGGCCAGCGCCTTGGCGATCGCGAATCCGTACCCACCGTCGTCGGCGACGCCGGCGACGAGAGCGCGCTTGCCGCGGAGATCAATGGAGAGCATGGGCGTCCTTTAAGCGCATGGGCGTCCGTTACAGGAAGAACCGCGCCGCCACCGGAATGAGCTGCGGATGGTTCACGAGCGCGTGCGCGAAGATGCGGCCAAGCGTGCGTTTCGGCTCGGGGATCGCGTTCACAGTGCCCGCGAGCCCGTTGAAGAAGCGATCGTCCAGGTCTTCCAGCGCCCGCTTCATGCGATAGTACTTGAGGTGGTCGTCACCCAGCATGGCCATCCAGCATTCGTGATACGCCGCGAGCCGGCGTGCGCTCGTGTCTCCGCCGCGCACCGCCGCGGCAGCGGTTCGCCCCGCGAGGCGCCCTGCCTTCATGGCGTTCACGATGCCGCCGCCCGACAGCGGATTGATCATGTGGGCCGCGTCGCCGGCGATCATGACGCCGTCGGTGGCCGTGGCCTTGATGGTCGTATGGGTGATGACGCCGCCGACCGTGGAGCCGGTCTTGGTGCCCCGCGGGTAGCGCCGCGCGATCCAGTCGTCGAGGTACGCGCGCGCCGTGCGGCCGTCGGCCTTTAGGGCCACGAGCCCGAGGCCCACGTTCGCGACGCCCACGCTGCGGGGAAACAGCCACGCGTAGCCCCCGGGGGCGATCCCGCGACCGAACTGCAGGTAGATGGCGTCGGGGTCGAAGTCGACGCCCTGGAGGATGTACTGGGCGCACGACTCCATATCGCGCGCCGGGACGCGGGTGTCCAGCCCGGCCCAGCGGCCGACCATGGCCTCGACGCCGTCGGCGCCGATCACGATCCGGGCGCGATAGGTCTCCTCGCCCTGGGGGCCGAGCACGCGGACGTGCCAGCGCCCGTCGGGCGCGCGCTCCATCCCCGCCGCCTCCGTGCTCACCAGCACCGTGGCTCCGAGGGCGCCCGCCTCGGCCGCGAGGAACGCATCGAACCGCGTGCGGTCGAGGATCCAGCCGACGTCGCGCTCCGCCACCTTTACTTCGGTGTCGTCCGGGGCCACGAAAATGACGCGGGTGATCTTGCGGGCCACCCAGGAGGCGCCCTCGGGGCAGGCGAACTCGCGCAGCCCGGCGTCGCCCACGCCCTCGGCGCAGCGGACGGGGGCGCCGACCGCGCGGTCGCGCTCCAGCAGCACTACGTCGAGCTCGGGCGCGGCGCGCCGCGCCTCGGCCGCCGCGAGCGCCCCGGCCGGACCGGCGCCCACCACGAGCACGTCCAAATCGGGCATCAGGCGGGTACCATAGAGAGCGCGCCCACGGGACAGGGCGCGACGCACTTCCAGCACCCCGTGCAGGCGGCCCGGTCGACGACCAAGTCGGCGAACGCGAGGTGAATCGCTTCCGGGGGGCAGAGGGGCAGGCACAAGCCGCACCGGTCGCACAAGTTGAGGTCGACGACCGCAACTTCGGAGACGGGTGCCCGGCGCATGGGGCGAACGCTAGCCGCCGCGGCGAGGGGCGTCAAGCATCAGTCTTGCTTGGAGTTACGCATTTCATTAGGTTGAGACGCCGTGCCCGCGCCCGCCTGACAACCTTCACGCGACGAAATCGAACTCACGTGCCCTTTCGCTGGCCGAATTGGAAGCTCGGAGCCTGGAGCCCGGCAAACGAGATTGCCGTGGATCTGGGCACTGCCAACACGCTGATTTATGTGAAGGGCGAGGGCATCGTGTTGAACGAGCCCTCGGTCGTGGCAATCGAGAAATCGACCGGCAAGATCAAGGGCATCGGGCTCGAGGCGAAGCGCATGTTGGGGCGGACGCCGGACGGGATTCTCGCCGTGCGGCCGCTCAAGGACGGCGTGATCGCTGACTTCGACGTGACCGAGAAGATGCTCCGCTTCTTCCTGAAGACCATCATCGACCGCCACCTGTTCCGCGTCAAGCCCAGGGTGATCGTGTGCGTCCCGAGCGGGATCACCGAAGTGGAGAAGCGGGCGGTGCGCGATTCCGCGCAGTCGGCGGGCGCGAAGGAGGTCTACATGGTCGCCGAGCCGATGGCGGCGGCGATCGGCGTGGGCCTGCCCGTCGAGACCCCGACCGGCAACATGGTGATCGACATCGGCGGCGGCACGACCGAGATCGCCGTGATCGCGCTGTCGGGCATCGTGTCCGACACGTCGATCCGCACGGGCGGCGACGAGCTGGATCAGGCGATCGTGCAGTTCATGCGCAAAAACTACAACCTCCTGATCGGCGAGCCCACGGCGGAGCAGATCAAGATCCAGATCGGCTCGGCTGCGCCGGTGGGAGAGGAGCGCGAGATGGAAGTGAAGGGCCGCGATCTCGTCTCGGGCATCCCGAAGATCGTGCGGGTCCACTCGAGCGAGATCCGCGAGGCCGTGCAAGAGCCGATCCAGCAGATCGTGGACGCCGTGCGGCGGGCGCTCGAGATCACGCCCCCCGAGCTCGCCAGCGACATCGTGGATCGCGGCATCGTGATGACCGGGGGGGGCGCCCTGATCCGCGGGCTCGACGTGTTGCTGCAGCAAGAAACCGGTCTGCCGATCCATGTCGACGAGGATCCGATGACCTGCGTGGTGCGGGGGACGGGGCGGATCCTCGACGATCCGGAGAAATACCGCAACGTCCTGACCACGTAGCGCCATGGCCCACCGCGCGGACCGCTACGCCTCGCGGGCCGACACCCTCGTCTTCATCGGGTGCGTCCTCCTCTCGCTCGCCGCCATGACGCTGCCCGAGCGCGTGCGCGATCCTCTCGCGCGGGTGCTGCGGCAGACGGTGCTGGCGCCGCTGCTCGCCCTGGAACAGCAGACCGCACGCCTGTCGGCCTCGCTGGCGCGCTACGACGCGGTGGTCGCCGAGCGCGACTCGACGGCCCTCGCGGCGACGTTCGTCCCGGAGCTCCGGAGCGAGAATGCGCGGCTCCGCACCTTGCTCGGTCTCGGGACCCGTCTCGCGTCGGGGTACGTCCCGGCCGAGGTGTTGCGGGGGTCGGAGCCCACCAGTGCCCTCACGTTCGTCGTCTCCGCTGGGCGGAAGCAGGGCGTGAGACCGCTCGCGGCCGTCGTGAGCCCCGAGGGGCTGGTGGGGATCGTGAGCAGCGCGGACCTCCAGACCTCGGTCGTCGTGACCTGGGCGCATCCCGAGTTTCGGGCGAGCGCGATGGCGGCGGACGGCAGCGTCTACGGCATCGTCGCGCCGCACGGCAGCGAGGGACCGCGCACCTGGCTGCTCGAGCTGCAGGGGGTGGCCTACCGGCAACTGGTGCACGAGGGCACGCCGATCCTCACGTCGGGGCTCGGCGGGGTGTTGCCGCGCGGGATCCCGATCGGCACGATCGCCGGGAAGGCGAGTGAGGAGGAGGGGTGGGAGCGGACCTATCTGGTGCGGCCCGCCGTGCATCCCGCCGCCGTCACGCACGTCATGATTCTCACGGGCCAAGCGGTGAAGGGCGACCTACGGGCCGTGTTTGAGGCCACCGGGGGGACGCCGTGAGGCGCAGCGACCGTTATCGGTTCTACGTGATCCTGGCGGCGCTGGTGGTGCTGCAGTTCTCCCTGCGGGGGCGCCTCGGGAGCGACCGCGTGGCGCCCGACTTTCTGCTGCTCGCACTCCTCATCTACACGATTCGCGCCGCGCCGGGTCCGAGCGCCGCGGCTGGGTTCCTGGTGGGCCTGTTGCGCGATGCCTTGACGCCCGCGTCGTTCGGGGCCGGAGCGCTGGCGCACACGCTCGTGGGCTATCTCGCATCCGGGAGCAAGGCGGTCTTCTTCGCCGAGAACCTGTTCGTGAACGGGTGTCTTTTCTTCGCCGGCACGTGGTGCCGCAACCTGGTCGTGGCGCTGGCGTCGGGGAAGCTGAAGGGCGGGATGCTCGGCTGGGAGCTCCTGGTGTGGTCGCCGCTGCAGAGCCTCACGACAGCGGTCGCCGGGGTGCTCGTGCTGTGGCTGTTCGGGCGCCACCTCGCGATCCGGCTGGGGGACGCATGAGCTCGTTGCACCCGCACTTGCTCGATCGGCGGCTGCGCTGGGCGCGTGGCATCGTGTGGGGCGCGGTCAGCGTGCTGGTCATCGCGTTCTTTCGGGCGCAGATCCTCGAGCACTCGAAGTACGAGCTCCAGTCCGAGACCAACCGGTTGCGCCCCATTCCGCTGCCGGCGCCGCGCGGCATCATCACCGACCGGAACGGCAAGCTGCTCGCCGACAACGTGCCGGGGTACACCGTGTCGCTCCTGCCGGGGGACGAGGACTCGCTGCGCGCTACGCTGACGCGCATTGCGCCGCTCGTGAAACTCGACGCCGCCGGCATCGAGCGCGTGTTGGCGCGCGCGCGCCGCGCGCCCTATCTGCCGGTCATCGTGCTGCCCGGGGCCAAGTTCGAGGTCGTTTCGATGCTCCAGGAGCGCCGGCTCATCTTCCCCGGGCTCCTGATCCAGCCCGAGCCGAAGCGGGCGTACCCGGACAGCGCCGTGATCGCGCATCTCGTCGGATACGTGGGGGAGGTGACCGAGGCCGAGCGCGGGCAGCGCCGTTTCGCCGGCATCCGGTTGGGCGGCCTCGTCGGCAAGGACGGCTTGGAGCGCGCCTATGACGACTCGTTGCGGGGCGCCGACGGCGTGCGCTTCGTGGAGGTGAGCGCGCTGGGACACGTGGTCCGGGAGGCGACGCGCTCGTCCACCCTGTTGCCGGTGCCGGGCCGCCCGCTCCACACCACGATCGATCTCGACCTGCAGCGCTACGTGGCCGACATCTTTCCGGCCGGCCACCGCGGGGCGGTGCTCGCGTTGAACCCCAACACGGGGGAGATTCTCGCCCTCTACAGCGCCCCCGGATACGATCCCAACGCCTTCGTGGGCGGCGTGGACCCCGACTACTGGCGGCGCTTGAACGCGAGCGAGGCCCACCCGCTGTTCGACCGCACGATTCAGGCGCGCTACCCGCCGGGGTCCACCTGGAAGCTGGCAATCGCGGCGATGGCGTTGCGGCGCGGGCTCGTGACCCTGCGGACCCGGATGCCGATCCCATGTCGCGGCGGGTTGCAGTACGGCAACCGCTATTTCCATTGCTGGTCGCCTCAGGGGCACGGGTCCCTGACGCTGACCGAGGCGATCGCCCAGAGCTGCGACGTCTACTTCTACCAGCTCGGCTTGAAGCTGGGGCTCACGTCGCTGCTCGAGGACGCCAACTCGTGGGGCTTCCGCTCCCGCACCGGCATCGATCTGCCAGGTGAGATCACCCCGGAGTTCCCGCCCGGCACCGAGTACTACGATCGCTACTACGGCCCGCGCCGCTGGACGGCGGCGGTCACCCTCAACCTCGCGATCGGGCAGGGGGAAAACGCCCAGACGCTCGTCAACATGGTGCGCTTCTACCAGATGCTGGCGAGCGACGGCCGGGCCCGGCCGCCCTACCTCGTGCACCCGAGCGGCGCGTCCGCCGTGAGCCTCAACCTGGCGTCGGACCAGCTCATAGCGCTGCGCCAGGCGATGATCAGCGTGGTGGAGCAGGGCACGGCGCGCGGGGCCGCGCGCTACGGCGGCGCGATCGCCATCGCGGGCAAGACCGGCACGGCCCAAAACCCCCACGGCCCCGATCACGGCTGGTTCATCGGATTCGCCCCGGCGGAGAAGCCCGAGATCGTCGTGGGTGCGATCATCGAGTTCGCGCGCGAGGGCCCGTACGTGGCCCCGCTCGTGACGCGGGTGATCGGGCGCTACCTGGGCGTGGACACGACCGTGGCGTCGAACCTGCGGATCGTGCTCCCGGCCGACACCGCGCCGCACGCGATTCAGCTGCTCCCCGGCGTCCCGAGCGAGGATTCGCTCGCGATTCCCGACACGTTGCGCCTGGACACCTTGCGCCCTGACACCGGTCATGCGGCCCCCGCTCCGCGAAATCGATAAGCCGCTCACCGCCGTCGTGGTGGCACTCGCGGCCTACGGCCTCGCGACCCTCTACTCGGCGGGCCAGACGGACGTGTCCACGTTTGTGACGACGCTGTGGCACAAGCAGGTGATCTGGCTCGCCATCGGGGCGGTGGCGGCGGTGCTGATGTACCGGGTGTCGCCGCGGCTGCTCGAGTGGGCCACGCCGTACGCCTATGGCGTCGGGGTGGTGGTGCTGCTGTTCACCCTCGTGTTCGGCCGGGGGGCGGGCAGTGTGGCGACAGAGCGGTCGTGGCTCGCGATCGCCGGGCTGCGCTTGGGTGAACCATCCGAGCTCGCCAAGCTCGCCGTGATCCTCATGCTGGCGCGCTGGCTCGCGGCGCGGCGCGAGCCGCCGGCTACGCTGCGCGAGCTCGTCGCGCCCGGTGCCCTCGTGGCCGTGCCGTTCTTCCTGGTGGCGCTCCAGCCCGACTTGGGTAGTGCCCTCGTGTTCATCTCGATCCTGTTCGCGATGCTGTTCTGGGCGGGCACGAAGCCGCAACTGCTGCTGTTGCTCGGTTCGCCCGTCATCGGCCTGGTCCTCGCTTTCTCGACGGTCGCGTGGGGCTTGTGGATCGTGCTGCTCGTGGCGCTGCTCCTGTGGTGGCGGCCGTACGTGTGGGAAGGCTTGAGCGTGATGCTCGCGAACGTGGTCATGGGGGTGATCGCGGTGCCGTTCTTGCGCCGGCTCGCGCCCCACCAGCAGAACCGGCTGCTCGCCTTCTTGAATCCCCAGGAGGATCCCCGCGCCACGGGATGGCACGTCATCCAGTCGAAGATTGCCATCGGGTCGGGGGGCCTGCTCGGCCATGGGTTCACGCACGGGCCCCAGAAGCGGCTGGCGTTCTTGCCGGCCCAATTCACCGATTTCATCTTCGCCGTCGTGGGCGAGGAGCTCGGCTTTGTGGGCGTCCTCGTGGCCCTGGCCCTGTTTGCCGCGCTGCTCCTCATCCTGCTGCGCATCGCGCGCCGCGCCACGGACGCCTACTCGAGCCTGTGCGTGTTTGGCGTGACGGGGCTCTTCTTCACCCATATCGTCGAGAATGTGGGCATGACGGTGAACGTGCTGCCCATCACCGGGATCCCGCTGCCGTTCTTCTCCTATGGGGGGTCGTTCCTGCTGGTCTGCTCGCTCGCCGTGGGGATCGCGCTCCGGATCGCGTGGGAATCCCGCCAGTCTGGCTATGCTGAGTTGTGACAAGGTGTTACGGCGTCGGGGCTGGCGCGCGCTGCGGCCCCTTCCCAAATTGTCGCCTTCCAACCATCCCCTATCGCCCGAATGGCCTGGTTCAAGAAAGAGCGTAAGCCTCGCACGTCCGAACGGGTTCGGCTGGAGATTCCAGCCGACGCCTGGGAGAAATGCGAGGCGTGCGGCCATATCGATATCAAGGACCGCTTTGCCCGCGGCTTCAACGTGTGCCCCAATTGCGGGCACCATCGGCGCATCAGCGCCCAGGAGTACATCGAGCTGTTCGTCGACGAGGGCTCCTGGCACGAGCTGGACGCCCGCCTCCATTCGACCGACCCGCTCCATTTCGAGCATTACGAGCAGCGGCTCGAGACCGCCACGCAGAAGGCCGGCCCACTCGAGGCGGTGCGCACCGGGTACGCCCGGTTGGACGACATGGCGATCGACCTGGGGGTGATGGACTTCAACTTCATGGGGGGGTCGATGGGGTCGGTCGTGGGCGAGAAGATCGCCCGCCTGACGCGGCGCTCGGCGGAGCGGCGCATCCCGCTGATCATCGTCTCGGCCTCGGGCGGGGCGCGGATGCAGGAGGGGGTCCTGTCACTGATGCAGATGGCCAAGACCTCGGTCGAGGTCGCGCGGCTGCAAGGGGCCCGGGTGCCCTTCATCTCGATCCTCACGAACCCGACCACGGGGGGCGTCTCCGCCTCCTATGCGATGCAGGGTGACGTGATTCTCGCCGAGCCCGGCGCGGTGATCGGATTCGCCGGGCCGCGGGTGATCAAGCAGACCATCGGGCAGGATCTGCCGGAGGGGTTTCAGACGGCCGAGTTCCTGCTGGAGCACGGCATGGTGGACGCGGTCGTGCCGCGCACCGAGCTCCGGGACACCACGGCGCAGCTGTTGCGCCACATGGCGGGCCGGCAACCGGCCGAGGCCGCCGACTGAGCGGGCTGTCCTTCGAGGACGCCTGCCGCTTTCTCTTCGCGCGACAAGGGAGTCGCATCAAGTGGAGCCTCGGGCCGACGACGGGGCTGCTCGACGTGTTGGGCCATCCCGAGCGCCACTTTCCCGCCCTGCATATCGCGGGCACCAACGGCAAGGGCTCGACCTGCGCCTTCGCGGCCGCGGAGCTCCGCGCCCGGGGGCTGCGAGTGGGGGTTTACACCTCGCCCCACCTCGTGTCGGTGCGGGAGCGCGTGGTGGTGGACGGCATTCCGATCGACGAGGCGGCGTTCGCCGAGTGGACGAGCGTGTTGCGGCCGCACATCGAGCGGCTGGACGCCAGCTTCTTCGAGGCGACGACGGCGATCGCGTTCGCCGATCTGGCGGCCCGGGGCGTGGACATCGCCGTGGTGGAGGTGGGGCTCGGGGGCCGGCTCGACGCCACGAACGTGCTCACGCCGCTCGGCGCCGCCGTGACGAAGATCGCGCGCGAGCACACCGAGTACCTAGGGCCCGATCTCGCCTCGATCGCCCGGGAGAAGGCCGGGATCGCGAAGCCCGGGGTGCCTTTCATCACGGGGGAGCGGGATCCGGCGGTGCGGCAGGTCCTGCTCGCCGAGGCCGCGCGGCGGGGGGCGCGCCCGGTCCGCTGGGTCGATCCGGACCGGGCGCCCACGCGGCCGCTCGGCCTGCGCGGCCGCCACCAGCACGGCAACGCCTGGGTGGCGCTCGCCGCCCTCAACGCCCTCCCCCCTCCGTTCGGGCCCGTCGGGGACACCTGGCCCGAGAGCTTCGGCTCTGCCTACCTCCCGGGCCGCTTCGACGTGCGGGGGCGCTGGATCTTCGACGTCGCCCACAACCCCGACGGCGCGCGGGTGCTGGCCGACACGCTCCACGACTACGACCCGCCGCGCCCGCGTCGCGCGCTGGTCGGGGTGCTGGGCGACAAGGACTACCTCGGCATGATCGCGTCGTTGGCGGAGGAGGTCGACGGCTTCGTGTTCACCGTGCCCGCCACGGCGCCCGAGCGGCGCCGCTGGGACCTAGGCCGGCTGGAGCGGGAGCTCGGCGGGCTCGCGGTGGCGCACACCTTCGAGCCCGACTTCGAGCGCGCGCTGGAGCGGGTGCCGGAGGGGGCGGAGACGGTGATCGTCACCGGTTCGTTCCACACCGTCGGCGATGCGCTCGCCCGCTTGCCCGGTTTTGCGCCCGTCGCGTAAATTGTTGTGATGCAAGGGAAAGCGCTCCCCGGCTTCCGCGATTTCTACCCTGACGACCTAGCCCTCCGCAGTCACATCTTCGCCACGTGGCGGAGCGTCGCCCGGCGCTACGGGTTCGAGGAGTACGACGGCCCGCCGCTCGAGCCGCTCGAGCTCTACACGGTGAAGAGCGGGCCCGAGATCGTCGAGCAACTGTACACTTTCCGGGACAAGGGCGACCGCGCCGTGGCGTTGCGTCCGGAGATGACGCCCACGCTCGCCCGGATGGTCGGGGCGAGGGCCCAGGCCCTGAAGAAGCCGATTCGCTGGTTCTCGATCCCCCAGTTGTTCCGCTACGAGCGTCAGCAGCGCGGCCGCTTGCGGGAGCACTTCCAGTTGAATCTAGACGTGGTCGGCGAGGCCGGACCCGCCGCCGATGCCGAAGTGATGGCGGCGGCGCTCGACATCATGCGCGCCTTCGGGTTTGGCCCGGAGGCGGTGCGGCTCCGCGTCTCGGATCGCCGGGTGATCGTCACGAAGCTGACGCACACCTACGGGGTGGCGCCCGACGAGGTCGGGGGCGTGCTGCTGGCGCTGGACCGCTGGGAGCGGGCCCCGGCCGAGAGCGAGCAGCTGCTGGCGCACGCCCTGAGGCCCGATCCCGCGCGCATCCGGCCGGTGCTCGAGTTCATCTCGGGGCTGCGCCAGGGCGCGGGGGAACTGCGCGCGGCCCCGGCCGCGGAGCCGCTCAACGAGTGCGTCCAGCGGCTCGGGGCGATGGGGCTCGAGGCGTTCGTCGACGTGGACTTCACGATCGTCCGGGGGCTCGCGTACTACACCGGGATCGTGTTCGAGTTGTTCGATGCCGGTCGATCGCTGCGGGCGATTTGCGGCGGCGGGCGCTATGACGACCTGATCCAGACGATCGCCGGAATCGATCTGCCGTGCGTCGGGTTTGGGATGGGGGATGTCGTGCTCGGCGAACTGCTGAAGGAGCGGACGCGGCCGCTCGAGGCGCCGGCGCAGCTCGATGCCTTCTTGGTCGCGGTGAGTGGCGAGGACGTGGCCCCCGTGCTGCAGTTGGCGCATCAGCTGCGCGACCGCGGCGTGGCGGTGGAGTATGGGCTGCGGCAGGCGGCGCTCCGTAAGCAGCTCGAGCTGGCCGTGGCCCGCGGCGCCCCCCGGGCCGTGATCGTGGGGCCCGACGAGCGGGCGGCGGGCCAGGTGGTAGTGCGGGACTTGAAGGCGGGGACGGAGGAGAAGGTGCCGCTCGGCACGCTCGTGAACGGATTCTTTC
>DATBCS010000087.1:0-3713 GCA_036270315.1 Gemmatimonadales bacterium
ACCTCACGAGCGGCAGCGCCGGTGGTGCGACCGAGAGCGTCTCGTAGCCGAGCCCGATCAGCAGGAACGCCGAGAGCGGCTCCGAGGCCATCTCGCCGCACACACTCGCGGGCTTCCCGGCAGCGCGGGCCGCGTCCGCGACACGCTTGAGCAGGCGCAGCACGCTGGGATCGTGCGGGGTGAAGCGGTCCGCGAGCCGCGCGTTGCCGCGGTCCACGACCAGCGTGTATTGCGTGAGGTCGTTGGTGCCGACGGACAGGAAGGCCGCGGCCTCGGCCAGCCGGTCGGCGATCACCGCGGCGGCGGGCGTCTCGACCATCACGCCGAGCGGGAGCGTGCTCGCCGCCGCGACCCCCTCGCGCGCGAGCGCCGCCGCCTCCTGGGCGACCAGCTCGCGCGTGCGGTCCAGCTCCTCGATACGCGTGACGAGCGGGATCATGAGCCAGATGTCGGTATCCTTCGCGGCGCGCAGGGCCGCCCGCACCTGGACCCGGAAGATGTCGGGCCGGTCGAGGCACACGCGGATCGCGCGCCAGCCGAGCTGCGGGTTCGCCTCGACCGGTGCCCGGAACGGCGCGGGTAGCTTGTCGCCGCCCAGATCGTAGCTCCGGACCACCACGGGGTGCCCCGGGAACGCCGCCCCCACGCGCCGGTAGTACGTCGTCTGCTCGTCCTCGGTCGGCAGCGCGGTATGGCCGGTGATCAGGAATTCGGTGCGCAGCAAGCCCACCCCTTCCGCGCGGTGCTGCTGCGCCGCCCGGATCTCGTCGGGGAGGTCGACGTTGCCCCGGAGCACGATCCGGACCCCGTCGGTGGTGACCGCCGGCTGGTCCACGACCTCCTCCAACTGCGCCGCGAGCTCGCGGCGGCGCTGCTCGCGCCCCTGCGCCTCGGCGATCTCCGGCGGCGTGGGGTGGAGCAGCACCGTACCGCGCGTGCCGTCCATCACGAGCATCGTGCCGGGGCCGATCCGCTCCATAGCGCCCGCGACGCCGAACACCGCCGGAATGCCGAGCGAGTGCGCGAGGATCGCGGCATGCGAGGTGCGTGTCCCCTCTTCGCTCACGAGCCCGACGATGTGCTCCTGGTCGAGCTGGACGGTGAGGCCCGGCCCGAGCTCGCGCGCCACGACCACCGATGGCTGTGTGATCCCCTCCCATAGCTCGTCGGCCCCACGGTGCATCAGGTGTTCGATCACGCGGATCGCGACGCCCGAAAAGTCGGCGAGCCGGTCCTTGAGGCGCGGGCTCCCCGTGGCCGTCCACATGTCCCGGACCTCGAGCGCCTTAAACTCGAACGCCTTTTCGGCGGTGAGGTGGTTCTCGCGGATCAAGTGCGCCACCCCGTTGAGGAACTCCCGGTCCTCGAGCATCAGGATCTGCGCGTCGAAGATGCGGGCCTCGTCGACCCCGGCGCGAGCTTCGGCCTTCGCCTTGAGAGCCTGGAGGTACCGCCGCACGTCGCGCACCGCGGCGCGGAGGCGGCGGATCTCCTTCTCCACCTGCGAGCGCGGCACCACGCGGTGCGGCACCTCGGGCAACGTCCAGCGCACGACGACCGCCGGACCGATCGCCATCCCCGGCGAGACGCCGATGCCCTTTAGCAAGCGGTCGCTCATGACGGTCCTGTCGACTCCTCCCGGTCTTCGGCCTCGCGCCGCTCGGCAGTGAGATCCATCTCGTGGAAGCCGTCGGCCACGAGCGCGAGCAGGGCCGCCATCGCCTGCTCCGCGTCATCGCCGTCGGCCTTGATGACGAGCGACGAGCCGCACTCGGCCGCAAGCATCATTACGCCCATGATGCTCTTGCCGTTCACCGCGAGATCGTCCTTGCGCACCTCGATTGCCGAGCGGAACTGGTTCGCGAGCTTGACGAACTCGGCCGCCGGGCGGGCGTGCAGCCCCAGCGGGTTCACGATCTTCGCCGCGCGTTCGATCAGCGCCATAACCATGCCGCGAGCGCCGCGAGCGCGAGCAGGGTGAGCCCGAACCGGAGGCCGGTGAGCGTGCCGCGCCGCCACCACAGCAGCAGAAACCCGCCTGCCGCCACGACCGCGAGCGCGCGGCGCGACTGCTCCGGGAACGGGGCCGTCAGATATTGGGCCGCGAGCGGCAGTGCCAGGCCCACCGCGCCGGCCATGGCCGGCCCCGAGAGCGCCGCCGCGCGCTGCAGCACGGGCTGATGGAGCGCGGCCGCCACGCGCGTCCCGTGGTTCCACCCCGCCCGCAGGGCCCACCAACGCAGCGCCACGTGCCCCACGTTGTACACCACGAGGAAGCCGAGCACAGCCCACAGGTCCAACCCGAGCGCCACGCCCATCATGGCCAGGGCGGACGTGAGCGGCAGCCACCCCGCCCACACGAGCCGGTCGCCGAGCGAGCCGAGCGGGCCGCACAGGGCGGCGCGCAGCCGCTCCACCTGCGCCGGCGGCACGCCGTCGTGCTCGGCGCGGGCGGCGGCCCCCACGGCCAGGCCGCACAGATAGGGGTGCGCATTGAAGAAATGCGCGCCGCGCGCCACCGCGGCGCGGTAGGCGGCGCCATCGCCCGCGACCCGGAGGTCGCGCAACAACGCCTCCTCGGCGACGCCCACGCCGATCCCCTGCATCCGCTCGTAGTCGTACGCGCCCTGCACCGCGAACAAGCGGAGCAGGCTCAGCCCCAGGCCGGGTCGCCGGCGGCGGGGGGCGCTCATCGCAGCCACGCCAGCGCGGCGCCGCCCACGAGCCCGGCGGCGAACCACCGGAGGCTCGGCCCCCGGCCGACGACGCGCAGGGTCCCCGCCGCCGCGGCGGCGAGCGCGGCCCCCACCGCCGCGACGCTGAGCCACGTCGCCCCGCGCACGGTGAGCGGGACCGCCACGATGTCCCGCGCCAGCCGGGCGAGCGCGAGGCCCAGCCCGGTGACGAGCGCGGCCCGGGCGGCGTCGCGCCCGATGCCCGCGGCGTGCAGTCGCATCAACGCCCGGGTATCGCCCGCTTCGAGCCGGTCGCTCGCCGCGTGCATCGCCCGCGCGTTCAGGCGCCGTACAACGTGGATGCTGATCCCACCCGCCAGGGCGGTCACAAGCCCCACCACCGCGCCCAGCCCAATGCCAAGCGGGCCCGCCGCGGCGTGCGCCGCGGTCACGGCGGCGACGGTGGCCGGGCCGTACTCGGGGTAGCGCGCCGCGCCCACCGGCAAGACGTCGTACTGGAACAGCTCGAACAGCATGCCGACCGCGAGCCCGGTCCACACGTCGCCCAGGATGAGCCCCGCGAGCGGCCCCGCGACGATGGGGCGCGCGATCATCACCTGGGGCACGGTGACGAGGTCCAAGCCCACGAAGGTGCCCCACGCGAGCAGGGCGAGCTCGAGGCTCACGTGAAGGCCTCGAGCGGCACCGGCGTGACGGTCGGCACGTCTTGCGCCGTCACCGTGATCCCCTGGGCCGCGAGCGCCTTGAGCTCGGCCGCCTCCGCGTCGGTGAGATAGACGTAGCGGAGCCGCTCCGAGCGTCCGGGGCGGTGGTGGATGCCGCCGACGTTGACGCGACTCAGCCGGTGACTGTTCTGGGCGAGCGCGGCGAGCGTGGCGATGTCGCCCGCGACCAGGATCGCGACGCGCGGGTCCCGCTCCCACTCCGGAAGCCGCGCGGCCGCCTCCGCGACCGAGGCGAACACCACCTCGACCTCGGGGGGCACGCCCATGCGATAGAGGTCCTGCTCCCAGGCGC
>DATBCS010000088.1:0-5106 GCA_036270315.1 Gemmatimonadales bacterium
CGGCGGTTTGCTAAACCGTTATAGGGCCTAAAAGCCCTATCGGGGGTTCGAATCCCCCCCTCTCCGTACCTCACCCCACCATGACCATCCGCGTCCGCTTCGCCCCCTCCCCGACGGGCTATCTCCATGTCGGAGGCGCCCGCACCGCCCTGTTCAACTGGCTCTACGCCCGGCACGAGGGCGGGAAATTCCTGCTGCGCATCGAGGATACGGACAAGGCTCGATCGACCGAGGAGCACACCCAAGTCATTCTCGACGGCCTCACCTGGCTCGGGCTCGACTGGGATGAAGCGCCCGTGTTCCAGGGCGCGCGCGTCAAACGGCATCAGGAGATGGCCGATCGCCTGCTCGCCGAGGGGAAGGCCTACGACGATGGCGGCGCGATCCGGTTCCGCGTGCCCCCGGGCGAGATCGCCTGGGATGACGCGGTCCACGGTCTCATCAGCTTCCAGGGCGAGGATGTAAAGGACTTCATCATCCTCCGCTCCGACCGCACACCGATCTACAACTTCGCCGTGGTCGTGGATGACCTCGATATGCAGATCACTCACGTGCTGCGCGGCGACGACCACATCTCGAACACGCCGAAGCAGATCGCCTTATACCGCGCGCTGGGCGCGGCCCTCCCCGTGTTCGGGCACGTGCCGATGATCAACGGCCCGGATGGCAAGAAGCTCTCCAAGCGCCACGGGGCCACGGCGGTGGGCGACTACCAGCACCTGGGCATCCTGCCGGCGGCGATGCGCAACTTCCTGGCGCTGCTCGGCTGGAGCCCGGGTGGCGACCGGGAGATCATGACGCTCGACGAGATGGTGCGCCTGTTCTCATTCGCGGGGATTCAACAGAAGAGCGCGATCTTCGACATGAAGAAGCTCGAGTGGATGAACGGGCAGTATCTCTCGGCGGCCTCGGCCGAGGATCTCTATCCCCTGATCGCGCCGAAACTCGCCGCCCTGGGCCTCGACGGCACGCGCGACGCGGTGCTCCAGGCGATCGCGGCGGTAAAGACTCGCTCCCGCACCACCCTCGACGTGGCGCGCCAGGTCGCGGTGCGTCTCGACGCGAAGCACGTCGTGCTGGACGACAAAGCGCGACGCGAAATCGCGCAGGACCCGGCGGGCTACAAGACGGCGCTCGAGGCGAGCCTCGCGGCGCTCGCCGACATCGAATGGACACCGCAAGCGCTCGAGCAGCAGCTCCGCGCCCTCGCCGAGGCGCGCGGCGTCGCGGCGGGCAAGATCTTCCAGCCAATTCGCATCGCCCTCACCGGCGGCACGGTGTCCGAACCGGTCAACGAGCTCTTGTCGGTCGTCGGAAAGGCGGCCGCGCTCGCGCGGCTGAAGCAGGCGCTTAGGGCGTAACCTTCGCCGTATCCGCGGGCCCCGGTAGCGTGTCGCCACGGGCCCGGCGTTCCGCATCCCGCTCCGCCTGTTTGCGCGCGCGCAACTCGCGCACGTACTGCTTGAAGAGCTGCAGCGTCTCAGTGCGGTGCGCGGCCTGCATCAGGTCCTGACGCATCTCGTCGAGTTGACGCGCCCGCATTTGCTGGTCGTAGTTCCCCTGGGGCAGGCTGATCGGCAGGAGCGCCAGCGCCGCCGTCGGAATCTTGATCCCCGCGACGTGGATGTACTGCGAGTCGATGCCGAACATCTTGCCCGCCACTTCCGTCGTCCAAGTGGGCCGACGGCGCTCGCGCTGCTCCTGGTTGATGACGACGTTGAGCGAGTCTACCATGGCCCGCAGCCGGCGCACCACCACCGTGTCTCGCTGCTCCTGCGGGGCGTACAGCGCGTCGGCGACCTCGGCGGGGAGTGCGGGACGGGGCAGCACCCACAGCCGCCCGTCGCCGACGGCTGGCGGACTGATGATGTGCGGGCCGATCGCGAGCGGGCTCACGGCGAGGGTGGTGTCGATCTTGCCGACGGGCGCGGGAACGGGCGGCGTCGTGTCGGGCACCACGGCGTGCGGCAGGGGACGTCCCATCCCGCCGCTCGGGCCCCTACCGGGGCGGGAGCCCCCGTAGGGTGGCAGCTCCGGCGGCTGGGGCGGCGCCGTGGGGATGATCGGCATGAGCCGACGGCCGTCATCGATGCGCCACGATCCGCTGACGAACAGAATGACGAGGACGATGTGCGCCAGGACGCTCACGACCCAGGTGAGGCGCCGGCCCCGCGTTGGCAGCGACCGCAGCTTAAACAATGGCGAGCACCTTCCCCAACCGCTCCGCCGCTTCGCCGAGCCGCGCCGTGCTGACCGTGAGCGCGATGCGGAAGAAGCCCTCCCCGCCCGCGCCGAAGGCGCTCCCCGCGAGCGTCACGACGCCGGCCTCCTCGAGCGCGCGTCGCTGAAACGCGGCCGAGGCCATGCCCTCCGGCAGCGGGATCCAGATATACATCGTGGCCTGCGGCGTTTCGGCCTCGAACCCTTGCGCGCGGAGGACCGGCAGCACGCCGTCGCGCCGCTCCTTGAAGAGCGCCACGTAGCCCTTGGCGAGCGTCTCCGCCTGCGCCAGGACGGCGGCGCCCGCCGCCTGCACCGCGAGGAATCCGCCCGTATCCACGTAGTTCTTCACCCGCGCGAGCGCGGCGATCAGCTCCGGACGGCCCGCCGCCCACCCGAGCCGCCACCCCGTCATGCAGAAACTCTTGGAGAGCGAATGGAACTCGACGGCGATCTCGCGCGCGCCCGCGATCTCGAAGATGCTGGGCGCCACGTACGCGTCGAACGTGATCTCGCAGTAGGGGTTGTCGTACGCCAGGACGAGGCCGTGGCGCTGGCAGAACGCGACCGTGCGCTCGAGGTACTCGCGGCTCGCGACGGCGGCGGTCGGGTTATTGGGGTAGTTCAGGTAGACGAGCTTGGTGCGGGCCACGACGGCGCGCGGCAGCTCGGCGAGCTCGAGCAGGAACCCGGTGCGCGGGGTGAGGGCGTAGCGGTACGGCTCGGCGCCTGCGAGAATGGTGCCCCCCTCGTACACGGCGTAGCCCGGCTCCGGGACCACGGCCACGTCGCCCGGATCGAGCAACGCCATGGCGAGGTGGGCGATCCCCTCCTTCGAGCCGAGCAGCGGGTGCAACTCGGTGAACGGATCGAGGTGCACGCCGAACCGCCGGCGCATGTACTGCGCGGCGGCCTCGCGGAATGCGGGCAGGCCGAGCTGGAACGCGTAGCGGCTCATCGCGGGGTCGCGCGCGGCGCGCCCCAACGCGTCGACGGCGACCGCCGGTGGGGGGAAATCAGCGTCTCCCGCCCCCACGTCGATCACGTCCACGCCCTGCGCGATCAGGCGCCGCTTGATCGCGGGGATCTCGGCCATCGGATAGCCCGGCAGCGCGGCTGCCCGCCGGCTCAATCGAGTCATTGGGTCACCTGGAGAGTCATACGCAGGGCGCCCGGCAGTTGTGGACCCCCGTCACGTTTCAAAATGCCCGATGAGCCGTTGGCTGCGCGTCAGCGGCCGACAGCGGGCATCGAGCGCCTCGTACTCGCCGTGCGTCGCCGCCTTGAACTGGTGGAACGCGTCGCGCGACTCCCAGCGGTCGATCGTCACGAACCGCCGGGCGACCTCAAGGTCGCGGACGAGCTCGGTCGCCAGGTAGCCGGGCCCGCGCCGGAACAGCCGGGCCCAGTCCCCTTCGGGCCCGTAGACCCGCGCGAAGTCGGCCTCGGCGCCGGCTTTCGCTTCGAACATCCAGAGCACCACAAACACCAATCTATCCTCCCACGCTCGCGTCCGCCCCGATGCCGTGGCGCGCGAAGAACTCCTCGCACGCGCCGCGCACGTCGTCCCAGTGGCCGACCACCCGGGTGGCGGGCGGCAGGCCGGCGAGCATCATCGTGCCGTAGCGTTTGGTGACGACGCGGCGGTCGAGCAGCACGACCGCCCCCACGTCCCGCTTGCTCCGGATCAAGCGCCCGAACCCCTGTTTCAGCTTCAGGGCCGCGGTGGGGATGAGGTAATGCACGAACCCGTCGAGCCCACGCGCCGCGAGGCGCTCGAGTCGCGCCGCGGTGAGCGGTTCGGTGGGGACCTTGAACGGCAGCTTCGCGAGGATCAGCACGCGCAGCGCTCGGCCTGGCACATCGACGCCCTCCCAGAACGAATCGGTTCCAAGCAGGATCCCCGAGCCCGCCTCGCGGAAGCGGCGCAGCAGCTGGTCGCGTTGCCCATCGCCCTGTACGAACAGCGGCCACCGCCCGCCGAGCGAGTCGCGCACCGCCTCCGCCGCGCGCTGCAGCGCGCCGTGGCTCGTGAACAGCACGAACATCCCTCCGTCCGCCACGTGCGCCAGCTCGACCAGCACGCGCGCTACCGCTCGATCGTGGCCCGGCTCGTCGTCGCGCGGCTCGGGCAGGTCGGTCGGGATCCCGAAGACGCATTGCGCCGGAAAGTCGAAGGGCGACGCATGGATCTCGCGGGCCTTCACGCGCGAAGGCGGCAGGTCGAGCCCGAGCCGCTCTTCGAGGAAGGTGAACTCCCCGCCCGCCGCCAGAGTCGCGCTCGTGAGCACCACCGTCTCGATGCGGTCGAACAGGTTTTCCTTGAGGAGCGGGGCCAAGTCGAGCGGCACGGCGGCGAGCGACACGTTGGCCACCTTACGACCCCGGCGCTCGAGCCAGCGCACCGCCGGCGGGCCGCCGGCCGGGGGCCGGAGCGCGGCCGTCAGGCCCGCCGCGGCGGCGTCGAGCCGTCGCACCACGCCGCGCAGCTCGCCCAACAATTGGGCCCGCCGCTCCGAGGGGTCGTCGAGCGCCAAGCGGTCGGCGATCGTCTCCGCCCCGTCACGCAACCGGCCGAACGCGACGAGCACGTTGTCGAGTGCGACCCCGAGGCCCTCGACCCACACGCGGTCCTCGGCAAACGCGTCATCGAGCCGCAGCACGGGCGCCGGCCCCGGCTCGGCGTCGAGCCGGCGGGCGAGCTGCGTAAACAGCTCCTCCGCGCCCCGCCGCGCGGCGGCGAGCGCGTCCGCAAGGCTCCGCTGCACCAGCTCGCGACTTGCGGCGGAGAGGAGGTCTTCCCGGCCGAACAGCACGCTGCGCAGCGTCGCCAACAGCCCACGGCCGCTCTTGTCGAGGCGCCCGAGCAGCCGCTCGACCCCGAGC
>DATBCS010000089.1:0-7152 GCA_036270315.1 Gemmatimonadales bacterium
CATCCGGCAGTGCGACAGTTGTGCGCCACCAGCTTTAGCGTGTCGGGCGGGGAGAAACCCTGGTGGATGGTGAAGATGTTGCAGATGTCCGGGTTGCCCGGGTCCTTGCGGGTGACACGCGCCGGGTCGGTGGCGGCGGGCCTGAGTTTCTCCCAGATCGTGTCGGGCGGGTCGAACAACCCGATGGTGTTCCCCAGGCTCTTCGACATCTTGGCCTGGCCGTCGAGGCCGAGCACCCGCTTCCCGCTGGAGAGCAGGGCCTGCGGCTCGGGGAATGCGAATCCGTCCCCGAACCGGGCGTTCCAGCGCCGGGCGATCTCCCGCATCAGCTCGAGGTGCTGGAGCTGGTCCTCGCCCACGGGGACGAGGGTCGACTCGTACAGCAAGACATCGGCCGCCTGGAGCACAGGATAGTTCAGCAGTCCCGCCGGCACGCTTTCCTGGCGGTGCGCCTTGTCCTTGAACTGGGTTTGGCGTTCGAGCTCACCCAGCGGGGTCACCGTGGTGAGCAGCCAGTTGAGCTCGGCGTGCTCGGGGACATGCGACTGGACGAACACCGTGGCGCGGTCGGGGTCGAGCCCGGAGGCGTATAGGCCGATCGCCATGGCGAGCGTCCGCTCGGCGAGCGTGGCAGGCTCGTAGGGCTGCGTCACGGCGTGCCAGTCGACCACGCTGAACAGGCACTCGTGCTGCTGCTGCAACGCGACCCAGGTGCGGACCGCGCCGAGGTAGTTGCCGATGTGGAGTTCGCCGAGGGCTGGATGCCGGAGAAGACGCGCGCCATCGGCTCACAACCTACGCCGCCGGGGGTCAGCGCCGCAAGGTGCGAGAACTCAAAGACTTAGTCGATGTCGCGCGGCGTGCCGCCGCCCGCGCCGCGGGTTACCTCCGCGGCGCTACACCGGCGAAGAGCGCGGCGTGGGTGGAGAAGGCACGCCACGATTTCGTGACGGCGGCGGACCGCGAGGCCGAAGGGGTGATCGCCGAGACGTTGACCCGCGAGGTCCCGGGCTCCGCCGTGGTGGGTGAGGAGCTGTCGCCCGCGGCCACACGGGGAGGCGAGGTGGTGTGGATCGTCGATCCGCTCGACGGCACGACGAATTTCCTCCACGGCTACCCGCAATACGCGGTCTCAATCGGCTGTCTGGTCGACGGCACGCTCCGAGCGGGCGTCATCCACGACGTGCCGCGCGACATCGTGTATTGGGGCGCGGCGGGCCTGGGCGCGTGGCAGGGGGAGCGGCGGCTCGCCGTGTCGAGCGAGACGGAGCCCACGCGGGCCCTCGTCGGCACGGGATTTCCCTTCAAGCGCGTGGAGGCGCTCACGCAGTACTTGAACCAGTTCGCCGCGGTCACCGCGGCAGCGAGCGGGATCCGCCGCGCCGGCTCCGCGGCGCTTGATCTCGCCGACGTCGCCGCGGGGCGGTTTGACGCGTTCTGGGAGCTCGCGCTTGCCCCGTGGGACGTCGCCGCCGGTGTGCTGCTCATCCGCGAGGCCGGGGGGATCGTGACGACGTTCGACGGCTCGAGCGATGTGCTGCAGGACGGCTCGATCGTGGCGGGGAACCCCGCGCTGCACCGCTGGCTTAGCGAACTGCTGCGCCAGGCCTAGCGATGCCGGCACCGCTCGTGGAGTGTGTCCCGAACTTCTCCGAGGGCCGCGACCCCGCGATCCTCGCCGCACTCGAGCGCGCCATCACGGTCGTGCCGGGGGCCAAGCTGCTGGACGTCCAAGCAGATCCCGCGCATCACCGCTCGGTCTTCACCTTCGTCGCGCCGCCCCAAGCCGCGCTCGAGGCTGCCTTGCAAGCGATGCGCGTCGCGACGGAACGGATCGACCTCACGCGCCATCGCGGTGAGCATCCGCGCATGGGGGCGACCGACGTCGTGCCGTTCGTCCCGGTGCGCGATGTGACCATGGACGCCTGCGTCGCACTGGCCCGGCGGTTTGCCGAGCGGGCGGCGGCCGAGCTCCAGGTGCCGATTTACCTGTACGCGAGAGCGGCGACCCGTCCAGAGCGCGAGCGGCTACCCGACGTGCGCCGGGGCGAGTTTGAAGGATTGCGCGAGCGCATCGGGACGGACGCGGCGGCGGACCCCGACTTCGGTCCGCGACGCATCCATCCCACGGCCGGAGCGACGGCGGTTGGGGCCCGCCCCTACCTCGTGGCGTTCAATATCTATTTGGACACGGCGGACGTGGGCGTCGCCAAGGAGATCGCGAAGCGGATCCGCACCTCGAGTGGCGGGCTCCCCTCCGTCCAGGCGTCGGGCTTCGATGTGGGAGGCCGCGCGCAGGTCTCGATGAATCTGCTCGATCTCGACACGACATCCCCGGCGACCGTCTACGCGGCGGTCGCCGCCCAGGCGCAGGCCCGGGGCGTGGGGATCGTCAAGAGCGAAGTGGTCGGCCTGATCCCCGAGCGCGCGCTGGTCGGGGCCGGGGCGGCCGCCTTGCACCTACCCGACGCCGCCGACCACCTGCTCGAGGCGAAGATCCGGGCAGCGGAGGGACCATCACTCGACGACTGGCTCGACGAGCTCGCCGCGGGGACGCCCACGCCGGGGGGCGGCAGTGCGGCCGCGCTCGCCGGCGCGCTCGCCGGAGCGCTCGTCGCGATGGTCGCGCGCCTCACGGTCGGCCGAAAAGCGTATGCCCCGGTCGAGCGGCGCGTGGCCGAGATCGTGGCGGAGGCAGATGCCTTGCGCGTCCAGCTCCGTCGCCTCGTCGACGACGACGCGGCGGCGTACGCGCGCGTGAGCTCGGCCGCTAAGCTTCCCAAGGAGGCACCGGGTCGCCAACGGGCGATGGACGAGGCCCTCGTCGACGCGGCGCGACCGCCGCTCGCGACGGCGCGCGGCGCGGTCCGGCTGCTCGCCCTGGCGCGCGAGCTCGGTGAGATTGGCAACCGGAACGCCCGCTCCGACGCCACGGTGGCGGGGGCACTCGCCGGCGCCGCCCTCCGCGGGGCGGTGGAAAACGTTCGCGTGAATGTCGCGGGGCTCTCGGACCCCGGGGCGGGGCGCTCGTTATTGGAGGAGGCGGAGAGCCTCGCTCGGGAGGTCAGTCCGCGGTCGTGAGGATCCGGGGCGGCCCGCCGTTGTCCAGGATCGCCACCGTATGCTCGAAGTGCGCCGAGAGCGATCCGTCCTGTGTCACCACGGTCCATTTGTCATCGAGGGTGCGGATGTCCGGCCCCCCGACGTTCACCATCGGCTCGATCGCGATGGTCATCCCCGGCATCAGGCGCGGACCCCGTTTCGGCTTCCCGTAATTCGGCACCTGCGGGTCCTCGTGGAACGACGATCCGATGCCGTGTCCCACGAGCTCACGCACCACGGAGTACCCCGCCTCTTCGACTACATGCTGGACCGCGTGCCCGATGTCGCCGATGTGATTGCCGGCGCGCGCCTCCGCGACGCCCGCGGCCAGCGCTTTTCGGGTGACCGCGAGCAGGCGCTGCGCCTCGGGGCTCACCGGGCCCACCGGAAACGTAGCGGCGGAATCCGCGTGTAACCCCTCGAGCCACACCCCCACGTCGACGCTCAGCAGGTCGCCTTCGGCGAGCACCCGCTTCGCAGACGGGATACCGTGCACCACTTCTTGATTGATCGACGTGCACAGCGTGGCGGGAAAGTCGTACAGCCCCTTGAACGACGGACGGGCCCCCGGATGCGACCGGATGAAGTCTTCCGCCGTGCGGTCGAGCTGCTCGGTCGACACCCCGGGGCGAATCTGCCGGGCGACCACCGCCAGGGTGTCGGCGACGATGTGGCCGGCGGCCGCCATGGTCTCGATCTCCCGGGACGACTTGATCGTGATCATCGGCCTAGGATGCGCTTGATGTCCGTGGCAATCTCGTCCACCGTGCCCGTTCCCGGCACGCGGTGCGCAATGCCGCGCTGCGCAAAGTGGGCGATCAGCGGGGCCGTGTCTCGCTGGTACACCTGGAGACGCGTCTTGATGGTCTCGGGGGTGTCGTCGGTGCGCCCCTCCCGCCGGGCCCGCGTCATCATCCGTCGGACCAGCTCGTCTTCGGGCACGTCGAGCAGCAGGATGTGGTTCAGCCGTTGCCCGCGCTCCGCCAGAGTGCGGTCGACGAGCTCCGCTTGGGCGGCGGTGCGCGGGAACCCGTCGAGCACCGCGCCGTCGCGCGCCTCCGGCTTCGCGAGCTCCTGCTTGATGATGCTGAGGATGACGGAGTCGGGGACCAGGGTGCCCCCGTCCATGTATTTCTTGGCCTCGCGACCGAGCAGCGTGCCGGCCTGCACCTCGGCGCGCAACAGGTCGCCGGTCGTGATCTTGGGGAGACCGAGCCGCTCGGCCAGGATCTTGCCCTGAGTGCCTTTGCCGGAACCGGGCGCGCCTAAGAGGAGGACAAACACCGCGAGCCTACATGTACCGCTGGCGGCCGCGGAACTTGACGCGCCCTTCCTTCATGAACCCGTCGTAATGGCGCAGCAGCAGGTGCTGTTGCACCTGTTGGACGGTGTCGAGCGCCACGCCGACGACGATCAAGAGCGCCGTGCCGCCGAACCCAAAGGGCATGTTGAGGATGTTCGACACCACGATCGGCAGCATCGCGACGATCGTCAGGAAGATCGCGCCTGGAAGCGTAACGCGCGTTAGCACTTCGTCGATGTAGTCGGCCGTCGCCGCCCCGGGCTTCACGCCCGGGATGAACCCGCCCTGCTTTTTCAGGTTCTCCGCCAGGTCGACCGGATTGAAGATGAGCGACGTGTAGAAATAGGCGAAGAAGACAATGAGGACCGCGTTCGCCACGACGTATCCGGGCGACGTGACGCTGAAATACTCGGCCAAGTGCTTGAGCGTCTGGTTGCCGCTCACACTCGCCATCGTCCCCGGAACGATGATGAGCGACTGGGCGAAGATGATCGGCATCACGCCCGAGGAGTTGATCCGCAGCGGGATGAACGTCTTCTGGCCCTCGCGGATGCGCCCTCGGCCCATGACCTTGCGCGGGATCTGGATCGGGATGCGGCGGGCCGCGACCGTCACGGCCACCGTCCCGGCCACCACCAGCACCATGAGCACCAGCACGATAAGCAGCACGGGGAACGTGAGCGAATGGGCCTTGAGGGCTTCAAACGTGCGCAGCATCTCCGGCCAGATCCGCTCGATGATCGAGAAGAAGATCAGCAGGCTCATGCCGTTCCCGATTCCCCGCTCGGTGATCTGCTCGCCCAGCCACATGATGAAGACGCCACCGGTCGTGAGCGTCAGGAGGGTGGTCATGCGGAAGCCCCACCCCGCGTGGGCCACGGCGCCCGGCAACTGCTCGGTGAACAGGGCGAAGCCGTAGGCCTGGAACAGGCACAGCACCACCGTTAGGTAGCGGGTCCACTGCGTGAGTTTTTTCCGCCCCTCCTCGTCGCGCTGCATCTTTTCGACGACCGGAAAGACGGGCCCGGCGAGCTGGAACACGATGCTCGCTGAGATGTAGGGCATGATACCGAGCGCGAAGACCGTGGCCCGTGAGAAACCGCCGCCGGCGAACAGATCGTACAGGCTGAACAGGGTCCCTTGGCCCTGATTCCGCAGGAAGTCGGCGAGGGCCTGGACGTTCACGCCAGGCGTCGCGATGTGGGCCCCGACGCGATAGATGAGGAGGCACAGGAGCGTGAAGAGGATCTTCTCTTTCAGCTCCGGGACCTTGAACAGATTGGGGATCTGGGGCGCAGTCATCGGGTAAGCTCGCGATCGTCCCGCCCGCCTGCTCGATCTTCGCGCGGGCCGACGCCGATACCGCCACGCCCGTCACGCTGAACTTGCGGCGCACGTCCCCCATGCCGAGCAGTTTGATGGGGTGGTCCGGCCGGCGCACGAGCCCCGCGCCGAACAGCGTTTCAGGCGTGACCTCGACTCCCTCAGCGAGCTGATCCAGGTGCCGGACGTTGACCACCTGGGCCGGTTGCTTAAACGGGTTCGTGAAGCCGCGCTTCGGGATGCGGCGGATGAGGGGCATCTGCCCACCCTCGAAGCCCGGGCGCGTCTGGCCGCCGGCACGGGCAGTCTGGCCTTTCCCGCCCCGGCCGGCCGTCTTGCCGATGCCGGAGCCGGGCCCCCGTCCCTTGCGGATGCGCGCGCGGTGCGAACCGGGCGGTGGCGTGAGGTTCGAGAGGCTGAGATGTGGCACCTCGCCCTTGGGTGCGCGTGGCGCCCGCGCCGCCCGCCCGGCGCGCGCGGTCCCCCCGGCCTGGCCGGCCCGCCCAGGCCGCGTCCTCGGTTTCGTCTTCGCCTTCGCTTTGGGCATCGCCTAGTCCTTGGGGTTCGCGGGCGTCACTGCGACCAGGTGACGCACCTGGTAGAGCATGCCCCGCAGCGCCGGGTGGTCCCGTTTGACGACGACGTGCTGGTGGTGGCGCAGCCCCAACGCCGCGAGCGTGCGGCGCTCCGTGGCGGGGCGGCCGATCCCGGACCGCACCTGTCGAATCCGCAGCTCGCCCTGTCCCACGGGGGGGAGTGCTTTATCGCGGCCCGGCTTCCGCTTGCGGTATTTCCGGGTGGGCGGCTTCCTAGCCATGCACCGCCTCCTGCCGCGACTTGTAAGGAATCGCCTCCACCTCGACCCCGCGCTCCTTCGCGACGCGCCGCGCCGTGGTGAGGTGCTGGAGCGCGTCGATCGTGGCGCGCACCATGTTGTGCGGGTTCGTGGACCCGAGGCTCTTGGTGAGGATGTCGCGCACACCGGCGCACTCGAGCACGGCGCGCACCGCGCCGCCGGCGATCACCCCGGTGCCCGTGGCGGCGGGCTTCAGGAGCACGCGTCCGGCGCCGTGATGCCCCACAATCTCATGCGGGATCGTGCCACCTGTGAGCGGCACTTCCATCATGCGGCGACGGGCGGCCTCGACCGCCTTGCGCACCGCCTCGCTCACCTCGTTCGCCTTGCCCGTCGCGATGCCCACTCGCCCTTGCCCGTCGCCCACGGCAACGAGCGCATTGAAGCCGAAGCGCCGGCCGCCCTTCACGACCTTGGCGACCCGGTTGATCGAGATGACGTTCTCGACGAGGCCATCGCCCTCGCGCTGCCGGTCGCCGCCGTCGCGCCGCTCGCCTCCCCGGCCGCGCCCGCCCCGCCCGCGACCCCGGCCACGCCCCCCACCCCCACCCCCGCCGCCGGCGCCGCC
>DATBCS010000090.1:0-5491 GCA_036270315.1 Gemmatimonadales bacterium
CGAAACGTAACACCAGCGTCGGAATACCCGGTCAAGCAACAGCTTGGTAACGAAGACCGCTACCGCACCGACTTAGTGCGGTACCGGCGCACTCAAGGCCGCGCCGACTCACGATACGCGGTCGAGTAAGAGCTTCGTCAGGAAGAACGCCAGCGCCCCTGCGAAAAACGCCGCCGGCGGCCTCCAGCCGCGCTTGCCCTGAAACTCGGGCACGAGGTTCGAGGCGGCGACGTAGATCGTCACCCCGGCTGACAACGCCAGTCCGTGCCGCACGAGAAAGCCGACCTGGTCGGTGAGCAGCACGCCCGCGAGGGTCGCCCCACCGAGCAGCGCGGCGGCGCCGACCGCCTGGGCGGGCGTGCGCCCCACCGCCAGCATCAAGCTCGAGATCGTCACGCCTTCAGGGAGCTTGTGGAGCACGATCGCGACGAACACGAGCACGCCGAGCGTCGGGCGCACGAGAAACGCGCTCGCGATCGCCACGCCGTCGAAGAAGGTGTGCAACAGGAGCCCCACGAGCGCCGAAGGCCCCGCGAGCCGGTTCACGGCATGGGTCTCCACCCCGAAGTGGAAGTGCGGCGTGAGCGTGTGTTGGGTCAGGTGCACCGCGAGATAACCCGCCAGCACTAGGGCGGGCGCCGCCGACCCCGAGCGCGCGAACGCTTCGGGGAGCAATTCCACGATCGCGACGGCCAGCATGAACCCGGCGCCGAAGGCGATGAAGTGTTCAATGAGGACCAACTCGCGCGCCGCGCGCCGCGTCACTGCCAGCCCGCCCAGGACGTTCCCGCCCGCGGCGATCAGGGCGTAGACAAGCGCGTTAGACACGCGCGAGCAGGGCGGCCTTGGTGTTGCGGCTCGGGTCGTCCAGCACCTCGGCGAGGAGCCGGGTGAGCGTCTCGCCCACCTCGGGCCCCGGACGCACGCCGGCCGCGATCAGGTCGTTGCCGTCCACGGCAAGGTCCTTCACGCTCAGGGGATCCCGGGCCTCGCGGATGGCCTGCACGACCTTGGCGAGGGGCCGGGGGCACGCCGGCAGCGCCAGGAGGTCAGCGGCGGCGTCGCCCACCTGGGCGAGCCAGTGGCGGATCGCCGGGAGATGCTTCGGGTCGGGATACTTCTCCCGCCAGGCGCCAATCGCGCGACCGCGCTCGATGTCCTTGTTGGAGCACTTGAGCCGGGTGAGCAGGGAGGCCGGATCGCGCGCCAGGTAGGCGGTGATCAAGACGGGGTCGCGCGGCAGCTGGTCCAGCACCCCCTTGCCGCTCCGCCGTCCCGCACCCACGGCAGCGTCCACCGCCCCCGCGAGCTCCGGCAGCCAGATGCGCGCCGCCCCGATGTCGCGCCACAGCGCCACGAGCCGCGACACGCGAGTCGCCGTCAGGATCCCCTTGAACCACTCGTCGCGCACGCGCTCGGCCGAGAGCTGCGCCAGCCCCTGCGCATTCGCCTTTGCGGCCTCGAGCGTGTGCGGGTGAATCTTGAACTCGAAGCGCGCGCTGAACCGCAACGCCCGGAGGATCCGCAGGTAGTCCTCCTGGAATCGCCAGTTCGGATCGCCCACCGAGCGGATCACCTTGTGCGCCAAGTCGTCCGCGCCTTTGAACGGATCGCGCCATTCGTGCTTAATCGGATGGTAGGCGATCGCGTTAATCGTGAAGTCGCGCCGCGCCAGGTCGTCCATCAGGGACACGCCGAACTGGACCACGGCGTGCCGGCCGTCGGTCTGGATGTCTTTGCGGAAGGTGGTGACCTCATGGGGCCGGTTCGCTTTGTCCAGCACAGCGACGGTCCCGTGCTCGATCCCCACCGGGACGGTGCGCTTGAACAGGCGACGCACCTCGGGCGGTGGCGCCGCCGTGGTGAGATCGAAGTCGTGGTTCTGTAAGTCGAGCAAGTTGTCGCGAATCGCGCCGCCGACGCACCACATCTCGTAGCCCGCTTCCTCGAGCGTGCGCGCGATCTGCACGACCTCGGGCGGAATCGGGAGGCGGGCGGGGAAGCTCACCGGTCCGGGCGCGCGCGGGGACGCCCCTGCCGCGCGCGATCCGGCACCCGCGCGCGCCGGGGTGCGGCGCCGGGCGGGGGCGCGCTCCTCAACCACACAGCACGCTCCCCCCGTTCACGTTCAGGATCTCCCCAGTGATGTGACGCGCCAGCGAGGAGCACAAGAACACGATCGGCCCCGCCACGTCCTCGGCACTCGCCACCCGGCCGAGCGGGATGGCCCGCTCGATCGTACGCCGTCCTGCGCCGCCGTCCGCGGCATAGGGCTGCTCCGACATTTCCGTATCGACCCAGCCCGGGGCGACCGCGTTGACGGTGATGCCCCGTGGCGCGAGCTCGATGGCGAGCGACTTGGTGAACGCGATGAGCGCGCCCTTGGTGGCAGCGTAGTCGGCGTGGAACGCCTCGCCGCGCTGACCCGCGGTGGAAGAGACCAGCACGATCTTACCGTCTGGGGAGAGGAGCGGGATGGCGGCGCGACAGACGTAGAGCACGGCATCGAGATTGGCGCGCAGCGTCTCGCGCCATTGCGCGTCGGACAACGCCGCGACGGGGACGTCGTCCGGGGGCCAGACCCCGTGGTTCACGATCAGGAGGTCGAGCCCGCCCAGGGCGTGGGCCGCCTCGGCGACGGCTCGCCCCGCCGCCCCAGGCTCCCCGAGGTCACCGGCGATCGCGGTCGCCCGGGCGCGCCCCGCGGCGCTCTGCTGAACCAGCCGCACGGTGGCGTCCGCCTCGTCTCGCCGGCTCCGGTAGCCGATCGCCACGCTCGCGCCCGCCCGCACGAGGAGCAGTGCCGTCGCCCGGCCGATCCCGCGGCTGCCCCCGGTGACGAACGCCCGTTTCCCCGCGAGATCAAGCACGCAGGCGGTCTTCCACCATGCTGCAGATGAGGTGCTCGACCGCGAGATGAATCTCCTGGATCCGAGCCGTGTCCTCCGACGGCACGACGAGCGCGATCTCGGCCAGCCCTTTGAGCTGCCCCCCGGACTTCCCGAGGAACGCGATCACGGTCGCGTTGCGGGCCTGCGCGGACTGCGCGGCGCGGATCACGTTGGGGCTCTCGCCGCTCGTGGAATGCAGCGACACGACGTCGCCCGGGCGGGCCAGGGCTTCCACCTGGCGCGCGAATACCTCGTCGAAGCCCATGTCGTTGGCGCAGGCCGTGAGCAGCGAGGTATCGGTGGTGAGCGCGACGGCGCGGAGCGCCGGGCGATTCGACTGATAGCGCACCACGTACTCCGTGGCGAGGTGCTGCGCGTCGGCCGCGCTGCCGCCATTGCCCGCGAAGAAGAGCGTCCCGCCGGCGCGGAGCGCCGCGGCATAACGGTCCGCGATGGCCGCGATGGTGTCAGCATGCTCCGCGGCCACTCGCCCCGCCAATGCGGCGAGCTCCGCCAGCCCCGCGCGCGCCTGCTCGGCGGGCGTCACCGCGGGCGCCCTGGCGGCTCGGCCGTCCGCACGGCCTCGACCATCGCCTGCAGCTCCGCTTCGGCCGCGTCGGCACCCAGTTCCTCCAACACGGTGCCGACGACTACGAAGTCGGCGCCCGCGGCCCGCGCCGCGCGCGCCTGCTCGGGGGTGCGGATCCCGCCGCCCACGAAGAGGACGAGCCCCGGGACGGCGGCGTGGCAGGCCGCGATCGCCTCGGCCGGCACGGGGTGTGGGGCACCGCTGCCCGCATCGACATAGATCGCCCGCATCCCGATCAGCTGCGCCGCGGTGGCGTGGGCCGCCACGAGCTCAGGTTTGTTGGCCGGCAGCGGCCGCGTTTGGCTCACCGCTTCCACGCTCGTCACTCGCCCCCCGTCGATCAGGATATAGCCGGTCGAGAGCGTCGGCACGGGATGGCGCGCGAGGAACGGCACGGCGCGGACGGCCTCTTCGATCAGGTACTGGGCGTTGCGCCCCGAGATGAGCGAGAGGAACAGCACCAGGTCCACTTCGTCGGTCAGCTGTTGCGCGGAGCCCGGGAAGAGGATGAGCGGGACGTCGGGCGCGGCCTCGCGGATCGCCCGGGCCACGAGCGGCGTGGCGGGCGCCCCGTCGAACGACGAGCCGATCATGAGGCCCGCGACCCGCGCGGCCTGGGCCGCCCGCGCCACGCGCGTTGCGGCCACAGGGGCGGTCCGGCCCGGGTCGACGAGCACGAGGATGCCGGGGTGCCCCAGGGTGGGGTTCTTCACGTCGCACATTGCGTTACGCGCGCGGCCAGGGCCGCGAGTTCCGACACGTCAGCTTCCGCCTGCGCTTCGAACGCGTAGGTCACGAGCGCGTCCGCCGCGAGCAGGTCGAGGGCCAGCTCGCGCCCGGCCGCCGAGGAGGCCGACACCCGGGCGAGGAACCGTTGGCCGAGGCACGCGAGCTGGTCGGCGAGCGGGAGCGTGTCGGGGGCGTCGCCCAGACGGGCGTCGAGGTGGGCGCGGAGTACGGCCGGCGGCGTGGGGCGCCGCGCGGCGAGCCAGGCCCGCAGCTCAATCCGGTTCATCGTCCGACGAGGCGCCGCACGATGGCCGGGGTCTGGGCGCGCGCCTCGGAGAGCCGGGCGGGATCGCCGGCGCCCGCGGACGCGAAATGCGGGCGCCCGCCCCCCTTGCCTCCGGACACCGCGGCGATGGCGCCCACGATCTCCCCCGCCTTCACGCCCTGGGACACCAAGTCGTCGGTCACGGCAACGTAGATGCCGGGGCGTTCGCCGTTCGTGAACAGCACCGAAATGGCGCGCTTGTGGCTCGCCCGGAACGCGTCCATCACGAGCCCGACCTGGTCGCGGTCGTCGAACTCACTCTGGTCAATGTAGAGCTCGATGTCGTCGATGCGTTCGAGCGCGCCGGCGCCCGTCGCTCTTCCCGCCCCTCCCCCCGCCCCGGCTCCACGCCCGCCTTTCAGCAGCTCCTCTACGCGCCGCTCGAGCTTCTTCTGCTCTTCGACGAGCTGCTCGACGCGGCGCACCAGGTGCTCCGGCTGGGTCTTGAGCACCGCCGCGGCGTGCTCGACTTCCGCCTCGAGTTTGCGCACGAGCTCGTATGCCACGGGGCCCGTCACCGCCTCGACGCGGCGCACCCCGGCGGCGGCGCCGGTCTCGTGCGTGAAGCGGAACAACGCGATCTCGCCCGTCGCTGGCACGTGCGTCCCGCCGCACAGCTCGAGCGACACGCCGCCCACGTCCACAACGCGCACGATGTCGCCGTACTTCTCGGTAAAGAAGGCCATCGCCCCAGCCGCGATCGCCTGTTTGTACTTCATCTGCCGCGTGCGCACGGGCAGGTTCTGCCAGATCTGGGTGTTGACCGCTTCCTCGACGCGGGCGAGCGTCTCGTCGTCCACCGGACCGTGGTGCGCGAAATCGAAGCGCAAGCGTTCGGGAGCCACGACCGAACCCTGTTGGCGCACGTGTGGCCCGAGCATCTGACGCAGCGCCGCGTGCACCAGGTGGGTCGCCGTATGGTTGCGCTCGATGTTCTTGCGACGCCGCGCATCCACC
>DATBCS010000091.1:0-8604 GCA_036270315.1 Gemmatimonadales bacterium
GAGCCCATCCTTGGGGCGGAGGACGTGCGCCCGGGCACGTTCGTGGCGGCGGTGGGCGCCGACCACCCCGAGAAGCAGGAGATCGCCCCCACCCTCATGGCCGCCAGTCGGGTCGTGGTCGATGTGCTCGAGCAGGCGGCGACCATTGGGGACCTCCACCACGCGCTCGCGGCCGGCGTGCTCACCCGCGCCGACGTCGACGCCGAGCTGGGCGAAGTGGTCGCGGGCCGCAAGCCGGGCCGTCGCACCCCGGAGGAGACGATCGTCTTCGACTCGACGGGAATGGCCTTGCAAGACGTTGCGGCGGCGGCGACGGTGTATGAGCGAGCGCTCCAAGCGGGGCGAGGGCTCGCCGTGCTCCTGGGCGCGTGACCGCGGGCGAGCCGCGACGGCGCGCGACCTAGCGCTCCTCGGAGATCGCAGGGCTCGGCTGAGGGTCGCGACCGGGCCCACGGCGCGCCAGGGCCCAGAGGGCGAAGACCGCGGCGCCGACGTTCGTAGCCCCGAGTTCCAACGCGTGGTGCAACGTCGCGATCGCGACGGCGGACGGCAGCGGCACGCCGGACTGCCCCAGCCCGAAGGCCAGGGCGGCCTCGTACACGCCCAGGTTTGCGAAGGAGACGGGAACGCTCACGCCGATGTTGACGGCCACGAGCGCGAGTACCAGTTGCGGGGGGGTGAGCGGAAATCCCAGCGCGGCGCACAACACCCGCAGCGCCACTAACTCCGCGATCCACGCGCCCAGGCTGCACGCCGTGCTCGCCGCGATGCGGAGGGGATCCTTGAGCGCCGCGAGCCCGGTCACGAGCTCGCGCCGCGCGAGCTGGAGGCGCGCCACCCAGCCGGGACGCAGCCGGCGAATGCCCCAGATCGCGAGCCCGACGCCCCCGACGGCTAGAAGCACGAGCCCAACGCCGGGGAGTTTGGCTTCGGCCCCCGCCCGCAGGAGCCCGGCCAGGCCCGTGGCAACGCACAGGAGGATGAGCGATCCCAGGTCGATGACCTTGTCGGCCAGCACGGCCCCGGTCGCCTTCGGCAGGCTGATGGGCTGGGCGCCCGCGACGCGGTTCAAGAGCACGACCTTGAGGGCATCGCCAGCGCGGGCGGGAGCGAAGATGTTGAGCCACTCGCCGACGGTGAAGGCGTACGCCGTCCTGCCCAGCGTCAGCGCCACGTCGCGCGGCAGGATGGCCCACAGCCGGCACGCTTGGCAACTCAATTGGCACAGCACGAGACCAAAGGCGGTGGCGAGCGCCGCGACCGGGACGCCCGTGAGGCTACTCCAGAGCTCGCTGGTCTCGTCCCGATGTGTCACCAAAATGGCGGCCGCGCCCGCCGCCATGGCGGCGGACACGAGCAGCATACGGCGCAAGGGGGCTGACACGCGAGGCACGCGTCAGGTGGTGGGCTGCACCGTCGTGCGGCGGCCGACGCCGTTCGGGCCCACGCCCCGGAGGGTGCGCCACCCGATCTTCAGCGCCGCCCCGAGCGTGCGGAGCCGCTCATTGTCGAGCACCGAGTCCCGGTACACGCACAAGAGCGAGCATCCCTCTTCGCAGCCCTTGTAGGTACGGGCCTGCTCCCGGAGATCGCGCGCCGTGTACTCGAGGACCGGTTTGTTCAGACGGCCCCGCTGCGCCGAACAGAACTGCACGTTGCCGAACTCATCGACGTAGAGGAAGCGCGCGCCGGCACGGCACTGCCAGCGGGGCCGCTGGCCGGCGAGCAGTTGCGCGCCGTATTCCTGGTCGAGATAGGCCTGCGGCGTTTGATCGACGTAGTAGCGCTGCCACAGGTCGGCGTAGTCCTGGCCCTGAATCGCGATCGTGCCCTGCGCGTCATGCAGTAGGTCGAGGGTGACCGGGAATCCGAGGTCCTCGAGCGTGCGGATCGCCTCGGCGAATTCGTGTTTGGTCTGCTCGCACATCACCATGTTGACGAACACGTCGAACTGGGCGCGGCGCCGCAGCAGGGCGAGTTTGGGCCGGGTCGTCTTGAGGCACTTCTGGATGTATGCCGTCTTGTCGGCGCTGACGGCGTCGATGCTCACTTCCATGTTCGCCAGCCCCGCCACGTTGAGCCGGTCGATGAGCTCCTCGGTCAGCAGGAACCCATTGGTGGTGACGGACACTTGGGCCCGCCGGTCGGCGTACGCCACGGCCTCGGGCAACTGAGGGTGCATCAACGGCTCACCCCCCAAGAAGGCGATGTTGACGACATGCAACCGGTGGAGCGCGTCGATCCGCTGTTTCAGGACCTCGAGGGGAATGAACTCGGAGACCTTGTCGTATTCGGTGCAGTAGCCGCAGCTGAGGTTGCACCGGCGCGTGACGATGAGCTGGGCTTCGACGGGAGCCCGCTTGAGGAAAACCCGAAGCAGGGTGCGGATCGGGTGCTTGACGCGCATCGTCTCCTCCAGACCAGGCGGACGACGGCTCGGTGAGCACGGCCGCGCCGGTGGCCGGTGGGGACGCGTGCCCGCACGGAGGGAGGTGGTGTCGGAAAACACAACGGGAACAGCCGCGGCGCGCGCCGCGGCTCGATGCAGAATGCATCGCCCCCCCTCGATGCCCAGTATGCGCAGGCGCACGCGCGGGGGCAATAGCCGCGCCGACGCCCAGAGAGGCGACGGTGGCCCGCAACCGCTTGCTGTGCGCCGCCTCAGACCGCCGGCGCCGAGTAGGTTTCACCGCGATGCGTCACGTCTATGTCCACGTGCCCTTCTGCGCGCGGCGCTGCTCCTACTGCGACTTCGCGATCGCCGTGCGGCGGCGGGTCCCGGCGCGCGACTATGTGGAAGCCATCCGGCGCGAGCTGGACCTCGGGCATGCCGCCCGTGGTCCGGGCGCCGGTCCGGAGCCTGGGGTTGGGTCGCTCGAGACGCTGTACCTGGGTGGCGGTACGCCGTCGCGTCTGCCGCCCGTGGCGCTGGCGGCGCTCGTCCAAGCGGTGCGTCCGGCCGGTGTCGACCGTGTGGGGCCTGACGATCTCGAGCTGACCCTCGAAGCGAATCCCGACGACGTGACGGTCGAGCACGCCACGGCGTGGCGGCGCGCCGGGGTGAACCGGGTCTCGCTCGGCGCCCAGTCGTTCGACGACCGCGTCCTCAAGTGGATGCATCGCACCCACGACGCGGCGCGCATCGGGCAGGCGGTCGCGGCCCTGCGGGCCGCGGGCATCGTCAATCTCTCGCTCGATCTGATCTTCGCCTTGCCGACCGAGCTGGAGCGCGATTGGGCCCGGGACTTGGAGCACGCGCTCGCCCTGGCGCCGCTGCATCTATCCCTGTACGGCCTGACCGTGGAGGAGCGCACGCCGCTCGCCCGCTGGATCTCGCGCGGCCGCACGGCCGCACCGGACGACGAGCGCTACGCGGCGGAATACCTCCTGGCGCACGAACGGCTGGGGCGCGAGGGCTATCATTTCTATGAGGTGTCGAACGCGACGCGTCCGGGCGGGCGCTCGCGCCACAACTCCGTCTACTGGTCGGGCCGCCCCTATGTGGGCCTAGGGCCCGCGGCGCACTCGTTCGACGGGCGGGCCCGCCGCTGGAACCTGCCGGCCTGGGAGGCGTATCGCCGGGCGCTCGCGCTCGGACGCTCGCCCGTCGCTTCGGAGGAGGTGCTGACGCCAAGCGAGCGGGAACTCGAGCGGGTGTATTGCGCGTTGCGGACCGACGCGGGGCTCCTCGTCGGCCCCGGGTCCCCGCTGCCCGCGCCCATCGAGCGCTGGGTCCGGGCGGGGTGGGCCGCGGTGCAGGGCGACCGAGTGGTGCTTTCCCCGGAGGGGTGGCTCCGGCTCGATGCCCTGGTGGGTGACTTGACCGGAGCCCAGGAGACGAGCTAAATTGTTAGCAGCTAAGAGCTTGGACGCCATGACCACCTCCCTGACCGAACGCGAACGCCAGGTACTCGAAGCGGTCATCGAGACCTACGTGCAAACCGCCGAGCCGGCGGGCAGCCGGACGATCTCGCGCCGGTTCGCGCTCGCGTTGTCCCCGGCGACGATCCGCAACACGATGAGCGACCTGGAGGAGAAGGGGTACTTGTATCACCCCCATACCTCCGCCGGCCGCATTCCCACGGACTTGGCGTATCGAGTGTACGTCGATTCCCTGATGCACTTGCGGCAGGTGCCGGTGTCGGAGTCAGACCAGATCCGCGAGGAGCTCGCCGGCGAGCACAGCGCGGTGGACCGCATCCTCGAGCGCGCGGCCCAGGTGCTCGGGGTGCTCACCAAAGAGCTCGGGGTCGCGGTGAGCCCGACGCTCGAGGCCGCGGTGCTCGAGCGGCTCGAGCTGCTGCAGGTCTCCTCCGAGCGGCTGCTCCTCGTCCTGACGCTCCAGAGCGGCGTGGTGCGCACCATCTTCGTCGAGGTCCCGTCGCACCTGGCGCCTGAGGCCGTGGCCCGAGTGGCCGTGGTCCTGAACGAACGGCTTGCGGGGCTGTCGCTCCGGGACATCCGGAGCACCCTGGCCGAGCGGCTGCGCGACGCCGCCCCGGAGCACGGGACGGGCGAGCTGCTGAACATCTTCATTCAGGAGGCGGACGAGCTGTTCGAGGTGCCGCCGACCGGGGGCGCTGCGGGGGGCGTGGTGCTGGGGAGCGCGGAGCTCCTCGCCGAGCAGCCGGAGTTCACCACGAAGCAGCAGCTCCAGGGCCTGCTCGAGGTCACGGGGCGGCGCGACGTGTTGCGGGAGGCGCTGGCGACGCGGGCCAGCCAAGGGCTCACGATCACGATCGGCGGCGAGCACCAGGATCCCAAGCTGGCGCCGTTCACGCTCATCACCGCGTCCTACCGTCTGGGGCCGCTCGCCGGGGTGATCGGCGTCATGGGCCCCACGCGGATGCCCTACGACAAGATCGTGGCGCTCGTGAACCATACGAGCCGCCTCGTGGGGGAGTTGCTCGAATGAGCCGCGACTACTACGCCGTGCTGGGCGTGGCGCGCGACGCCTCCGAAGCCGAGATCAAGAAGGCCTACCGCCGGCTCGCGATGCAGCACCACCCCGACCGCGTGGGGCCGGAGGAGAAGCAGGGGGCCGAGGAGCGCTTCAAGGAGCTCACGGAGGCCTACGAGGTACTGCGCGATCCCGAGCAGCGCGCCGCCTACGACCGCTACGGCGCGGCGGGGGTGCGCCGCGGCGGGGCGGGGGCGGGGGCGGGGGCGGGGCGGGGGCCGGGCGACTTCGGGTTCGCGCCGTTCGATCTGTCCGAGGCGCTCAACATCTTCATGCGCGACTTCGGGGGATTAGGAGGGTTCGACGCGCTGTTCGGGGGTGGCGAGCGGGCCCGGCGGGAGCACCATCGCGGGCAGGACGTGAAGGTGACGTTGAAGCTCACGCTCGCGGAAGTGGCGAGCGGGACGACGAAGGCCGTCAAGCTGCGCACCCTGGAGCGCTGTGCGGAGTGCGGCGGCACCGGGGCGGCGGCGGGGTCGCAGGCCACGACGTGTGGGACGTGTGGCGGCACGGGGGAGGTGCGGCGAGCGGCACGCTCGATGTTTGGGCAGTTCGTCTCGGTCTCGCCCTGTCCCAGTTGTGCCGGAGAGGGGACCGTGATTCAAGACCCGTGCTCCAAGTGTCAGGGGGACGGGCGGGTGCGCACGGAGCGCACGATGGAGATCAACGTGCCGGCGGGCGTGGCGGACCATCATTATCTCACGATGCGCGGGCAGGGCGCGCCCGGTCCGCGGAACGGGCCTCCCGGCGACCTGATCGCCGTGCTCGATATCGCCGAGGACGCGCGCTTCGAGCGGCACGGGGACGACCTGCTGTTCGATCTCGCGGTCTCCTTCAGCCAGGCGGCCCTCGGGGCCGAGGTGCAGGTGCCGACGCCGTACGGCAGCGCGATGCTCAAGATCCAGCCGGGGACGCAGACTGGCACAGTGTACCGCCTGCGCGGCAAGGGTCTGCCGCGCGTGGGGGAGGGTGGCAAGGGCGACCTGCACGTGCGGGTGCATGTCTGGACGCCCACCAAGCTCAGCGCCCCGGAACGCCAGCTGCTCGAGCAGCTGGCGAAAGTCGAAGGGGCGCCGCCCAGCGAGGAGCGCATCGGGAAGAAGTTGTGGGAGCAGCTGCGTCAGGCGTTCGGCGGCTGAGCGAGGGGAGGATTGGGTATGGCGGGGGCGGGGTGTGTGTTCTGCCGCATCGCGGCGGGCGAGCTGGCAGCGAAGGTCGTGAAGAAGGCCGACGGATTGCTGGCGTTCGAGGACGCGCAGCCGCAGGCCCCGAAGCACCTGCTCGTGATTCCGACGCACCACGTGGCGTCGCTCAACGACGCGAAGGATGCGGCGCTGCTCGGGAAGTTGCTCGCGTTCGCGCGCGATCTGGCGCGGGAGCTCGGGTTGGCGCAACGCGGCTATCGCATCGTGCTCAACACCAACCCGGACGGCGGGCAGACGGTGTTCCATCTCCATCTCCATCTGCTGGGCGGCCGGCCGATGGCGTGGCCTCCGGGGTGATGTCTTGCGAGCCTCCCCGTGGGCCGCTAAGTTTTTGCGTTCATCACAGTTAGCGAGTAGGAGCGATGCCGGAAGTCATCCTTCATGATGACGAGAGCTTCGAGCGTGCTCTGAGGCGCTTCAAGAAAAAGTGTGACAAGGCAGGGATCCTGTCCGACCTCCGCCAGCACCGTGACGACGAAAAGCCGAGCGAGCGACGCAAACGCAAGATGAGCGTGGCGCGACGCAAGACTCGGCGCCCGCGGCCCGTCTGACGTGGCAAGTTTGCCCGAGCGGCTGCGCGCCGCGATGACCGAGGCCCGGAAACACCGCGATCCGCCGCGCCTGCTCCTCCTCACCACCGTCCTCGCCGATCTCAAGAACCGCGAATTCGAGCTCCGCCACCCCGCCTCCGACGAGGAGACGGCCGAGGTGCTGCGGCGGGCGATCAAGCGGCGCCGCGAGGCCGCCGAGCAGTACCGCGCCGTGGGCCGTCCCGATCGCGCCGACGTGGAGCTCGCCGAGGTGCAGGCGCTCGAGGCGTTCCTGCCAGCGGCGGTCGATCCCGACGAGATCCGCCGCGCCGTGCGCGAGGCGATCAATGCGGGAGCGAAGGACGTGGGCAAGGTCATGGGTCAGGTGATGCCGCGCTTCAAGGGCCGGGCGGACGGCAAGCTCGTGAACGAGATCGCCCGCGAGGAGCTGGCGGCCGCCGTATGAGCGTCGGGGGAGGGGTCGCCCCCTCCGTGCTGGAGACACTGGAGTTTCCTGCCGCGCTGGAGCGGGTGGCGGCGCACGCCGCCGGGCCGCTGGGCGCCGCCCGCGTGCGTAGTCGGCGACCGGCCACGACGCCCGAGGCGATTCGTGCTGCGCTCGGGCAGGTCGCCGAGCTGCAAGCCGTGCTGCTCGAGGACGAGCGGGTCCGGGCCGAGCCGGTGCCCGACCTCGCACCGGCGCTCGAGCTGCTGGGGGTGGCGGGGAGTGTGCTCGACGGCGCGGTCCTCGCGGACCTCGGGCGGGCGCTCGCGGCGGCGCGCGGCGTGGCGGCGGACCTGGCACGCCTCGCCCCGCGCGCCCCGCGCACGGCGGCCCTCCGGACGGATCCCCCGCCCAAGGCCCTAGAGCAGCGCCTCGGGCAGTCGCTCGATGCCGACGGCCAGGTGCTCGACGCCGCCTCGCGCGCGCTGGGGCGCGCGCGCCAGGCGGTGCGCCAGGCGCGCGACCGGCTCGTGGCCGCGCTCGAGGCCATCCTCGGTGCGCTCGACCCCACCGAGCGCGCCCCCGACGCGAGCGTCACGCTGCGCGCCGGGCGCTACGTCATCCCGGTGCGGAGCACGGCGCGCGCCCGCGTCGGCGGCATCGTGCACGATGAATCCGCGACCCGCTCGACCGTGTTCCTCGAGCCCCCCGAGGTGATCGAGCTGGGCAACGCGCTGCGCGCCGCGGAAGCGGAGGCGCAGCGCGAGGCGCTGCGGGTACTGCGCGAGCTCACCGAGCTGGTGCGCCCCGAGCGCCAGGCCATCGCGGCGGCGTGGGAGATGTGCATTGCCTTCGACGACCTGTGCGCCCGCGCCCGCTACGCCGCAGAGGTGAATGGCTTCGTGCCCACGGTGGGCGGCGGGCCGCTCGCCATCCGGCAGGGCCGGCATCCGCTGCTCTTGTCGGGCGAGCGGGTGGTGGTGCCGTTCGACCTGGTACTCGCGCCCGACGAGTACACCGTGCTCGTCTCCGGCCCAAACACCGGGGGCAAGACGGTCCTCATCAAGGCCGTGGGGTTGCTCGCGCTCTTGGCGCAGAGCGGCGTCATCCCGCCCCTCGGGCCCGAGTCGGTGCTGCCGGTGTTCGACGCCGTGTTCGCCGACATCGGCGACCGCCAATCGATCGCTGCTAGTCTCTCGACCTTTTCCGCGCACGTCGCCGTGGTGGGCGACATCCTGCAACGCGCCGGGGCCGGGTCACTGGTGTTGATCGACGAGATCGGGAGCGGCACCGACCCCGCCGAAGGCGGTGCGCTCGCCGCCGCAGTCTTAAAGACCTTAACGGGGCGGCGCGCGGTGACGCTCGCGACCACCCATTTAGGCGCGCTCAAGCGGCTCGCCGCCGAGACGGTGGGCATCGTAAACGCGTCGCTCCAGTGACCCGGCCCCGGCGCGTTGCAGGATG
>DATBCS010000092.1:0-8279 GCA_036270315.1 Gemmatimonadales bacterium
CAATCGCCCCTCGACCACGCCTTCGGGATTACGGCTCACCACCCCGAGCCCCGGCCCGACGTCATGGCCCCGGGGGACGCGACGCGGCTAGCGGAAGACACGATCTCGCTCGACGAGGTGTTCGGCGAAGAGAGTACGCACGTCATGCGGCGGACAGAGCCCACGCCGCCGGCGCCGGCCGCGTCCCACGCTGCGGCGGCGGCGCCTGCCGCGCCGCCCCCACCAGCCGCGTCCGAGCGGTCGGGGGCCGCCGCCCCACGCACCTTGCCGCCGGTGCCGCAGGAGACGGGCGGCTTCTCCTTCGATCAGTTCTTCAATTCCGGCGCGCCGAGCGGCGCGCCCGGCGCCGCGGCGGGGTCGGCCGCCCCGGGAGGCGCGCCTGGCGCGCCGCCCGAGGGCCCCCGGTCGCACCCGGCGGTCGAAGACGAGGGCGATCTGGACCAGTTCCAGGCGTGGCTGCGGGGCCTCAAGTCCTAGTGCACATCGCCGTGCTGAACGGCCCAAACCTGAATCTGTTGGGGGAGCGCGAGCCCGAGGTGTATGGGCGGGCGACCCTGGCGGAGATCGAGGCGCGCACCCGCGAACGCGCCCAAGCCCTCGGCGTGGAGCTCGCCTGGCGTCAGACGAACCATGAAGGCGAGCTCGTCGACGCGATCCAGGCACTGCGCGGTCGGGCCGACGGCGCCGTGGTGAACGCCGCGGCCTTCACGCACACCAGCCTGGCGGTGCGCGACGCGCTGCTCGCCGTGCGGGTCCCGTTCGTCGAGGTGCACCTCTCGAACATCTTCGCGCGCGAGCCGGAGCGGCGCCGCTCGCTGCTCGCCGACGCCGCGGTGGGCGTGGTGGCGGGCTTCGGCGCCGAGAGCTATCGCTTGGGACTCGAGGGGCTGGTCGGCTATCTCCAGTCCCGCCATGGGCGCTGATCGCCGCCGCCTGCGGCAGGAGGCCCTGGTGCGCGCGCTCGCGGTGGCGGCGCTCGATGGGCTCGTCGTCACGTCGCGGGCCAACATTCGCTACCTCACCGGCTTCAGCGGGTCGGCCGCCGTCGTCGCCGTGACGCGCGCCGACGTCCTCCTGGTGACCGATTTCCGCTACGACGAGCAGGCCCGGGCCGAGGCCGGCGCCGTGGCGCGCGTCGAGGTCGAGGGCACGAGCGTGTGGGACCGCTTCTTTCGCGAGCTCGGGACGCTCGGGCCCCTGGACACGCTCGGGTACGACGCGCACGCCCTCACCGTGCACGACGCCGAGCGGTTCGCGGTCGCGGGGAAGGCGTGGCGCTGGCAGGCGACGACAGACCTGGTGGAACGGCTGCGCGCCTCGAAGGACGCCGCCGAAGTCGGGGCGATCAAGAGCGCCGCCACACTCGCGGGCGAAGCGCTCGCCTGCACCCTCGCCGAGGTGCGGCCGGGGATGACCGAGCTCGAGATCGCGGGCCTGCTCGAGGGCGCGCTGCGCCGCCGCGGCAGCGAGGGGCACCCGTTCCCGACCATCGTGGCGTCGGGCCCCCGCACCGCCCTGCCCCACGCCCGCTCGAGCGCCCGCGCGGTCGGGGCAGGGGAGTGGCTGTTACTCGACTTCGGCGCTGAAGTGGACGGCTACTGCGCCGATATCACCCGCACCGTGCTCGTGGGCGCGCGCGCGACCGAGCGCCAGCGGACGCTGTACGGGCTCGTGTATGAGGCCCAGCGGCGGGCGCGCACCGGCGTGCGCGCCGGGATGAGCGGGCGCGACGCGGACGCGCTGGCGCGCGAGTTGATCACGGCGCGCGGCTTCGGCGACGCGTTCGGGCACTCGCTCGGGCACGGGCTGGGACTCGAGGTGCACGAGGCCCCGCGGCTCGCGAAGACGAACGCCGACCCGCTGCCGGCGGACGCCGTGGTGACGATCGAGCCGGGCGTCTACGTCGCCGGCACGGGCGGCGTGCGGCTCGAAGACGACGTCCACCTCGGCTCCGAGGGGCCGGTGCTCCTGTCAGACGGCCGCACGGAACTCGTGGAACTCGTGTAACTTGCGTCCTACGTGTAGATTCCGGACTCTATGAACCTCGATATCCTCGCCCGGCTGGTGCAGTTCCTGAAGGACGCGCCCGAGCTCGGCGCGATCGAGGTGCGCCGCGGCCTGTTCGGGGCCTGGTCGTCGATCCGGGTGTCCAAGGCGGGCCACATGGGGAACGCCGGCGGTAGCGTGGCGCACGTGGTGGTGGCCCAAGCGCCGGCGCCGGGGGCGCCGGGCGGCGGCGCCGCCGGCGGGCCCACCGCCGCGGGGGCCGGGGGGGCCGCCGCGGGCGCCCCCGCTGCCGCACCGCAGCTGCTCGAAATCAAGTCCCCCATGGTCGGGACGTTCTATTCGGCGCCCGAACCGGGCGCCGCGCCCTACGTCAAGGTCGGGAACCGCGTCTCGTCCGGGCAGGTGGTGTGCATCATCGAGGCGATGAAAATCATGAACGAGATCGAGTCCGACGTCACCGGCGTGATCCGCGAAGTGCTGGTGGAGAACGCGCAGCCGGTGGAGTTCGGCCAGCCCCTCTACCGGGTAGACCCCCATGCCTGACGCCCCGAGTGGCACCAGCTTCAACTTCAAGCAGGCTATCACCCAGATGGTCCAGCGCAACGCGTCCGACCTCCTGCTCAAGGTGGGCCGGCCGGCGACCATCCGGGTGAACGGGGAGCTCGTGGCCCTGGACACCACGACGCCCCTGAAGCCCGAGGAGCTGAAGTCGCTCGCCGAGCAGATCATGACGCCGCGCCAGGTCAAGGAGTTCGCCGAACACAAAGAGGCGGACTTCGCGATCGGCGTGCCGGGAGTGGGGCGGTTCCGGACCAATGTGTACCAGCAGCGCGGCACCGTGGCGTTCGCGTTCCGGGCCATCCCCTACGAGGTGAAGTCGCTGCGCGACCTGAACCTGCCGCCGGTACTCGAGGAGATCGCGCTGCGGCCCCGCGGGCTCGTGCTCGTGACGGGCGTGACGGGGTCGGGCAAATCCACGGCGCTCGCGGCGATGATCCACCACATCAACGGCAGCCGCCGGGTCAACATCATCACGATCGAGGACCCGATCGAGTTCCTGCACCGCGACAATCTGTCGAACATCTCCCAGCGCGAGGTCGGCAACGACACGCTGTCGTTCAACTCGGCGCTGCGCCACGTGCTGCGCCAGGCGCCCGACGTGATCCTCATCGGCGAAATCCGCGACATGGAGACGCTCGACACCGCCCTCAAGGCGGCGGACACCGGGCACCTCGTGTTCTCGACGCTGCATACGGTCGACGCCACGCAGACCGTGAACCGGGTGATCTCGTTCTTCCCACCGCACCAGCATGACGAGGTACGCCACCTGCTCTCGACCGCGCTGCAGGCGGTGATCTCGCTGCGCCTCGTGCCGCGCAAGGACGGCCGCGGCCGCATTCCGGCGTCCGAGGTGCTGATCAACACCGCCGCGGTGCAGGAGAACATGCGCGACCTGACCAAGACGCTCTCGATCCCCGATCTCATCGCGCAGGGCTCGGTGCAGTACGGGATGCAGAGCTTCGATCAGTCGCTGTTCCGCTGGTACCAGCAGGGGATGATCAGCTACGAGAGCGCGATCTTCTACGCCACCAACCCGAGCGAGTTCGCCCTCAAGGTGTCCGGCGTCGAGTCCGGGGAGAGCCGCGCCTTCGGCGGCAGCACCGCCGCCGCGGGGCTGGCCGGCGACATCGAACCCTGATGTTCAAGAAGGTACTGATCGCGAACCGCGGGGAGATCGCCCTGCGGGTGATCCGCGCGTGCAAGGAGCTGGGCCTCGAGACCGTGGCCGTCTACTCCGAGGCGGACCGCGACAGCCTGCACACCCGCTTCGCCGACGACGACGTGTGCATTGGGCGCGCGCCGGCGCGCGACAGCTACTTGAACATTCCGCGCATCATCGCGGCGGCCGAGATCACGGGCGCCGACGCCATCCACCCCGGCTACGGCTTCCTCGCCGAGAACCCCGAGTTCGCCGACATCGTGCGCGCCTCGAACATCACCTTCATCGGCCCCACGGGCGAGCAGATTCGCCAGATGGGCGATAAGGCGGCGGCGCGCAAGCTCGCCCAGAAGCTCAAGGTGGCGACCGTGCCCGGCTCGAGCGGCCCGGTCGCGGACGCGGAGGAGGGGCTCGAGACGGCGCACCAGCTGGGGTACCCCGTGATCATCAAGGCGGCGGCGGGCGGGGGCGGGAAGGGGATGCGGGTCGCGACCGATGACGAGCAGTTCGCCCAGGCGTTCGCCCTCGCCAAGCAGGAAGCGCTCGCTGCCTTCGGCTCGGACGCCGTGTACCTCGAGAAGTATCTGGCGCGGCCGCGCCACATCGAGATCCAGATCATGGGCGACACCCACGGCAAGCTGATGCACCTGTGCGAGCGCGACTGCTCCGTCCAGCGACGCCACCAGAAGCTCATCGAGGAGGCCCCCTCCCCGGCGGTGGACCAGACGCTGCGCCAGGATATCGGCGACGCGGCGGTGCGGCTCGCCGAAGCGATCAGCTACGTCGGCGCCGGCACGATCGAGTTCCTGCTCGACGAGGACGGCGCGTTCTACTTCATGGAAATGAATACCCGGATCCAGGTGGAGCACCCCGTGACGGAGATGACGACGAACTTCGACCTGGTGAAGGAGCAAATCCGCGTGGCGGCGGGCGAGCCGCTGTCCTTCGTCATGAACGGCCACCGGCTCCGCGGCCACGCGATCGAATGCCGCGTGAACGCCGAGGACCCCGCCCGCAACTTCCAGCCGAGCCCCGGCACCATCACCGCGTACCACCCGCCGGGCGGGCCGGGCGTGCGCCTCGACACCCACATCTACGCCGGCTACACCGTCCCGCCCTATTATGACTCGCTGCTCGCGAAGGTCATCGTGCACGGCAACAGCCGCGCTGAGGCGCTCGCGCGTATGCGCCAGGCGCTCGATTCGTTTATCATTGAAGGCGTGACCACGACCATCCCGTTCCTCAGTCGGGTCATGCGCCACCCCGACTTCGTCGCCGGCACCGTCGACACCAAGTTCCTCGAGCGCGAGCCCCAGCTGCTGCAGCCGGCATGAGGATCGACGTCTTCTTCACCCCGCTCGGTGTCAATGCCGGCGACTTGACCGGCCGGGGCGTCGTGGTGATCGACGTGCTGCGCGCCACGACCACCGTGATCACCGCGCTCGCCAACGGCGCCAAAGCCGTCATTCCCGCCGCCACCTCGGAGGAAGCGGTGCGGCTCGCCTCGAACCTCGAGAAAGACGGCGTCGTGCTCGCCGGCGAGCGCAAGAGTCTGCGGATCGAGGGGTTCGCGCTCGGCAACTCGCCGCGCGAAATGACCGCGGCCGCTGTGGGCGGGAAGACCATCGTGCTCGCTACCACGAACGGCACGCCGGCCCTCGTGGCGGCGCAAGGCGGCGACCCGGTCCTCGTGGGCGCTGCCGTGAACTTCAAGGCCCTCGCCCTGCGCACCCGCGAGCTCGTCGCGCGCGGCGCCGACCTGGTGATCATCTGCGCCGGCCGGGACCGCCAGTTCGCCGTCGAGGACGGCTACATGGCGGGCCGCCTGATCCGGGCCGTGAAGCGCGGCGTCAAGAAGCTCGTCCTGAACGACGCCGCGACGGCCGCCGTCGCCCTGACGCCCGCGTTCGCCGGCTGGAGCGAGGCGCTCGTGGGCTCGGAGGCCGCGCACCAGCTCGCCGACGTCGGCCTGGCCGAGGACGTGCGCTTCGCCGCCCAGCCGGACCGCTTCACCGTCGTCCCGAGCTACGCCGACCGTCGCATCACATGAACCGCAAGGCGCGCGCGGAGCTGGTGGGGATCGGCGCGCTCGTCGTCGGGCTGTTCCTGGGTCTCACGCTGCTCCGGCTCCCCATCACGGGCAGCTGGGGCGACGCCTTGGGGTCGCTCCTGTGGCGCCGGCTCGGCGCCGGGGCGCTGCTCGTGCCCGTCCTGGGGCTCGCCTGGGCCTTGGCCGCGTTCGAGCGGCTGGGCCGCCTCTCCGCCGCGCGGGCGGCCGCGCTCGGGGCCGGGCTCGTGCTCATCGTGCCCTACGGCATCGGGACGCTCACGGGCGCCCGGTTTCCGGCAGACTACACCACCTGGACCCCCACCGAGCGCCTCGTCGGCACCGTCCCCGCCCTGCTGGCCCACGGCGTGCACCATGTCGTGGGCACGGCCGGCGGCGCCTTGGTCGGCCTGTTCGCCCTGTCCGCGCTCGGCATTCTCACGATCGGCTGGCATCCGCTCGTCGTGCTGCGCACGCGCGAGCTGGCCGCCGTGGAGAAGCCCGGAAAGGCGAAGCGCGACCCGCGGGCGGCGGGGGCGGGGGGATCGGGCGGGGCGGGGGCGGACGAGGCGCCCGACGTGGTGGCGGCGCCCCTGCTCGGCGCGGGCCGCGGCCCCAAGCCCAAGAAACCCAAGCCTCCCCCCCCGCCGCCGCCCCCGGCCCGCGTCCCCGAAGGAGTCCTGATCCCCCCGATCGAGCTCCTGACTCCCGCGCCGCCCGAGGACGGCGGGGCGGGGTTGGCGCAGATCGAGCAAATGGGACGCAAGCTGATCGAAACGCTGCAGACGTTCCGGGTGGAAGGCTCGATCGCCGGGCGCACGGTGGGCCCCGTGGTGACGCAGTACGAAGTGGCGCCCGGACCGGGGGTGAAGGTGGGGCGGATCGCCGCGCTCTCGGACGACCTGGCGCTCGCGATGCGCGCCCCGTCGCTCCGCATCGTGGCCCCGATCCCCGGGAAGGCGGCGGTCGGGATCGAGGTGCCGAACCCGATCCCACGCATGGTGCACGTGCGCGAGCTGCTGGAAGGCGGGGAATACCACCGCCCTACCCGTGCGCTCCCGATCGCGCTCGGCAAGAACCTCGAGGGCGAGGCCGTGGTCGCCGACTTGGCGAAAATGCCGCACCTCCTGATCGCCGGCGTCACGGGCTCGGGGAAGTCGGTGTGCATCAACACGATCATCACGAGCCTCGTGTACACCCATCCGCCCGAGCGGCTCAAGCTGCTGATGATCGATCCGAAGATGGTCGAGCTGTCGATGTACGCGGCCCTGCCCCACCTCGGGCTGCCGGTGGTGACGAACCACCACAAGGCGGCGAGCGTGCTCAAGTGGGCGGTCTGGGAGATGGACCGGCGCTACCGCCTGCTGCACGCCAACCACGCCCGCAACATCGTGGACTTCAACACGAAGGTGGACGAGCGCAAGCCGCTCAAGGGGCCGCGCGAGACGCTCGCCACGCAGGCCGGGATCCAGCGCGAGCTGCCGCTCGACGGCGAGTACACCGACGGCATCCTGCCCTACATCGTCCTCATCGTCGACGAGCTCGCCGACCTGATCCTCACGGTGCAGGGCGAGATCGAGACGCCGCTCGCCACCCTGGCGCAGAAGGCGCGCGCCATCGGGATCCACCTCGTGCTCGCGACCCAGCGCCCCTCGGTGAACGTCATCACCGGGCTCATTAAAGCGAACTTCCCCTGCCGCATCGCGTTCCGGGTGTCGGCCAAAGTGGACAGCCGCACCATCATCGACCAGAACGGCGCCGAGACGTTGCTCGGCAACGGGGACATGCTGTTCCTGCCACCCGGCAAGAGCGAGTTGATGCGCGTGCAGGGCGCCTTCATCTCGACCGAGGAGACCGAGCGGCTGATGGAGTGGTACAAGGCGCATGCTCCCGCTGCCCCGGCCCCCGCCCGCTCGAGCATCGACGAGCAGGTGACGGCGCTCGAGGAAGCCGAGCAGGCGGGGGAGGAGGAAGGCGGCACGGGCGCCGCGCCGGGCGAACGGGATTCCCTGTTCCGCCAAGCCGCCGAGGTGTGCATCCAGAACCAGCTCGGCTCCACGTCGCTGCTGCAGCGGCGCATGAGCATCGGCTACGGCCGGGCGGCCCGGATCATCGATCAGCTGGAGCTCGCGGGGATTTTGGGACCGGCGAACGGCTCCAAGCCGCGGGACGTGCTGATGGGCGTCGAGGACCTGGACGAGATCTGCGGCGTGTGAGCCCGCCCGCCTACCCCGCTTGCGGCCCGGCTGTGCACACGTAGCGTTGTGACGGAGGACGGGCCGGGGGATGTCGGACCCGCCGGTCGCGTCGTGAGGGAGCGCACCCGACATCTCGAGGAGGCCCATCCATGAGACTGTGGTTGCCACTCGCCGCCGGAGCGGCTGTCTTGGTCGTCGCCTGTAACACCGATCGCAGCGGTCCCACCGCGCCGACCCTGCCGAGCGGGGCCCTGTCAGGGGCGCTCGTGGGGGCGCAGGGCGACAACGGGAAGACGCACGTGATGCT
>DATBCS010000093.1:0-2389 GCA_036270315.1 Gemmatimonadales bacterium
CACCATCTCCACCATCTCGGTGAAATACTCGGTCAGGAGCGTCGCGATCTGGTCCGGGCCCATCGCTTCGGAGAGGGGCGTGAAGCCGCGGATGTCGGAGAAGAAGATCACGACAGGGCGCTTCACGCCGCCGAGCTGGACCGCCCCCTCCTGCTGGGCGATCTGGGCGGCGAGGTTCGGGGCGAAGTAGCGCTGAAAGTTGGACAGCACCAGCGCCTCGCGGCGCAGCCGCTCGGAGCGCTGTGAGTTCTCGATCGCGACGGCCGCGAGCGAGCCAAAGGCGATCAGGAACTTGAGGTCGTCGTCCGAAAACGAGTGCGTCGCCGTGAGGTTGTCGACGTACAGGATCCCCAGCACCTTCTGATCCGTGCCCATGAGCGGCGTGCACATCGCGCTCCGAACACTCTGAATCAGAATGGACTTGCCCTTGAACCGTTCGTCGGCGGCGGTGTTGTCCGACAGGATCGCGACCCGGTCTTCCACCACCCGGCGCGCGATGGACTGGGGGACGTGTTTCGACGCCGATGACTGCGCGGTCCGGCCCTTCGAGATGCGCGGCACCAGCTCGCCGGTCTTCTCCTCGAGCAGCAGGATCGAGACGCGGTCCACGTTCATCACCTGGAACGTGAACTCGACGATCTTATCGAGCAGCCGATCGAGCTCCTGCTGCTTCGAGAGCTCCTTCGAGATCTCGAGCAGCAGCTCGAGCTTCTTCTCGCGCAGCTCCTCCAACGACTTGGCGGTGACCTTGAGGTGCGACGCGCCCGACGGGCTGGCGGTCACGATCGCCGGCACGCCGCCCGACACGCTCACCGGCAGCTGCCGCACGATCGTCCCGCCCGCGGCCTTCGCCCCCGCGAACTCCGCCGACACCGGCGGCACGACCTGGGGCCGCGCCGCCGGGGCGCTCATCTGCTTCACCCGGAAGGCCACCTTGCCGAAGGTAATGACGTCGTTCTCGCCGGCGGTGACGTCGGCGACGATGCGGGCACCGTTGAGGAACGTGCCGTTGGAGGAGCCAAGGTCTTTAACCTTGACGCCGCCGTCGGCGACGGACAGCTCGGCGTGACGGCGTGAGATAGTAGGGTCGTAGATCGGGACGTCGCTCGTCACGGCACGCCCGACGACGACGGTGCGGCCAGGCTGCAGGTCGATGGACTGCTCGCCCGTGGTGCTCAGCAGCTTAAACACGGACGCCAAATATACTTCGCGCCCTCGTCATGGCGAGGGGACGGCCCGCGCCAGCGCCAGCGCTTTCAGTACCGCTTGCGCCTTGTGCTCGGTTTCGGTGAACTCACGCGCGGGATCGGAGTCCGCCACGATGCCGGCCCCGGCCTGGACGATCACGCGATCCGGGAGCACCAGCGCCGACCGGATCGCGATCGCCGTGTCGAGATTGGTCGCGCCCCAGCCAACGTAACCCACCGCACCGGCATAGGGGCCGCGGCGCTCGGGCTCGAGCTCGTCGATGATCTCCATCGCCCGCACCTTGGGCGCGCCCGTCACCGTGCCCGCGGGGAAACACGCCTTGAGGACGTCCAGCGCGTCGTAGCCGCTGCGCAGCGTGCCGCGCACTTCGCTCACGAGATGCTGCACGTGGGAATAGCGCTCGACACCGAGCAGTTCGGTCACCCGCACGGTGCCGAACTGGGCCACCCGTCCCACGTCGTTCCGCCCCAAGTCGACGAGCATCATATGCTCGGCGCGCTCCTTCTCGTCAGCGACGAGCGCTGCGGCGAGCGCCTCGTCTTCTGGCGGCGTGGCCCCGCGCGGGCGCGTACCGGCGATCGGTCGTACGGTCACCTCGCCGGCCTCCACGCGCACCAGTACTTCCGGCGAGCTGCCCACGAGCGCGAAGTCGTCGAGGGCCAGATAGAACAGGTACGGGGCGGGATTCAGCGCGCGCAGATAGCGGTACAACCGCAGCGAATCGACGGCGCCCATGACCTCCTGGCGGCGCGAGAGGACTGTCTGAAACGTGTCCCCGGCGGTGATATAGGCGAGGATCCTGGCCACGTCGCGTTCGAACGCCGCCCGCGGGTAGCGGGACACGGTGGGGAGGGGTGGGGCGTCGTCCGGGAGCGCCAGCGGCGCCAGCGTGTGCGGGGCGCGCAGGCGGTCGACGATCTCCGTCAGCCTCGCCTGGGCGGCGTCGTAGCGGCGGAGCCGCTCCGCGGTGGCCGCGCCCGGCGGCACCTCCACAGTCGCCACCACGATCGCCCGACCGAACAGGTTGTCGAGGATCACGACTGTGTCGGCGATCAAGAGCAGCGCGTCCGGGACATTGAGGGTGTCGGCCGGTGGGTGGGGCAGGCGCTCCACCGTGCGTACCAGATCGTACCCGAGGTACCCGACCGCGCCCCCTGTAAAGCGGGGGAGCCCCGGGACG
>DATBCS010000094.1:0-10812 GCA_036270315.1 Gemmatimonadales bacterium
GATCCCGCGGGCCTTTCCGGTATTGCGGTCGACCAGCACCTCGTACGCGGTGGAGTTGGGGCGGACGGTCAAGTGGCCGGTGTCCATCGCCGGATAGATGAGGCCGGTCGGAGAGTCGAAGACGGCGTGGATGTCACACCCGCCGGGCCGCCGATGGCACGCGCCGCGACCGTAGCACTTGCTGCGGTAGCGGTTGTGCTTGAGCCCGTCGGTGGTGACCCCGGCCCGATAGGGCGTCAGGACGCGTCCCATCTTCTTCAAGTCCTGGCGCAGCTTGACCTCGCCCCAGTTGAGCTTCGTGGAGCGCTGGAACAGGCTGTCGGGCAGGTGCGGAAGATTCTCCTTGGTCCCGGCGATGCCGAGATAGCGGTCGACGTTGTCGTAGTACGGCGCCAAATCGGCGTACGCGATGGGCCAGTCGTCGCCGTAGCCATCGTGCGTCTTGGCTTTGAAGTCGTAGTCGGACAGGCGCAACGCCAGGCGGCCCCAGATGTTCGTTTTCCCGCCGAGGCAGCGGGCCCGGACCCAGGCGTAGCGGGTGCCCGTGTAGGGATGGTCCTTCTCGTCGACGAGGATGTTCTTCACGTAGTCCGCGCCGCCCCACCCGCCGACGTAGGAGTAGACGTGCTTGTAGGCGCTCCCCTTCGCGTAGGGAGGCGTGCGCACGGTGTACTCGTTGAGCGAGAGACCGTGCGAGCCGGGTGGCGCGTCGCCGCGGCGCGGGTGATCGTAGGGCCACTGCATCGAGCGGAGCTCCTGCTCGATGGGCAGCTTTTTCCCCGCCTCGAGCAGGAGGACTTGCAGGCCGTAGGTCGTCAGGACATGAGCGGCCATGCCGCCCGCCGCGCCGGAGCCGACGATCACGGCGTCGTAGGTCTTGGACAGGTCGACGTCTTGCGCCAGGGGCGGGGGCACCCTCACCAGAGTCATCGCGGTCGTCCTTCCTCGTCTGCGGGTCGGCGGTGCGGATCCCAGACCGCCACGCCCACGCGGGAGTCGGCGGTTCCGTAATAGAGGTACCAGCGTCCGTGGAAGGGCACCAGACCCTCCACGAACGTCGTTCCCTCGACGTATTGTCCGGTCCGCTCGTACGCCTCCGAGGGCTGGATGAACGGCTGGTCCGAACGGTCGATCAACTTGAGTGGATTGCCCCGATCGTAGAGTGCCTGCCCGCCTGTGTAGACCCGAGCCGGCAGGCCCGGGTCTCCATAGGTGCCGCTGTTGCCCGCGTTGTACATCAGCACAATCCCCCGCTCCGTCATGAGGGCGGGAGGGCCAGCCTCCACCAGCCAGGAGTCGAAATAGCCGGGGCGCGGCGAGAGGACCTTGACCGGCTTGCCATCGGTATCGGCCAGGAGCGTCCAGTCCACCAGGTTGGACGAGGTCGCGATGAGCACGTCGGGGACGTTGAAGTACATCCAGTACGCCCCGTTCACCTTGGTCGCGATCACGCGCTGTCCGTCGACGCGGCTGAGGATGGCGCCGGATTTGGATTCCAGGTTCAGATACTTTCCGCTGTCGCTCCTGGCAAAGGCGGGGCCGTGCTTCGTCCAGTGCACGAGGTCTCGGGACGTCGCGATCGCGAGGCGCGGGATGGTGCGGTTCCATTGGGTGTAGGTGAGTACATAGCCTCCATCCTCCGTCTCGACGACCCGGGGATCCTCGACCCCCCCGGGCCACTCGTACGGCGCCTGCGCGTCCTTGTCTGGGTACAGCACGGGCGCGCTGCGGCGCGTAAAGCGCAGTCCGTCCCGGCTCTCGCCCAGCCCGAGCCGCGAGGTGCGACGGCCGATCTTGGCGTCGCCGTCTCCGGTTTCGGCGCGGTACAAGAGGTACACCGCTGAGTCCTTTACCACAGCCGCCGGATTGAAGGTGGCGTACTCCTCCCAATGCACGCTGCTGTCGTTCATGGGCGACAGAAACTGTGACGTTCGACTGGGGGTGATGACCGGGTTCACCTGGGTGGGTTTTTCAAAGGGACCGAACATCCACGCTCGTCCCTGGCCGGAGCCCGGCGTGGCGGTCGCCGCCACGAGCCAGGACGCCACGAGACCGACTCCGCGCGGGGTCACCGACCCGTGCCTCGTGGCCGCGCGCGCACGAGCCAGTACACGGGCACGCCGAGCGCCAGGAGACCGATGCCCTTCAGCGCATTCACGGGATTCGCCCGAATCGAGCTCGCCACCACGTACAGCGCGGCGAGCACGAACAGCGCCGGCGTCCAGGGATAGCCGGGGACGCGAAATGCGCTGCGGGGGGCCGCACCGCCCGGCTGCCGGTCACGGGCCCGGTAGACGAAGAGGCCCGCCACCGTGAGGCCGAAGAAGATCCAGTCGCCGAACGCGACGTAGTCCACGAGCTCGCTGAACGTGCCCGAGAGCGTGAGCACGATCGCCCAGGCGGCCTGCAGCAAGATCGCCCGAGTCGGCGTGCGGTACACCGGATGCAAGGTGGCGAACGCCGCGAAGAACGACCCGTCGGCCGCCATCGCCTGCAGCACCCGCGGGGTCACGAGAATCACGAGATTCAAGAAGCCGAACGTCGAGATCGCGATTCCGGCCGCGATGAGTGTCCCGCCTGCGGGGCCGAGCAGCGCGCGCATCACGTCCGCCGCGGGCGCGGTGCTCCGCGCCAGCCCCGCGGGGCCGAGGACCCGGAGATAGGCAACGTTCGCGAGCAGATAGACCGCGATGACGACGGCGACACCCAGCACGAGGGCGCGCGGCAGGTTCTTCTCCGGCTCGATGATCTCCTCGGCAATGAAGTTGGTTTGCTGCCACCCCCCATACGTGAACAAGATGGGCACGAGGGCGGTCCCCAGGGCGCCGACTAGAGCCACCACCCCATCGGGGGCGGTCGGGGGCGGTAACGGGCGGTGGAGCGGCGTGGCGGTGCCGGCGAACAGCCCCGCCGCAATGAGGGCGACGAGCGCGGCGAGCTTCAAGACCGTGAACAGGTTCTGGGTGACGGCGGCGGGCTTGACGCCGACGTAGTTGATGGCGCTGAGCACGACGATCGCGGCGATGGCCACGGCAGGGGTGCGCGCGGCCGACACGCCAAGCAGCGCGAGCGCGTAGTTCGCGAACGTGACGGCGACCGCCGCGATCGCGCCCGTCGCGATGACGAGCAGGAGCGCCCATCCGTACAGGAACGCGGGCAGCGCGCCCCACGCGTCCCGCAGGTACACGTAGCCGCCCCCCGCCTTGGGCCGCCGCTGCCCGAGCTCGCCGAAGCAAAAGGCGCCGATCAAGGCGATCGCGCCACCGACGACCCACGCGCCGAGCGCGAGCCGCGCCGACCCGACCCGCGCCGCCACGGTGGCCGGAGTGCGGAAGATGCCGGCGCCGATGATGCCGCCGATCACGGCCATCGTGCCGGAAAAGAATCCCAGGCGGCGGGCGTAGGTGATCCGGGCAACTGGGGGCTGGCTCACGGGCCCGGAACATGTCTCGGCCGCTGGCGTTGCGAAAGGCGAACCGTTCCCACTCCCGCGGCCCGCAACGCTCCCCGTCGCCGCGCCCGCCGGCCATGACGCCACCGCCGGGACGCGACGAGGTGTCGGGATCAGTGCACGGCCGTCACCGTCCCCTTCATCCCCGCGTGGTTGGTGCAGACGTAGGTATAGCCCCCGACGGTCGTGATCGTCCTCGGCGCCGTTCCAGTTGACTGGCTCGCTTGGTTCGCCGGCAGGGGGGTCGGCCCTCCGGTAAACGTGAGCGTGTGCAGGTTGGCGCCGCGCCACGTCCAGGTCACCGTGCCCCCGGCCTTAATGACGACGGATTGCGGACTGAAGTAGTTGTCATTGATGTCTACGGCGGTTGCGGTCGGCGGCGCAGTGGCGGCCTCGGTAAACGTGACCGTGGCCACGGTCGTGGCGGCGAGTGTGGCGGTGACGCGCTGCAGGGTGGACGGCCCGATGCTGTCCGTAACGCGCGCCACACCGTTCCCGTCGGTGGTGTCCTGGACCGAGCTCACGCCGCCGCTGCCCGAGGCCACCGCCCAGGAGACGACGGCCCCGGGGACTGGCTGGTTGTTCACGTCCAGGGCCTTCACGCTGAGTTGCACCGGCAGCGGGTTGTTGTAGTACCAACTCTGCCCGTCCCCGCCGTTGGTGACCAGTTGGCTGGGTGGCCCCGGCGGCTGCGTGGCGCTGCCTCCGCCACACGCGCCCGCGAGCAATGCCGCGCCGATCACCCGCCATCCATCCCGACGTAAGAGGCTCATCGGTCATCTCCTGGAGTGTTGCACATCTCCTGTGACGTTACGAAACACGGCGACGGGACGGAAACCGACCGCGATCGCCCCCCACCCCGTCGTGTGGATGATGCGGAACTTGGGCGGCTCCGCATTGCGGGGCAACGTGTCACGATTGGGCAACGGTCAGGCAGAGCCACCCCTTCCCTCCCCTGGGACACGACTGCACGTTTTAAGCATCCCGCTCGAGGAGACCTTTCCGATGGCTCCGATCACCTTCACCGTCAACGGCAAGCGCGAGTCTGTGAACGTCGCGCCCGACACGCCGCTCCTCTGGGTGTTGCGCGACACGCTCGGGCTCACCGGCACGAAGTTTGGGTGCGGCATTGCGCAGTGCGGTGCCTGCACCGTCCACCTGGACGGGGTCGCGACCCGCACCTGCGTGCTGCCCGTCGCGGCCGTCGCCAGCAAGCGCGTGACCACGATCGAAGGCCTCTCCCAGAACCGCTCGCATGCGGTGCAGCGGGCGTGGATCGAAGACGATGTGCCGCAATGCGGCTATTGTCAGTCGGGCCAGATCATGGCGGCCGCGGCACTCCTGGCGACGCACCCGCATCCGACGGACGCGGATATCGACACGGCGATGACGAACATTTGCCGCTGCGGCACCTACCAGCGGATTCGCGCCGCCATCCATCGCGCGGCAAAGGAGGCCTAACATGGCCCCCCGCACGGATGTCACGCGACGCGAGTTCTTGGAGAGTGCAGCGGTCGCCGGCGCCGGCCTGGTCGTGGGCTTCCATCTGCCGGCGAGCGGGCGGCTGCCCGGGGTCGCCGCCGCAGAGCCACTGGCGCCCAACGCCTGGTTGCGCATCTATCCCGATGAGCGTGTGCTGGTGATCGTCGACCGCTCCGAGATGGGCCAAGGTGTCACGACCTCCCTGCCGATGCTCCTCGCCGAGGAGCTCGAGGCCGATTGGTCGAAGATCAAGATCGAGTTCGCCCCGGTGGACAAGGCGTACAACAACCCTCTCTTCGGGATGCAGGGCACCGGCGGCAGCACCAGCGTGCGCGCGGCGTGGACCCCGCTCCGCAAGGCGGGCGCCACCGCTCGCGAGCTGCTCGTCGCGGCCGCCGCCGCGACGTGGCGCGTGGACAAGGCCACGTGCCAGGCCGAACGTGGGGCTGTCGTGCACTCCGCCACCAAGCGGCGCCTCACCTACGGCAAGCTGGTCGCGAAGGCCGCGACGCTGCCCGTGCCGGAGAACGCGCCACTCAAGGAGCCGAAGGACTGGAAGATTCTAGGCCGCCGGGTGAAGCGGCTCGACACGCCGCCCAAGGTGGACGGCAGCGCCGAGTTCGGGATCGACGTGAAGGTCCCCGGGCTGCTCGTGGCGGTCATCGCCCGGTCTCCCGTGGTCGGCGGCAAAGTCGTGAAGTTCGACGCGACCAAGGCCCAGGCCGTCCCGGGTGTGCGCCACGTCACGCAGATCTCGAGCGGGGTGGCGGTGGTCGCCGACGGCTATTGGCCGGCGAAGCGGGGCCGCGACGCGCTCGAGATCACCTGGGACGACGGGCCGAACGCGGCCCTCACGAGCGCCGACATCTCGCAGCTCTTGAACCAGCGCGCGGATCAGCCGGGCGCGGTCGCGCGCCATGACGGCGACCCAGACGCGGCATTGGCGGCGGCCGCGAGCAAGGTCGACGCGACTTACGAACTGCCGTTCCTCGCGCACGCGACGATGGAGCCAATGAACTGCACGGCCAGCGTCCGGGCGGACGGCGTGGATATCTGGGCGCCCACCCAGTTCCAGACCGGCGCCCAGGGCTTCGGTGCGAAGATTGGCGCCGTGCCGCCCGAGAAAGTGAAGGTGCACACGACGTACCTGGGCGGCGGGTTCGGCCGGCGCTTCGAGCTCGACTTCATCCAGGAGGCGCTCGAGACCTCGAAAGCGGTCGGGGTGCCGGTGAAGGTCGTGTGGTCGCGCGAGGACGATATTCAGCATGACCAGTACCGGCCGGCCTGCGTCCACCGCCTTCGGGCGGGCGTCGATGCCGGCGGGCAACCGGTGGCGTGGACTCACCGCATCGCGGCGCCATCCATTATGGCGCGCGTGTTCCCCGGCATGGTCAAGGAGGGACTCGACTCGGAGGCCACGGAGGGAGGCGTCGGGATGCCGTACGCCGTCGCCAACGTGCACGTGGATTACCTGTTGACGGACACGGGCATTCCGGTCGGCTTCTGGCGCTCGGTGAACAACACGTTCAACGGCTTCGTCGTCGAGAGTTTCATCGACGAACTCGCGGCGGCGGCGAAGCAGGACCCCTACGAGTTCCGTCGCAAGTTGCTCGCCAAAGCGCCCCGGCACCTGGGCGTGCTCGAGCTCGCGGCCACGAAGGCGGGCTGGGGCATGCCGCTCCCCGCGGGCCGGTCGCGCGGCATTGCGGTGTTCAAATCGTTCGAGTCATACGTTGCCGAAGTGGCCGAAGTCTCGCTGGGCGCCGATGGCGCCCCTCGCGTGCATCGGGTGGTGTGCGCCGTCGACTGCGGGCAGGTCGCGAACCCCGACATCGTCGAAGCGCAGATGGGCGGCGCGATCGTGTACGGCCTCACCGCGGCGTTGTGGGGCGCGATCACGATCGACAAGGGGCGGGTGGAGCAGAGCAACTTCCACAACTACCGCATGCTACGGATGGCCGAGATGCCGGTGGTGGAGGTGCACATCGTGCCGTCGAGCGAAGCTCCGGGCGGGTGCGGCGAGCCGGGCACGCCGCCCATCGCGCCGGCCGTGTGCAACGCCATCTTCGCGGCCACGGGGAAGCGGATCCGGAAGCTGCCGATCGGCAACGTGACCTAACCCCAGAAGCGGAAGCGCCACCCCACTCCGCGGCGGTGGCGCGTAGCGAGGGCCCGAGCATGACCGCCAGGCCAGGGATCAGCCGTCGCGCCTTTCTCACGACGAGCGGTGGTCTCGTCATCAGCTTCTACCTCCCGCCCCGCGCAGGGCGCGCCGCCGCCCGAGCGGCGCCGCCGTTCGCCCCCAACGCGTGGTTACGCATCGGGACGGACGGGATCGTGACGCTCACCGCCGACAAATCCGAAATGGGCCAAGGCTCCCCGACCGGGCTCGCGATGCTGCTCGCCGAGGAGCTCGAGGCCGACTGGGCCAAGGTGCAGCTCGGGCCCGTGCCGGAAAACGCGGCGGCGTGGTCGCGTATGATGCGGACCGGGGGCAGCAACGCGATCCGCACCTCGTGGGAGCCCCTGCGCAAAGCGGGCGCCGCCGCGCGGGAGGTGCTGATCACGGCGGCGGCCCAAACCTGGCAGGTCGAGCGGGCGACGTGCCGCGCCGAGCAGGGCGCCGTGCTCCACGTGCCCAGCGGCCGACGCCTGCCCTACGGCGCGCTGGCGGAGCGGGCCGCCACGCTCCCCGTGCCGACCGACGCGCCGCTCAAAGACCCCAAGGACTTCCGCCTCGTGGGCACACGGGTGCGGCGACTCGACACGCCGAGCAAGGTGGATGGCAGCGCCGTGTTCGGCATCGACGTGCACGTTCCGGGGATGCTCGTCGCCTCCGTCGAGCGCTCCCCGGTGCTCGGCGGCCGGGTGAAGCGCGTAAACGCTGCGCGGGCGCAAGCGCTCCCCGGCGTACGCCACGTGGTCGAGCTCGAGCCCAGCTCGTGGATGGGCGCGGGCGGTGGGTGGGCGGCGGGGTGCGCCGCCGGCGTCGCGGTCGTGGCGGACAGCTACTGGGAAGCGGCGACCGGGCGGCGCGCGCTCGAGATCGAGTGGGACGAAGGCGATGCCGCCACGCTCGATTCCGCTGGCGTCCGCGCGCAGCTCGTGGCGTTGGCGGACCGGCCGGGCATCGTCGCGCAAACCATTGGCGACGCCGCCGGGGCCCTCACGGGCGCGGCGAAACGCGTCGACGCGGTCTACGAGGTGCCGTTTGTGCATCACGCGACCATGGAGCCGATGAACTGCACCGCGCACGTCCGGGCCGACGCTTGCGAGGTCTGGGCTCCGACCCAAAATCAAGGCGACGCCCAAAAGGTGGCGGCCCAGGTGAGCGGGTTGCCCGTGGAGCAAGTCCGGATTCACACCACCTTCTCGGGCGGGGGCTTCGGGCGCCGGCTCGAGCCGGACTTCGTGTCCGAAGCGGTACGGATCTCGAAGGCCGTGGGGGCACCGGTCAAGGTGATCTGGACTCGCGAGGACGACATGCGGAACGGGTTCTACCGTCCCACGAGCTACAACCGCTTCTCCGCGGGGCTCGATGCGGCGGGGCGGCTCGTCGCGTGGACCCACCGCATCGCCGGGACGCCGCTGCGGCTCAAGTTCGGTCCGCTCCAGAAGGGGATCGATGACAGCCTCGTGGACGGCGCCATCGACCTCCCCTACGCGATCCCCAACGTGCGAATCGACCAGCTCACGTTGGAGCTGGCGCCCGTGCCCCGCGGGCCCTGGCGCTCGGTGGGTGTGTCGCACAACGGCTTCGTGGTGGAGTGCTTCCTGGACGAGATCGCCGCCGCGGCGGGCCGGGACCCGGTGGCGCTGCGCCGCGAGTTGCTGCGTGACAAGCCGCGCCACCTGCGCGCGCTGGAATTAGCCGCGTCCCAGGCTGGCTGGGGCACGCCGCTCTCCGGCGGCCCGGGCCGCGGTCGCGGCATCGCCTTGGCGGAGTGGGGCCCGACGGTGTGTGCCGAGGTGGCCGAGGTCGTGGTGGGCGCCGACGGCACGGTGCAGGTCCCCCGAGTCGTGTGCGCGGTCGACTGTGGGCCCGCGGTGAACCCGGGCCAGGTCGAAGCCCAGATCCAGGGCGGGGTGGTGTTCGGCCTGAGCGCCGCGCTGTACGGCGAGATCACGCTGGCGCGAGGCCGCGTGGTGCAAGGGAACTTCGACACCTACCCGTTGGTGCGGCAGCCGCAAGCGCCCGTGGTGGAGGTGCACATCGTCCCCAGCACGGAGCGGCAGGGTGGTGCCGGCGAGCCCGGTGTCCCGCCGATCGCCCCCGCCGTATGCAACGCCATTTTCGCCGCCACGGGGAAGCGGATCCGCCGGCTGCCAATCGGCAAGCTGGCTTAGCGCTCCGGCGGTGGGGCCGCCGTGCCCGCCGGTCGGGTGGGGCGGTTCCGCCACAGGACCCGCGCGATCAGCCAATCCACCAAGCGATCCGGGATTCTTAGCACCAGGCGATCCACCCAACTGTGCGCCGAGACGACGACGCGGATGGGCGGCCGGCGCGCGACGAGCGCCTGCGCCACGATCCGCGCCACGCGGTCGGGTGGCGGAGCCTGCGCGCCGCGGCGCAAGGCGCCGCGGCTGAAGCGCTCGAGTACCGGCTCGTACGCGGAGCCCCGGTACCGGCTCAGATCCAACGCCGCGGCCTTGTCCCAGATCCGGGTGCGGAAGTTCCCGGGCTCGATCACGATGACCCGAACGCCGAACGGCAGCAGTTCGCGCCGCCAGCTGTCGGAGACCGCCTCGAGCGCGAACTTGGACGCGGCATAGGGGCCCATGAAGGGCAGCGCGCCGCGACCCGCCACCGAGCTGATATTGACGATGCGCCCGCGCGCCGCCTTGAGCAGCGGTAGGAAGGCCTGCGTCACCGCGACGGCGCCCACGAGGTTCACCTCGAGCACGCGCCGCAGCTCCTCCAGCGGGTACAACTCGAGCGGGCCGGCGGCCGGGATGCCCGCGTTGTTCACGAGCCCGCCGAGCGGCGTGCCCGCCAGCGCGCGCTCCACTTCGACGCGCGCCCGCCCGATGCTGGCCGCGTCGATCACGTCGAGGATCACGGGGACCACCCTCGCCGCCGCGAGCGCCCTCCCATCCTCGAGCCGCCGCACGGTCCCGAACACGCGGAAGCCCCGAGTGGCAAGCTCGCGCGCGATGGCCGCGCCGATGCCGCTCGAGGCTCCCGTCACGACGACGCCCAACGTCACCCCGCGAAATCTAGGGCCTCCGCGCCAGGGTCGCCGCCCGCGCCCGGAGTGCGGCGTCGATGTCGGCGAGCGAGACGGGCGCGGGGACGGTCCACCCGGCCCGCTCTGTCGTGGGCACGCGGACCGACGCGACCTCGCCGTCCGGTCCGAGCTCCACCACGGCGCTCGCCTGGTTATTCGCTTGGATCACCAGCGTCCACGTACCCTCCTTCGGCCACGACTGCTGCAGTGCATACACGCCCTCCCGCGAGGTATCCTTGAACGCGAGCTTCACGGAGCGCCGCTCGCCGTTTACAATCCCTTCCGCCGTGCCCGTCACGGTGGCCCCGACGGGCAGGCGGTGATGGAAGGTGTGCACCAGCAGAAAGGCGCCGCGCGCGGACGGGTCGTAGGGATTGACCGGGACCTCGATCGAGATCCACGGCGGCCCGCTGGTGGCGGTGCAGGTGGGGCAGGCGAGCGCCGGGGCGGCGACGAGAGCGCCGGCGAGCACCGCGAGAGCGAGGCTACGAATCGGAGTCAACATGGCAACCTCCAGTGAGCGGTTGCCTGTGAGATGCCGCTGCGGCCCCGAAGGTTTGGGCGCTAGGGCTTCGGCTCCAGCACGACCGGGCCCTTGAAGCTGCGGACGGTGACCTGGGCGCCGCCGACGCCGGTCGAGAACCGGAGCTC
>DATBCS010000095.1:0-5967 GCA_036270315.1 Gemmatimonadales bacterium
TGCTCGAGCACCCGCTGATCCAGCACAAACTCACCCTGCTGCGCGACAAGAACACCACCACCCGCGACTTCAAGCAACTCGTGAACGAGATCGCGATGCTGATGGCCTACGAGGTGACCAAGGATCTGCCGCTCGAGCCCGTCGCCGTGGATACGCCCCTCGAGCGGATGCAGGGCGTCCGGGTCGCCGGCAAGAAGCTCGCGCTCGTGCCGATCCTGCGCGCCGGGCTCGGCATGGTCGAAGGGATCGCCCAGCTGATCCCGTCCGCCCGCGTGGGGCACATCGGCATCTACCGCGAGCACGACACGCTCGAGCCGGTGGACTATTACTTCAAGATCCCCGCGGGGGAGGACGCCCGGGATTTCATCGTGCTCGACCCGATGCTCGCCACCGGGGGCTCGGCCGTCGATGCCGTGAACGCCCTGAAGCACGCGGGGGCCCAACGGATCCGCTTCCTGTGCCTCGTCGCCGCTCCGGCGGGCGTGCGCCGGATGCTCGAGACCCACCCCGACGTTCCCCTCTTTGCCGCCTCGCTCGATCGCGAGCTGAACGACCACGGCTACATCCTGCCCGGACTGGGCGACGCGGGGGACCGGCTGTTCGGCACGAAATAGTAGATGGACAGTTTACGTCATATTGGTATATTGTGACGTAATTCGTCTTATTGCCATAATGTGACATCTTATGACCACCCGCTACGTCGCGCTGATTGCGGACGCCACCGCGTCGCGCCTGCTGTCGGCGCGGCGCCGCGCCCGCCTCCAGGCCGACGTCCGCGCGGGCCTGCCGGACCTCAACCGCCGCTACCGGCGCGCGCTCGCCGCCCGCTTCGCCCTGACGCGGGGCGACGAGCTCGAGGGCCTCTTCACAACGCCCACGGTCGTATGGGACTGCATCCACTACCTCCGCGTGCGGCTCCCGGCGGTCGTGTGGGTCGTCGCCTGCGGCCGGGGGCCCATCACGACGCCGCTGGCCCGCACGGCCCCGGAAGTCGATGGGCCGTGCTTCCACCTGGCCCGCGCCGCCTTGGAGGACGCCAAACGGCACCGGCGAGTGCTCGCCCTCGCGGGATTCGCCCCGGCCCTCGAGCCGCTCACCAGCTATTACTCGGCGCTCTACTGGAGCTGGACGCGGCGCCAGCGGCTCGCGGCGACGCTGTTGCGGCTCGGCTCGCCTCGGGCGGCGGCGGCCCAGCTCCGGGTCGACCGCAGCGCCATCTCCCACCTGGCGCGCCGCATGGCCTGGCCCCTCGTCGCGGCCGGGGATAAGATGTTCCGGGCCCTCTTGGAGACCTCGTGAACCCACTCTTCGTCGTGCCGCTGTTGGCCTACGCGCTCGCCGCCACGCTCTGGCCCGCCCAGGTGGACGGCCGCCGGCGCGCCGCGACGCTGCTCGTCTGGGAGCTGGTGTTCGTCGCGGCCGCCCTCGTCGCCGGGACCTTTCTCGCGCGCCTCGCGAAGCCGAGCCCCGACGGGCTGTGGTGGGGCCGGGCCGGGCTGCTCGCGACCGGCTACCTCTACGTCTCGGGTCGGGGCATCGTCCTCGTCCGCAGTGTGCTCGAGTTCCCGACCCTCCAGATGCGGCGCGACGAGGACCGCACCGCGGGCGCCATCGACATCGCCCGGGGCCGGGCGATCGGCGCCCTCGAGCGGGCCCTGACCCTCACGCTCGTCCTGCTCGGTGAATACAGCGCGGTGGGCTGGATCATCGCGGCCAAGTCGCTGGCGCGCTTCCGCGCGCTCGAAGACCGCGAGTTCGCCGAGTACTTCCTCATCGGCACTCTCGCCTCGTTCTTGCTCGCGATGCTCACCGGCGTCGGGATCCGCATCCTCTTGAAACAGGGCTAACGCCCCGCCGCGCAACCCTTTCCACCCCTCCAGTGTCACAGGGGTATCCGAGACCGCTGCATCGGAGCCCGGTGGACGAACGCGACCTCATAGCCCGAGTCCTTGCCGGGGACGGCGTCGCGGAGCGCGCGCTGTACGACGCGCACGTCGACCGGGTGTACCGTCTCGCCTACCGGTTGGCGGGGGACGACGAGCTGGCGCGCGAGTTCACGCAGGACGCGTTCGTCCGCGCCTTCGAGCAACTGGGGTCGTTCCGGGGGGAGGCGAAGCTCTCCACCTGGCTGCACACCATCGCCACGTCCGTGGTGCTGAACGGGCTGCGCAAGGTGAAGCGGCTGCGCGGGCGCGAGACGGAGCTGGAGCACGCGGACGGCGTGGCGACCGCGCGGCGTGAGGCGGAGCCGGACTTGAAGCGGCGGCTCGCACGGGCGATTGACGATCTGCCCCACGGGTACCGTACGGTGTTCGTGATGCACGATGTCGAGGGCTACACGCACGAGGAGATCGGCGCGGCCCTCGGCGTCGAGACGGGGACGTCGAAAGCGCAATTGTCGCGGGCCCGCGCCCGACTGCGCGAGGCGCTCGCAGACTTCGCGGGAGAGTGGGTGTCATGATGGAAAACGAGTTCGAACGGCGGCTGACAGACGCGGCACGGGATTATCACCGCCCCCCCGCGACGCCCCGCGAGGAGATCTGGCGACAGATTGAAGCGGCGCGGCTGGCGCGGCGCCAGCGCGCCCGCGCGCTGGGGCCCCGGCTCCGCTGGGGTGTGGGCATCGCCGCGTTGCTGGCGCTCGGGATCGGGATCGGCCGCTGGACCGCGCGGCCGGCCGGCCCCAGCGCGCCGCCCGCGGCACCCCAACCGGTCACGTCGCTCGCCTACCAGGTCGTCGCCGCGCAGCACTTGAGCCGCACCGAGGCGCTGCTCACGGGGTTCCGCGCCGACACCCGCGCCGGCGAACCCGTGGCGCAGTTCGCGGCGCAGGCGCGGGAGCTGCTCGCCACCACCCGGCTGATGCTCGATTCGCCAGCCGCCGACGACCGCCGCCTTAGGAGTCTGCTCGAGGATCTGGAGCTCGTCCTGGCCCAGATCGCTCAACTGCCGGCGAGCGGCGCGCGCGAGGACGTGCAGCTGATCAACCAGGGACTAGACCAACGGAGCGTATTGCTGCGGCTGCGGACGGCCCTTCCGGCCGGCCCTGCTGCCGCGGGTACGCAAGGAGCACTCTGATGCAGGCGATGTATCTCGTGGTCGCGGCCGTCATGGGCGTCCAGCAACCGATTGTGCCCGACCAAGCAGTGGAGGGAATCGCGCGAGCCGAAGCGGCGCTCGCGCGCGCCCAGGCGGCGCTCGCCGGCGCGGCCCCGGCGCTGGCCCGGCTGGAGGCGGAATTGCCCGGGCTGGACCAGCGACTGGACGCGCTCACGCCGCTCGACCCGGTCTTCCCGCAGCAGGACCAGGATCCGACCGACTCGCTGTGGCGGGCCGCGCGCCAAGCGCTCAACAAGGGCGACTACATGACCGCCGCGAACCTGTTCGGCGACCTCACGCGCCGCTATCCCAAAGCGGCGCGGGCGAGCGACGCGCTCTACTGGGCGGCGTTCGCGCTGACCAAGAGCGACGACCTGGAGCGCGCCCGCAGCCTCATCGTCACCGAGCACCGCACCTACCCTCGGGCGGCGACGCTGCGGGACGCCGATGCGCTCCTCGCACGCATCCAGGCGGCCCTCGCGCAGCGGGGGGACGCCGACGCTGCGGCGTGGCTCAGCGCCCACGCGCAGGGCACCCCCGACACCGCGGCGACGAAGGATTGCCTCGGCTCCGACCTGGGCTCCGGCGACGACGACGACGTCCGCGTCGCCGCGTTGAACGGGCTGCTCCAGATGGACGCGGCGCGGGCGTTGCCCATCCTCAAGAAGGTGTTGCTGCGCCGGGATCGGTGCTCGGTCGCCCTCCGCCGCAAGGCAGTATTCATCGTCTCGCAGAAACGCGACGGGGAGACCGAGGACATCCTGCTCGACGTGGTGCAGCACGACCCTGACGCGGAGTGCCGCGAGCAAGCGGTCTTCTGGCTGTCGCAGGTACCCACCGAGCGCTCCGTCAACCTGCTCGACTCGATCCTCCAGACCTCGCACGATGAGGCGGTGCGGGAGAAGGCCCTGTTCGCCCTGTCGCAGCAGCACAGTCCTCGCGCCGCCGTGATCCTTCGCGGCTTCGCCGAGAACGCCAGCGCTCCGCCCGAGCTGCGTGAGAAGGCGATCTTCTGGCTCGGCCAGCGGCATTCGCCCGAGAACGCCGCCTTTCTCCGGGGCCTGTACGCCAAGCTGACGGACGAGGATCTCAAGGAGAAGGTGATCTTCTCGCTCGCCCAGATGCGCGGGGAGGAGGACGGACGCTGGTTGCTGGACCTCGCGGTGAACGAGCGGGAACCGATCGAGATGCGCAAGAAGGCGCTGTTCTGGGCGGGGCAGCAGGGCGCGGACCTCGGCCAGCTCTCCGGGCTGTACGAGCGGATGCAAAACCGGGAGATGAAGGAGCAGCTCATCTTCGTCTACTCGCAACGCCATGAACCCGCGGCGCTCGACGAGATGATCCGGATCGCGAAGACCGAGCGCGACAAGGAGCTCCGCAAGAAGGCAATTTTCTGGCTCGGCCAGTCGCACGACCCGCGCGCGGCCCAGGTCTTGATGGAGATCATCAACCAATGACCGGTCGCCTCGTCCTCGCGCTCGCGCTCGTCGCCAGCCCGGCCGCGGCGCAGCGCCTCGCAGCCCGGATCGCCGCGGCTCCGGACGGCCGGGTGCACTTCGCGTTCGCGGCCCGGGCGGGGGTGTGTGGCAATGGGCGGACGATGATCTCAACCCGGTGCTCCGCGGGGAACTGCGGCAACACCTTCACGTTCGGACGGAATGGGGACGACGCGGAGGTCGACTACGACTGCGAGGCGGGTCCGGTGCGCGTTTCGCTCACGCGGCGCGGCGGCGCCGTGGCATCACTCCACACCTACGTCGGCGGGCGCTGGGCGACGCCGCCGGCGGGCGTGGTCGTGACCGACTTGGGCGTCGTGGCGGCACACGACGCCGTGGACTATCTGTTGGACCTCGCGGATCACGACAGCGGCCGCACGGGCGAGCAAGCGATCTTCCCCGCGACCATGGCGGACTCGGTGACCGTGTGGCCGACGTTGCTGAAGCTGGCGCGCGACGAGCACGTGCCGCACCAGACCCGGCGCCAGGCGGTGTTCTGGCTCGGCCAAGCGGCCGGTGACGCTGCGACCGCCGGGCTCACGGGCCTGACGGACGACGCGAGCGTGGACCGCGACGTGAAGGAGCAGGCCGTGTTCGCCCTGTCCCAGCGACCGCGCGACGAGGGCGTCCCAGCGCTGATTCGCGTCGCCCGCGCGAATCCCGACCGCGAGGTGCGGCGCAAAGCGCTGTTCTGGCTCGGACAGTCAAGCGATCCACGGGCCTTGGCGCTGTTTGAGGAGCTGCTGACAAAACCCTGACAGCGGGCGCGCCTGCCCAGGGGCGCGACGCCCGGGGTTCCCACCGCATCTTAAAGAGCGTCTCCCCCCAACACCGTCCGTCGTCAGGGAGGGGCACCACGTGATGGTACCGGCCGTCGTGGCCGTTGCGCTGCTCCAGGCCCCGCTCGCGGACTCCACCGCGCTGCGTCACTCGGACGGCCACGTCCCGCCCACCGCGATTGCGGTCCGCGTCGACCGCCCGCCCGTGATCGACGGTCGCTTGGACGATCCCGCGTGGGCGCTGGCGCCCCCGGTCACTCAGTTCCGCCAGACGGATCCCGAAGAAGGCAAGCCAGTCTCCGAGTCCACCGAGGTGCGGATCGTGTACGACGCCGCGGCGATCTACATCGGGGCCCGGATGTACGACCGCGCGCCGCAGAAGATCGTGGCCCGGCTGGGGCGCCGCGACGCGGCGACGCAGAGCGACGACTTCCGCGTGCTGTTCGACAGCTACCACGACCATCGCACGGCATTCCGCTTCGTCGTGAATCCGGCGGGCGTCAAGGGAGACGTGTTCTTCGGGGACGACGGCAATTACGCCGACGACTCGTGGGACCCGGTGTGGGAGGTGGCCACGACCGTGGACTCACTCG
>DATBCS010000096.1:0-1874 GCA_036270315.1 Gemmatimonadales bacterium
ACGCCCAGTTCAACAACACAAATAGCTTGTTGCGGAAGCCGATGAGCTGGATGATGTGCACCACGAGCCAAGCCACCCACGCCGGAAACCCGGTGAACCCGATCGCGTAGATGTGCGCGACCGCCGCGTTGCGCCCGATCGTCGCGAGCGATCCCGGATCGCGATAGCGGAACGCCACGGGGGACGCGCCGCGCAGCGCGCGCGCGATGTTCGCCACCGCCGTCTCGGCCATCTGGATGGCGACGGGGGCCATCATGGGGAGCGGGGCTCCGCCCGCCTCGAGGTAGGCGGCGTCGCCAATCACGTAGATCTCGGGGTGGCCCGGCACCTGCAGCGTGGGTCCGACCACCACGCGCCCCTGCCGCGCCGTGGGCAGGCCCAGGCGGGCGGTGAGCGACACTGCCTGGGCGCCCGCCGCCCAGATCACGCTGTGCGCCGGAATGACTTCGCCGCCCCGCAACTGCACGCGGGCGCCGTCGTAGTCGGCAACCGCGGCCCCGAAGCGGACCTCCACGTGCTTGCGCCACAGCGTCTCGGCGGCCCCCTCGCGGAGCCGGAGCGGCATGGTCGCGAGCAAGCGATCCGTGGCCTCGAGCAAGAGGACGCGGACGTCCTTGATGTTCAGCCGCGGGTAGTCCTTCACGAGCACGAGGCGGATCAGCTCGGACAGCGCCCCAGCCATCTCGACCCCCGTCGGGCCGCCCCCCACGACCACGAAGGTGAGCAGGGCCCGGCGCCGCTCGGGGTTGTCCTCGAGCATCGCCCGCTCGAACTGCCGCAGTACGTGATTGCGAATCCGGATGGCGTCGGGCACGTCCTTCAAGCCGTAGCCGTGCCGAGCGATGCTCTCCATGCCGAAGTAGTTCGTCTCGCCGCCCAGGGCGAGGATGAGATAGTCGTACGCCACGGGGCCCTGGACGGTCGCGAGCCGGTGGCCCGCGGCATCGAGCCCGGTCACCTCCACCATCTGAAACTCGAAGTTGCGCTGGCGCCGCAGGATCGCTCGCACCGGCTTCGCAATCTGCTCGGGCTCGAGTCCGGCGGTCGCCACCTGATAGAGCAGCGGCTGGAACAAATGGTAGTTGTGGCGATCCACCATCACGACGCGGACCGGCGCCCGGCGCAGCCGGCGCGCGGCGCGCAAGCCGCCGAACCCGGCGCCGACCACAACCACGGTGGGCATGCCCGCGGCACCCGGCACGGGCTTCGCGCGCTGGGCAGCCGCGGGCGCGACGGAGGCAGTGGGTTCGGGCATGAGCGGTCGCCGGCCCGCGGTCGAACCGGCCTCGGGGTCAGTCGAGGACCACTGCGGTGCCGTAGCACAACACTTCGGTGGCCGACGACTTGCTCGCGACCTCCGAAGCGTCGAAGCTCACCCCGATCACCGCGTTCGCCCCCAGCTGCCGCGCATGCTCGACCATGAGGTCGTAGGCCGTCTGGCGCGTCTGCTCACACATCTCCGTGTAGGCCCCGATCTGTCCCCCGATAATGCTCTTTAGCCCGCCGAGAATGCCCTGGGCGATCGTGGGCGCGCGTACGGTGATGCCGCGCACCACGCCTTTGTACTGGCGCACCGGGTGGCCCTGGACGTCGAACGTGGTGGTCACGATCATTGCGGATTGGATGGCCATGAGGACTCCCTTGAGGGCGAAGGTAAACCCGGCGGCGCGTCCGACCCCGCTAGTATAGTCGACGGGGCCCGACCCCGCCCCACGCGCGCTGGTCCAACGCCTCCGCCCACCGCGGGTCCCGCGCGTAATTGCCTTGCCCCGATCGCGGTGGAGCGGGTATCATCACTCCGTTTCCATGACCACCGCTTCGCGCGTCGCGCCCCTGGCCGGTCTCGCCCGCTCCTTGATCGGCAAAAAGGTGAT
>DATBCS010000097.1:0-3371 GCA_036270315.1 Gemmatimonadales bacterium
TGAGCCTCTTGCCGGCGTCGCTCGCGGCCCAGGTCGGGGGGGCGATCGCGGGTCGGGTGCGCGACGCCGTGAGCGGGCAGCCGCTCGCGGGCGTGCTCGTGTCGGTGGACAGCGGCGCACGGGGCGCCCTGACCGAGGGGGGCAGCTACCGGATCCGCGAGGTCCATAGCGGCTGGCACCGCGTGCAGGCGAGCGCGCTCGGCTACGAGACCGCGGTGCGCGACAGCGTGCGGGTGGAGAGCGGGTTAGTGGTGACCGTCGACTTCGCCCTCCGGCCCCAGGCGCTCACCGTGGCGCCCGTCCGCGTCGAAGCGCGGCCGGACGTCGTGCTCGACCCGCTCGCCACGGCGACCACCCAGCGGATCTCGGCGGAGGATCTGCGCCAGCTGCCGGTGTCGAGTCTCGCCGAGGGGCTCGCGCTCACCGCCGGAAGCGTGGGCGAGAGCTACCGCGGCGGCCGTCCGGGCGAGCAGGCGTTCATCCTCGACGGCCTCGGCGTCAAGAACCAGCTCGACGCCTCGAGTGGCGGGCTCGGCGTCCGGCTGCCGCCCGACCTGCTCGAGGAAGCCTCGCTCGTCACGAACGGCTTCTCGGCGCGCTACGGGCAAGCCATCTCGGGTCTCGTAAACGTCGTCACGAAGGACGGCGGCGATCGCTGGCGCGGCCGCGCCGCGTACGAGACCGACCGCCCGCTACCCGACGGATGGGACTACGGCCTCGACCGCGCTGTGGTCGAGGGCGACGGGCCGGTCGCCCACGGCATCCGGGTGCTCGGCGTGCTCGACCTGAGCGGCCGGCTCGACGCCGATCCCGTGGGCGCGCCCCCACCCGCGGATCCCCGCGACCCGCGCAGCGCGCGCCCGTGGCTGCTCCCGCACAACAGCGGCGAGACGTACGACGCGGCCGCCAAAGTCACCATCCCCTTGGGCCGGCGCGAGACCGTGCGCGTCTTCGCGCTGCGCTCGCTCGAGCAGCAGTTACTGTACGATCCGGCGTTCAAGTACGACGCGGCGCTCGGCCCGACGCGCCGGGTATCGGGCACACTCGCGAGCGTGGCGTGGCAGCACGTCTCGGGCCCCGAGACCGCGCGCCCGGTCGTGCTGGACGTCCGGCTCGGCTACTTCACGCGCGACTTCCTGCGCGGCACCCTGACGGACTCGGTGCGGTATCAGGTCGGCGCGTTCACGGGCCAGGCGTTTCACATCGTGGGGGAGGCCCTCGCGCGGGCACAGGACACGGTGGGCGCCCGCGCGCCGATCCCCGGGCTCCTGCCCCCCGACTATTCCCTCCGCACCCCGTGGGGGGTGCCGGCGTTCTTCCTCGGGTCCGGGTCGCGCGGCGAGGTGGCGTGGAATCGGTTCCGCGAGCTGCGCGGCCAGGTGGACGTCGACCTCGGGCTCGGGCCGAGCGCCGATCTCTATGTGGGCGGCGCGCTGGTGAGCCAACGGGTCCAGACGTTCGAGCGGGTGCTCGGGTTCCTTCCGGTGGGCGACACCGTGCCGGCGGCGGTAGCGGCGAGCTTTGCGCCGCTCAGTGGCGCGGCGTATGCGGAGACGCAACTGCGGGCGAGCGACCTGGGGTTCACATTCGGGCTGCGCTACGACCAGTTCGACCCGCGCGCCGTGCTGCAGGGGGGGCGGCTCGGCCCGCGGCGCAGCGTGTCGCCCCGGTTCGCGGTGTCCACCGTGCTCAAGGGGGCGACGGTCGTCGCGAGCTGGGGCCGGTTCAGCCAAGCGCCCGATTTTCAGTACTTGGTCGACGCGGCGTTCGACGACACCACCCGCACTGGCCGGTTCCGTCGCGGCAATCCCAACCTGGGGTTCGAGGCCGCGACCCAGTACGAGTTCTCGGTGCGCGCCCGCCCGTCGCGCGGGACAGTGCTGCGCGTGAACGCGTACGTGAAGCGGCTCGAATGGCTGGTCGCCTCGGTGCCGCTCGGCGTGAACCCGGACTCGGCGATCTTCGGCAACGCGGACTTCGGCTCGGTGAAGGGCGCCGAGCTGGTGGCGGAGCGCGAGTTTCGCGACTGGTGGGGCGTGCGGGCCTCCTACACCCTCCAATCGGCGACCGCCACGTCGACGAACGCGTACCAGTTGTTCCGGCGGATCCGCGTCGACACGCTCACCGGGGACACGATCGCGCCAGCGCGCGTCGAATTCCCGCTCGATTACGATCGACGCCACAGCCTCACGGTGATCCTGCAAGTGCGCGTCCCCGACTCGGTGCACCTGCCGCTGCGCGCGCTCGTCGCCGGGCTCGAGGGGGCGGCGATCGTGCGCTACGCCTCGGGGCTGCCGTACTCCCGCACCAATGCGACCGGCGACACGTTGCTGGGGCTGCCGAACAGCGAGCGGCTACCGGCGCAAGCGAGCGTCGACGTGTTGCTCCGCCGCTCGCTCAAGGCGTTCGGGCGCTCGGGCGGGGTGTACCTCGACGTGCGCAACCTGTTGAACCGCCAGAACGTGGTGGCCGTCCGCCGGGACACGGGCGAACCGACCGTCGCCCAGCCGACGCTCCAGGCGCTGGCCCAGCGGGCGTACGCGGCGCACCCCGAGCCGATCCCCTACGAGTCGCCGCGTTACCGCGCGTGGGCCGATCTCGACCACGACGGCTACGTCGACGGGCCGGCGGAGCTCCTGCCGCTCTACCTCGCGGCGGCGCGGGACTTTACGCAACCGCTCTTCGCCTATGGGCCGCCGCGGCTCGTGCGGCTGGGGGTGGAGCTGATGTTCTAGCCGGTGGGGCGCCCAGGACCGGCGTGCCTACGGGGCGCGGGCCGCGTGACGGCGAGCGACCCTTGGTGATCTTCAGGTAGCATCCCTCCCTGCCCGTGTGAGCCCCGCCACCGCCCCGGAGGGATGGACCCTGTAGCGTTGCTGCATCACCTTATAGGGCGATCTCATAGCCGTCCGAGGAGCGGAGATGGCCACATTTCAATGGGCGCGCCTCAAGGCCAACATCAAGTGTGTGCTGCGGAAGGGCGCGTGGTACCGCATCTTGAAGCTCACCGGGGCGGACGCGGTGCTCGATGTGAAGGGGAAGCCGGTCGCCGTACCGCGCGGGAGCGTGCAGCTCTCGCCGGAGCCGGCGCTGCGCTGGACGGTGGTGCCGAGCCCCAAAGACGCGCCGCGGTTTCCCACCGCGTGGGGCTCGAACTACGCCGTCTGCCCCAATTGTCGGGACCGCGCGCAGCTCGAAGGGCACCCGGGGAGCCTGCGGTGCCACCGGTGCAATGGGTTCTTCGAAGTGGCCTGGAACGAGCCGTATCTCGCGGCCGGCTAAGGCGGTCGGGGATCGCCGTTCCGAGGAGGGGTTGGGGGAGTCGGGTCGGGTGGCCTATGGGTGGTGTGTGGGCGCCCACGCCAGGACGG
>DATBCS010000098.1:0-1885 GCA_036270315.1 Gemmatimonadales bacterium
CCTACTCCCTTCGGAGCCCCTATGCACCTCGGTCCGCGCGCTGCCCTGTTCGCCCTCTTGTTTCCCGCGGGGGCCGCCGCCCAAGCATCCCTTCCGCTCAAGCACACACCCGAGCCGACCGTCCCGGCCATTACGGCCCGCGACCTGATGACGCGCCTCTACATCTTCTCCGACGACTCGATGCAGGGTCGCGAGGCAGGCACGCCCGGCAACGTCAAGGCGACGGACTACATCGCCCGCGAGACGCGGCGCCTGGGTCTCCTGCCGGCGGGCGAGGGTGGGACCTACTTCCAGACGATTCCCTTGAAGACCCGGACGTTCGACACGACCTCGACGTTCGCCGTGGGCGGCGCGCCGCTGGCCGTGTACACCGACTACCTCGCGCTGGGGCCGCGCGCGCTCGAGAATCCCGCGCTGCCCATCGTGTACGGCGGCGACATCAGCGACACGACCCAGCGCATCCCGGTCGAGCAAGCGAGCGGCAAGCTCGTGGTGTTCCGCGCCTCCCAACGGCTGCGCTCCCTGCGCGCGCCCCCCACGCCGGGGGGTGCCGCGGCCGTGGCGCTCGTGGTGCTCGACAGTGTGCCGCGGCAATTCCTCGGGTTCCTCGCCGGTCCCCGCCAGTTCGTGGACGACCCGCCCGGCGGCCCGCCGCAGGGGGCGCCGGTGTTCCTCGTCAGCCACGCGGCGGCGGCGCGGATGTTCACCACCCCGTTTGACCAGCTCGCGCTCGGGGCGGCGGGGGGGACGGCCGCGCTCGCCGTGCGGTTCCAGGTCGAGCCCATGGCGTCGCCCGCCCGCAACGTCGTGGCCATCCTCCCGGGCGGCGATCCCAAGCTCAAGGGGGAGTACGTCGCGCTGGGCGCGCACAACGACCACCTCGGGGTGGGTCGCGTGCCCGTGGACCACGATTCGATCCGCATCTGGAACCACATCGTCCGGCCCGAAGGCGCCGACGACGGGGGGAAGCAGCCCTCGCCCGAGCAGCAGGCGCAGGTCAACGCCGCGCTCGCGGCGTTCCGCGCGCAGCACCCCGGCGCCGCCCGCCCCGATTCCGTCTACAATGGCGCCGACGACGACGGCTCAGGCTCCGTGGCACTGCTCGAGATCGCCGAGCACCTCGCGTCGCTCAAGCCGAAACCGAAGCGCTCGATCGTGTTCGTGTGGCATGCCGGCGAGGAGAAGGGCCTGCTCGGTTCGCGCTTCTTCACCGACCATCCCAGCGTGCCGCGCGATTCGATCGTGGCGCAGCTCAACATGGACATGGTCGGCCGCGGGGACGCCGGCGACGAGACGGGGCGCACCAAGGACGGCGTGGCGCTCCACGGCGCCCCGGGATATCTGCAGCTCGTCGGGTCGCGTCGCCTCTCGACCGAGCTCGGGGACCTGGTCGAGCGGGTGAACACGGAGGGCCACCACAACCTCACCTTTGACTACGCGATCGACGCGGACGGCCACCCGTCGAACATCTACTGCCGCAGCGACCATTACGAGTACGCCCGCTACGGCATCCCGATCACCTTCTTCACGACGGGGCTACACTCGGACTACCACCAGGTGACCGACGAACCCGAGTACATCGACTACGAGCACATGGCCCGCGTCGCGGAGCTCGTGTCGGACGTGGCGGTCCACGTGGCGAATCTGGACCATCGGGTGGTGGTCGATCATCCCAAGCCGGATCCCACCGCCCCCTGCCGCCAGTAGGGCGCGGGCGGCGCACGGTTACGGGCGAGGCGCGGCGCGCCGACCTCGGCTGGCTCGGCGCGCGAGCCCGAGCATCGCCAGCCCGAAGAGGAGCAGCGCCGCGCCCCACACCAGGTCGAGCGGTACCCCGGTTGGCGCCGTGTCGGCGCCGCCACGGGTCCCCACGCCGTAGGCGGTG
>DATBCS010000099.1:0-9500 GCA_036270315.1 Gemmatimonadales bacterium
CGTCGACCCGGCCGGGATCACGACGTGTCCCTGGGCGTCCCTGACGTCCGTGCTGACCGTCGCGGTGAACGGGTCACCCCCCTTGACGTGCCGGGTGGAGATCGTGTCGCTCATGGCGAGCGGCACGCGCGTGCCGGCCGGCGCCGTTAACGTCGTCGGCGGAGCGGGCGCGCGCGGCTTCGGCGCGGGCACCGCCGTCCGCTCGGGGGGGGCGGCGGGCTTCGCCGCCTCCGGCCGCCCGGCCGGGACGTCCCGGATCGCCGCGGTCGACTCGGTCGGCGCCAGCGTCAGGTTCCGCGCCGTTGAATCGCCCGACTGCCCCGCCTGCTCGCTCTTCACACAGCCCAGGCAGGCCACGGTCGCCACGGCCGCGACGACCTGCAGCCACCTCTCCGCATGCGTCTTCATGGGGTCGCCTCGTAAGGAGGAATGACTGGAGTAAGTATAACCAAAGGCACCCACGGGGTTCCCCCGAGAGACGGCTGCCTGCCGGCCGGTGACTCCCCCTACAGCCGATTCTTGAGGAAGGCGGGCGTCAGGCCCTGGAGCCAGCTCGCAATCAGCGTGAATCGATCGGTCACGAGGAGGACGCCCAAGAGCACCAGGAGCGCGCCCGCGATGCGATCGACCCAGACGATGTAGGGCCGGAACCGCTGGAACCAGACGAGGAATTGGTCCAGCGCGAGGGCGGTGAGAAGGAAGGGGAGGGCCAGACCGAGGGCGTAGACGGCGAGCAGCGCGGCACCCTGCCCCACGCTGGCCTGAGTGGCGGCCAGGGTGAGGATAGCGCCGAGGATCGGCCCGATACACGGGGTCCAGGCCGCGCCGAAGGTGACGCCGACGATGGCCGAGCCCACCCAGCCCGCCGGTTTGCGGGCGAGCTGGACGCGCCGTTCGCGCATCAAGAACGCCGGTCGCAGGACGCCGAGCAGGTAGAGACCGAACAGCACCACGAGCACCCCGCCCAGGCGGCCGAGCCACACTTGGTAGCGCAGCAGCAGGAGGCCGAACACCGACGCCGTGGCCCCGAGGGCGACGAAAATCAGCGAGAACCCGAGAATGAACCAGAGGGCGTGGAGCAGCGCCGTGCCGCGCCGCACTTGCAGCTCCTCCACCGAGAGCCCCGTGAGGAACCCCACGTAGCTCGGGATCAGCGGCAAGACGCAAGGAGAGAGGAAGCTCAAAAAGCCGGCTGCGAAGGCGCCCGGAAGGGAGACGCTCCCCGCGACCCCGGCCGCTTCCTGGAGACCAGTCACGCCACTGGGCCGCGCCCGGGGGGGCCGCGGTCGTCGCTCACCCGCAGAAGCAGACCGCCGAGACCACCGTCGTCCAGCGGCCGTCATCCCCGCACTCGGCGGTCGAGGTGACGTTCATGGTGCGCACGATGTCGCCCGACAGGAGCCACTGCTCGCGCCGCTCGTCCCAGGCCTTCTCGGGATCGAACGGCACGCCCAGCACCGTCGCGAGCATCGAGGCAGCGAGGTCTTCCGCGTACTCACCCGACAGCACTTCGTTCTGGCCGTAGCTGTGGTGCTCGGAGATATACCCGTGGTGCGACGGGTCCGCGGGCATCGCGACCCCGATCGAGGCCGCCACGAGGCGGCTCGGCTCATTAGTGGCCGACTCCGCGATCACGGCGAACACCACTTGCCCAGGCTCCATCAGCGAGAGCCCTTCCTCGCGGTCCACCAGCTCGCAGTGCGGCGGGAAGATCGAGCTCACGCGCACGAGGTTGAAGTTGGCGAGGTGCGCGTCCCGCAGCGCCATCTCGAAGCTCGTCAGTTTTTCCTTGTGCCGACCGACGCCCTTGGTGAGAAAGGCCTTGGTGGGCACGAACATTCGTGACTCAATCAACCCGTCACCTCGTGCGCGCTAAAGGGTTCACTTGCTGACAGGTCCGACACAAGCCGCAGATCTCGCGGCGCGCTGCGCGCCCTCAACCTTCATACCACACCGCCGGGCCGACCGCCACGGGGGGCTCGGGGTCGCCCGAGCGCTCCGCCGCGGCCTGCATCACCTGGGCGATGACGTCCGCGGGCGACAGCCCCGTCTCCTCGACCTCGAGCTTCGACTGGCCCCGCTCCTTGCCGCGCACGACCAGCATGTAGCGCGCCGTGTAGACGCGCAACCGCCCACCGTCGGCCGCCCGACACGTCACCACCGCGGTGCCCCACTCCCGCCCTTCGCGCTTGAGCGGCCGAAAGAGATAGATCGTGTCGATCTCGGCGGGGGCCACGCGCGCGGCGACGGCCTCGGCGAGCTTCGCCCACCCCGGTCCCCGACCCGGCTCTAGCGGGGGACGGTAACCGGCGTCGGCGCCTGCTCCCATCGTTCCACGTAGAAGCGCAGCACATGCATGAAGTCCTGCGCGTTCGTGACCACCCCGTAGGCCTGGTGGGTCCCGCGGTCTCGCAGCTTCGTCACCACGAACTCCGTCTGATCGACGCAGATGGTCGTGAGCGGTCGCAGTTCGGCGGGCGTGGGCGCGTCCACGAAGGCCGGCAGCATGTTCCCCACCGCGATGGCGTGGAGGGCGGTGGCGACGAACACGGCGAACGTCGCCTGCGCCGTGAACTCGCGCATCGCATCCTGCGCCGCAAGCGTGTCAGACAGCACCTCCGGCAGCGGCCCGTCATCGCGGATCGAGCCCGCCAGCACGAACGGCACCCGCTGCGTCACGAGCGCGTGCATGATGCCCGACGTGACGAGCCCCTGGCGCACCGCGGGCGCGATGCCCCCCACGGTCCGAATCTGATTGATCGCCCGCATGTGGAGCGCGTGACCCCCGGCGACGCCCTCGCCCGTGCTCGACATGCCCAGCGTCGTCCCGAAGAGGGCGGCTTCCAAGTCGTGCACGGCGACCGCGTTGCCCCCGAGGAGCGCGTGGACGTAACCGTTCTTGATGAACCAGATCATGTCCTCGCGCGCCCGGGCGTGCACCAGGGCCGGCCCCACCACCCAGATAATCTTCCCGCCGCGCTGCTTCTCCTCCCCGAGCAGTTGGGCGAGCACCGCGTAGTCGACCGGGCGCTCGCGCGACACCTCCGTTTGCATGAAGCCGAATTCGTTCGCGCTGTGACTGCCGCCCAGGAAGCCTTCGGCGTGTACCAAGATGCCCCGGCTCCCGTCCTCGTCCGTCCCCACGGCGATCGCCTGCCCTTTGCGGACCTTGCGCGGCTCCGTGACGACCAGGTCGCCCGTCGCGTGCAGCACGATGACGCAATCCATGCGCGGCAGCCGAGGCCGACGCCACGCCCCCGCGGTCTTCACGTAGGTCGGCAAGTTGGTCGTCGAAAAGAAACCGTCGGGCAGGGCTCCATCGGCCGGCGCGGGCTCGAAGCGCGCGTCGGGCGCCACAGTGAGCGGGGGCGCCTCGAAGTTGGGTGGCCGGTACTGGAACCGGGGACGCGTCACCGACGGGACTCCCCTCGATGGCAGGAGCGGGAAGATACCCGTGACGAATCCCGTCACGCAACCGGCGCGCGCGGATGGCGCGTCGCGCGGCGGCGCGCCCGCCTACAACAGCGCGACGGGATCGCGATCTACGACGACGACGCCGCGCGCCCGCGCACCCCACGCCCGTACCACACGACCGAGCGCGCGCGGATCGGCCGATTTGACGAGCGCGTGCCAGCGCCAGCGTCCCTTGAGGCGCCCGATGGGGCAGGGCGCGGGGCCGAGGACCGTCAGGACACCGCCCAGGCGCTCCGCGTTGGCGCGAGCCAGCCAGGCGGCCAGGCGCTCGGCCGTACGCGCCGCGGTGTCCGCATCGGGGTGGGACGCGACGAAGCGCACCAGCCCGACCGTCGGCGGGTACGCCGGGTGGGGCGCCGCGCGCAGCGGCAACTCGGCCGCGGCGAACGCCGTCACCGAATGGGCCGCCGCCGCCTGGATGGCGTGGTGGTGCGGCGCCCGGGTTTGCACGTACACCCGGCCGCCCTTGGGACCCCGCCCGGCCCGCCCCGCGACCTGGGCCACAAGCTGGAACGTCCGCTCGGCGGCGCGGAAGTCGGGGAGGTTGAGGCCGGTGTCGGCGTCCACGACGCCCACCACGGTGACGTTGGGGAAATCGAGGCCCTTCGCGATCATCTGCGTGCCGAGCAGAATGTCCACCTGGCCCTGCGCCACGCGCTCGAGGATACGGTGGTGCGCCCACTTGGTGCTCGTGGTGTCCAGATCCATGCGGGCGATGCGCGCGGCGGGAAACCGCCCGGCCACGAAGTGCTCGAGTTGCTGCGTGCCGAGACCGCGCATGCGTTCGGTCTGTTGACCGCACACCCGGCAGACGGTGGGGACCGGCGCCTCGTGCCCGCAGTAATGACAGCGCAGCGTGGGCGGCGTCTGGTGGACGGTAAGCGCGATGGCACAGTGCGGGCAGTCTCGCACGTCGCCGCAGGCCGGGCACTGCAGGTAGGTGGCGAAGCCGCGACGGTTGAGCAGCAGGATCACCTGCTCCCCGCGCTCCAGCGCGCCGCGCACCGCGTCGTCGAGCGGCCCGGTCCACGGCACGCCGCGCGCCTCCGGCACCCGCGGGACGCTGCGCAGGTCGAGCACCTCGACCGGCGGCAGGGGTCGCGCCCCGATCCGCTCCGGCAGCTCGAACAGGCGGACGCCGCCCGTCGCAGCCCGGTGCAGCGTCTCGAGCGACGGCGTGGCGCTCCCCAAGATCACCCGGGCCCCTTCGAGCCTGGCGCGCTCGAGGGCGACGTCGCGGGCGTGATAACGCGGCGCCGTGCCCTGCTTGTAGCTCGCGTCGTGCTCCTCGTCGACCACGATGGCCGCGAGCCGCCGGACCGGCGCGAACACCGCCGACCGCGGCCCCACCGCCACGCGCCGTTCCCCACGGTGCAGGGCGCGCCACGCGTCCGCCCGCTCGCCATCGGACAATCCCGAATGCAGCACGGCCACCTGGTCGCCGAACACGCCGCGCACCCGGGCCACGGTCTGTGGGGTGAGCGCAATCTCGGGGACGAGGAGAATGGCGCCGTGCCCCGCCGCGACGAGGCCCCGCAAGAGCTCCAAGTAGACGAGCGTCTTGCCGGAGCCCGTGACGCCGTGAATCAGCACGGGGGTGGCGGCAGGCGTGGCCAGAATCCCCGCCACCACGCGCCGCTGATCCGCGGTGAGCGTCGGGGGGGGCGGCGACGACAGCCCGGCGAACGGATCGCGCGCGCGCGGCACCGCGGCATAGCGCGCGAGTCGCTGCGTCACGAGGCCGTCCAGGGTGCCGGGGGAGAGCTTCAGCTGCGTCACGAGGTGGCGCACCGGCGCCGAGCCACCCAGCGCCTCCAGCGCTTCGTACGCGACGCGCCGCCGCGGCGCGCGCCGAAACGCGCGCTCCCGCTCGAGGAGCGAGGGCAGCGTCCCGGCGAGCACCAGGACGCGCTCCGCCAGCTCGCGCGGGCCCGCCGGTCGCTCGACGCTCCATAGCGCGCCAGGCAAAAGGGCGCGCAGCGCGAGCCCCAGCGGCGTGCCGTAGTAGCGGCTCATCCAGAGGCCTACCTCGAGTAACGCGCCTCCGAGGGCCGGCTCGGCGTCGGGTGCCGCCATGATCGGGCGTGCCGTCGCCGCGGGCGGCCCCACGTCGACCGCGACCACGACGCCCACGACTTGGCGCCGCTGCACCGGCACAACGACCCGCGCGCCTGGCACGACACCTGGGGCTAGCTCGGCGGGGATCTGATAGGTGTAGCTGCGGGGGGCCGGGATCGGGAGGACGACGGCGGCGTACCGGGGCGCCCCCGCCCCGGCGGGGACCGGCCCGCTCACCGGCGCCGGACGCCCAGCCCCGGCTCCGTGGGGAGCCGGATCTGCCCGGCGTCGATCGTGGCACCGATGAACGGGTCGTTCGTCGTCAGCGCGGCGCCGTCCAGATCGGCGGCGTCGACGAGGGGAGTGAGGTGGGCGGCGGCCGTTATGCCGAGCGACGATTCGATCATGCACCCCACCATGACGAGCATGCCGTGTGCCCGGGCCGTGGCGATCATCCGCAGCGCCTCGCGCAACGAGCCGCACTTCGCGAGCTTGATGTTGATGCCGTCCGCCGCGCCCGCAACCCGAGGGATGTCGGCCGCCACGAGGCAACTCTCGTCCACTACCACGGGCAGAACGCCGCGGCGGCGCACGGCCGCGATCCCCTCGAGGTCTTCGGGCGGCAGCGGTTGCTCCACGAACTCGACGCCGTACTCCTTGAGGATCGGCAGCATCTGCAGGGCCCGCTCGCGTGTCCACCCGGCGTTCGCGTCCACCCGGATCGGCTTGTCCGTGGCATCGCGGATCGCGCGCAGGATCTGCTCGTCCTGGGCGGTGCCGAGCTTGATCTTGAGGATCGGGTAAGCCGATGCTTCGGCCACTTTACGACCCATCCGTTCCGGCGTGTCGAGGCCGATCGTGAAGGACGAGCGCGGCGCCCGGGCCGGGTCGAGGCCCCACAGACGCCACACCGGCTGGCCGAGCCGCTTCCCCACCAAGTCGTGGAGCGCGGCGGACAGCGCCGCCCGCGCGGCGGCGTTGCGCGGGACCAGCCGGGCAAACTGCGCTTCCGCAGCCTCGAGATCGAACGGGTCGATCGGCAGCGCGGGAGCGAGCCGGGCGAGCACCTCGAGGACCGTGTCGGCTGTCTCCCCGTAATAGCGCGAGGGATCCGCCTCACCCCACCCCTCCGCCCCGTCCCCGTCCGTGAGCCGCGCCCACACGACCCGATAGTCCTCGTCGCCGCCCCGGGCGATGACGAAGGGGTGCCGGGTCTTCAGGGTGACGACTTCGGCGGAAAGTTTGAGTGGCATCAGATCCTCGGTGGAGGGTCGAAAACTACCCGATTGCTCACGCCAGCGCGGTCACGTGCGCCCGGGCCCCCGCGGCGAGCAGATCGAGCCGGTAGCCGCCCTCGAGCAGTCCAACCACCGGCGCCGGGGCCACCCGCGCCCGAAGTCCGGTCGTCCATTGTGCGATGTCATCGGGCTCGAGCGTGAAGCCGCCCAAGGGATCGCCCGCGAGCGAGTCGAAGCCTGCGGACACGAGCAGTACGTCGGGAGGCCAGCCCGCCACCGCGCGGTCGACGGCGTCCAACAGGTCGTGTACGTAGCGCTCTCGCGCCAAGCCCGGCGGCCGGGGAACGTTGAAGACGTTCCCCACACCGCGCTCCTCCGCCGCGCCGGTCCCAGGATACCAGGGCGCCTGGTGCATGGAGACATAGCGGATAGACGGATCGCGCTCGACCAGGTCCTGCGTTCCATTGCCATGGTGCACGTCCCAGTCCACGATCAGGATGCGCGGCTTCCCGAACTGCTGGGCATGCCGCGCGGCCACGACGACGTTGTTGATCAGGCAGAACCCCATGGCGCGCGCCGCGAGCGCGTGATGGCCAGGCGGGCGCGTAGCGCCGAACGCAGTGCCCCGTGTGAGGCCCTGCTCGACCGCGGCGAGCGCCACCCCCGCCGCGGCGAGCGCGGCGTCCCAGCTGTTGCCGCTCATCACGGTGTCGCCATCCAGCACACCGCCCCCTGCCCGCGCGCACCGCTCGAGCCCGTCCAGATAGTGATCCGAATGCACGCGCTCGATCGCGGCGCGGGTCGCCGAGCGCGCCTCGCACCACTCGACGGGCGCGCCGGGGCCGAGGTCGCGCAGCGCCGCGAGCACCGCGTCGATGCGCTCGGGCCGCTCGGGGTGCCCGGGACCAGGGTCGTGCAACCGGCACGCCGGGTGCCAGACGACGGCGGTCGTCACTCAGTTGGGCGGATGCTTGCCGTGGAGCAGGGCGCGGATGGACTCGACCTCGGCGCGCACCTCGCGGCGCGCGCGCTCTAGGTCGGCCAGGTCGCGGCGGTAGCGCCGCCACCAGAGCACCACGAGGCCCGCGACCGCCAAGCACGCGGCACCGCCGACGACCAGGGGCGGCCGGTCGAGGCGCCGCCCCAAGTAGCCGAGCAGCACCCCATCGAGCACGAGGAACACGACGGCGATGGTCGTGAGGGTGCGGCTCAGGGGCCGGGTGGGCTTCATCGCACGGGCTGGCGCCGCGCGGGAAGGATGATGAACGGAGCGTTGGCCCCAGCCCCGAGCACAGTGAGTGTCACGGACTCGTCCAGCACCGTGGCGCCGCGGAACTTGACGACGTACTCGTCGCCCGCGACGTCCCGCCGCTTCAGGGCCTCCGTGAGTGCCCGGCGCTTGAGCTCCGCCACGGTCGTGCCCGGCTCCGCGGCGATGAACACTTGGTCCCACACATCGGTCACCATCACCCGCACGGCGAAGCGCTTGCCGACCACGGTCACGCGACCTCGACCGCGGACTCAAGGGGCAACGTGGAGAAGAAGCGGTCGAGCGCTTGATCGAAGAACAGCGTCGCCCCGCGCACCCGCGTCGGCCCCCCCGGGTCCACCCAGGCGCGGACCACGAGCTCTTCGCCCCCTTGGCCGCGCAGCACGACGAAGTTGGGCCCTTCGCGTTCCACGAACGCCGCGGCGTTAGGCACCCGCTCCGCGAAGAACTGTTTCACGCGCGTGAGGACCTCTTGGGGCGGCAGCGAGACGGTCGTCGAGTGGATCATCGTTTGGAAAGATAGACCGCGCGCGGGGCTGCGCAAAGCTGACAGCCGTCTTGTCAGTTTGACCCCACCGGGCCCGCGGCCCGGGTCAGAGTGGCACACTCGGCCTGCGGGGGAGCGGCACATCGTTTGCGTGGAAGCCGGGCGGCGCGGCACGGAGCCGCGCGATAGAGTCACCGTTCTCGCGGAGGGAACACCTATGTTCGACAATCGGTTCCTCACGGACGCGTTCCGCGGCTTGGACTGGCAGTACCGAGAAAACGCCGGGGCGTCGTGGGTGCCGCCGGTGGACATCTTCGAAGAGGCCGATGCGATCCGTATCGTCGCCGAGGTGCCCGGGCTGAAGCCGGAGGACGTGAAGATCTCGCTCGAGAACAACGTCCTCACGATCCACGGCACGAAGGACCAGGTCGCCGAGGAGCGCACGGAGCGGGTGCACCGCTACGAGCGGACCTACGGGCGGTTCGAACGCGGCTTCACGCTGCCCGCGACGGTCGATGCCAACGGCATCAAGGCCGCCTATGAGCACGGCGTCCTGACCGTGACGCTACCGAAGGCTGAGAAGGCGAAGCCGCGGCAGATCGCAGTTCAGGTGTCCGCGAACTAGCTGGCACGCTCCGCAAGGAGCTAGCGCGTTCCGAGAGGGGCAGGGGCAAGCTAGGCCTTGCCCCTAGGTTTTTTCGGTCAGCAGCTCCAGTAGGCGCCGCTCGAGCTGCGAGTTCGGCACGGCAATGGCACCCGCGTCGCGGGCCGCGCGCAGCGCGTCCACCTGCAGGTGCGGTCCGTAGGCGAGGACAGCAACGCCGCGGGCGGTCCAGCTCCGGATCCGATCGGCCGCCCCGGCGCCCTCGGCATCGATCACTGCCATATCGCACGCGGCGTCGTCCCGGGTGACTTGAGCGCCCGCCGCGGCCACCGCGGCCGCGAGCTTGGCGCGAAACACGAGGTTCCGGGT
>DATBCS010000100.1:0-8557 GCA_036270315.1 Gemmatimonadales bacterium
AGCGGCGTTCGCGAGCGCAGCGCTCGGCGGCAGCCGGCGCAGGGCCAGATCGCCCAGCAGCATCGCCGGAGGGGCGATGAGCACGGCGAACGGCCACCCCCGGTCCAACACGGCGTACGCCACCACGCCCAGGATGTAGGAGCAGAAGCCGTTGCCGGGGAGCGGGATCCCATAGCGCCGCGTGAGCGCGCCCACGACGACCAGGGCCAGGATCTCTTCCCCGATGCCGCCGCCGACCGACACCCGTCCGCTGACGTAGGCGGCCACCGCACCCCCGATCGCCACCACGGCGCCGAGCGATACGAGCGCTCGTACCATGAGGGCCGGCGACAGCGTGAGGCGGGGAGAGGCACCCATGCGGATGTCGCGCAAGCTCGGCCCCTTGGCGCGGCGTGTCAAGCACGACTATCGTTTAACGCATGCGCGTGACCATCGAATACTGCGTCGTCTGAAACTACGAGCCCCGAGCCGCCGGTCTGGCGGCCGAAATCCGCAAAGCTTACCCGCACACCGACGTGAAGCTGATTCAATCGTCGGGCGGCGTGTTTGAGGTCGAGGTCGACGGGCGGCGGATCTTCTCGAAGAAGAGTCTGGGACGCCACCCCGAGCCCGGAGAGGTCGTGCGGCTGATCAAACAGGCGACGTCCCCGTCCGCGCCCTGACGGGCCGCCGGTGACGGGGCACCGCGCCGGTTGATCGGGAACACCCCCCGCTGCCCGCACCGTCGACCCGCGAGGTCGCCGGGTGACCGCCGTGGGTGACACTGCGTCCTCATCCCCGCCCCCCCGCTCGCTCCAGCTGCCGCGCGGTAAGTGTCGTCCGCAGGTGACCTTATCCCGCCGCGTTCCGGCGTGGCACGAAGCTTCCACCTAGCGCCGGGCGACGGAGGTGACCTATGAAACGCATCGCGTTGGCAACAGCACTCGTGGTGGCGCTCGCGGCCGCGCCGGTCGCGGCGCAGACGCGCCTCAACGTGTGGTTCGGCGTCGGCGACCCGGCGCCCTACGGGTCGGGGATCGTCGTGGTCCGCCCGCGCTACCCGTACTATCGGGACCGCGAGTCCTATCGGGAGCACGACCGCTACTTCTATCGCGAGCCCCGGGTGGAGCGCCGCGGGTACTGGATGCGGCGTCACCGCTGGCACCGGGACTACGACCGGGAGTGATCCGCTCGTCGCTCGGCGCTCTGGTGTGACGCGCGCGCTCGCCTGGTCGCGACGCGGCGCCTGACGCCGGAAGCCGGATCGAGCCTCACGAGGACACGGCGGGGGACGCGTGGTTCGCGCCCCCTGCTTTTCTTCTGTAGACGATCGCGGGCCCGGGCGGGCGGCGCGCGTGGACGCCTCGCGCGGACTCTATATCTTTCCGCTGTGCGCGTCAGTCGCGACCACTTCCTTCCCCCCGATCCCTCCGCCTTCCTCGCTGCCGAGCCCGCGACCGGGCGGGTCATTGTGATCGCCCCGACGCGTGCGGCGTGCGAAACGATCGAGCTCGCCCTGGGGCTCGACCTGGACACGCTGCTCGCTCGCGAGCATGGGGAGGACATTACCCGGCTCGCCCGCTCGGGGCGCGGGTTCGGGATCGTGGCGGGCACGGGGACCGGGAAGACCCTCGCCATCCGGCCCATCGCCGAGACCATCCTGGCCGCGCCGCTCCGCGTCGGCGTGGTGAATCGCGAGCGCGAGGCCACGCCCGAGACGCCGACCTGGAACGTCGTCATCGTCACGACGGGGATCGCGCGCCGCTGGTTCGAGGACGCCCTCATCACCCCGCGCGACACGCTCGTGGTCGACGAGATCCACCAGACCTCGGCGGAGCTCGAACTGTGCCTCGCGCTCGGCAAGCGGGCGGGGTGCCGCTTCATCTGGCTGTCGGCGACGGTCGATCCGACCTTCTACGCGCGCTACCTCGACTCCGTCGAGGTGCTCGAGACCAAGGCGTTCGACCCGGCGAAGGCGGCCGACGTGCGGGTCCTGCCCCAGCAGCCGCTCGAGTTCCTGAACGATCGGTTCATCAAACAGGTGATGCGCGATCGGCGGGGCGTAGCGGTGTTCGTACCCACGCGAGCCGAGGTGGAGCAGATCGCGCGCGAGTTGGGCGACCGGTGGCAGGCGCTCCCGACGGCGTTCTACCACGGGGGCGAGCCGATCCGCGTGATCCGGCCGTTCCTGGACGGTGCCGTGAAGCGGCCGTTCCTACTCGCCATGACGGCGGCCGGCCAGTCGGCGCTCAACATCCGTGGCCTCGACACCGTCGTGATCTACGACGCGCGCTACACCAACGTCGTCGAGCGCGGCCGCAACGTGCTGACGCGCCTCTACCTGGGCGCGAACGAGATCCTCCAGATGGCGGGGCGCGTCCACGGCCGCGTCGAGGGCGGCGAGGTTTACGTCCTGAGCGATCGCGACCTGGTCTTCGAGCAACTCAAGCCCACGGGCCCCGAGTTCCAGCTCGCGGGGGACGCCGAGCGCGTGGCGCTCACGTGCGCGGCGCTCGGCGTCGACGCGACCGAGCTCGAGCTGCCCGTCCCGCTCGACCGCCAAGCCTACCGCGCGGCGGCGGCGCTGCTCACCGAGCGCGGCCTCGTGGAGCACGGCCGCCTGACGCGCTACGGCCGCGCCGTCGCGGCGATGCCCGTGGAGCGGCCCTGGGGCGAGCTGTTGTACCACGCGGACGCCGCGCTCGTCCCGATGGTGGCGGTGGCGGCGAATATCGACTCGCTGCATCGCATGACCCGCGAGGAGCGCGATCTGCGGGGCTTGATCCTCTCGGGGAGCGACCACCTCACCGCCTACAACGTCGTCGCCGAGGCGGTGAACAAGCACGGCTACCTGGGCGCAGTGTACGGTCTGCCGCGGCACCTGTTCCGCGAGACGGTAGACCGCTGGGCCGAGGGCCGCGGCGTGCTCGTCAAAGCGATCGAGGACGTGGCGCTGGGGACGGCCTCGGTGTATCGCCAGCTCGAACTGACGCTGCCCGAGAAGCTGCCCTACGCGACTGAGCAAACCCTGCCTGTGTTTGCGGACCTCGTGGCCAAGATCATGCCGTTCGACCTGGTCATCGACGAGGAAATGGCGGACGGGCACGAGGCGCGGGTGAGCCGCGGCTCGGTGGCGGGAAGCTGGGGGGCGATCGCCGGCAACCTGCGCTACTTCGCCGACCGCTTCGGCGTGCCGCGCGCCAGCATCGAGGGGACCCAACTCCCCGAACGCGCCATCCGCCGCTACGCGCGCCGCGGTGCGCCGACGGTCACGTTCGAGCGCCAGCGGCGGCGCGAGGGATTGATGGTGGTGCGCACGGTCACCTACGGTGGCTTCCTGCTGGAGCGCGACGTGGAGCCGCTGGCGAGTCCCTTCCCGGCGGAGCTCGCGGAGGCGGCGCGGGCGGCGCTCCTCGAGGCGCTCCTCGCGGGGGCGACCCCGCACCCCGACCAGGCGCGGGTGCGGCGGGCGCTCGAGCGGTTCGGTTTCTACTGGCGCCGGTCGGGGGGGCGGCTCGCCGAGGCCGCGACGGAGCGGCTCGCCGCGCATCTCGCCGCCCAACTCGCCTCGGTAGGCTCCTGGGACGAGTTCATTAACAAACGGCTCACGCTCGACGTCGAACAGGGGATCCCGGAGGTCCAACGTCACGCCCTCGATGCGCTCCCGGGGTCGGTTCATCTCTACGGCGACCGCGTGCCGGTCGAGTACGAGGTGGAGCAGGGGCTGGGCGTGGTGCGCCTGCGCCTGAAAGAAGGCCAGGCGCGCCGGCTCCGGGCCGACGATGTCCCGGCGTTCGACCGCCCCGTGCGCTTCACGGTGCTGCGCGGCAAGCGCGAGGCGGTGCACTCGGACACCGTCGACGACCTGCGGCGCCAACTCGCGGGCCTGACGAGCGGCGAGCGCGCCCGGCTCGCCCGCAGTGGCCGGCGCGGTCGGCGGGGTGGCGGCGGTGGACGGGGTGGACCCCACGGGCGGGGTGGGCGCGGTGGGCGCGGTGGACACGGGCCGCACCGCTAAGCGGGGAACTTTGTAGGATCTTTGTGGTTGCACCCTGTTGGGCTCGCAGGCGGCGGGCGAAACTCTCCCGCAGCACCGCCTGCTGCCTCCCCAACGTCGCCACGCGCGGCGCCGTATGTCATATCAGGCAGTGCTGGCGGTAACCTCGACTAGGGACGAAGAGCCATGCAAGCGCGCCCAGTAGCACGAGACAGGTCATCCAACCCCCCACCCCCCGTCGGTTTCGCCACGGTTGGGCAAGCGGTCCTGGACAGCTTCACCGAGGGCGTCGTCGTGTTCGATGCGTACGGCCATCTGCTGTACGCCAATCAACGCGCCCGCCGCATCATCGACGCGATCGACGGCAACGGCGGCGCCCGCCGCGGCGACGCGCTGCGCGACAAGCTGATCGCGTTCGGCGGCCGCGCGCGGCCGCTGAAGCAGGGCGGCGCCGATCTCGGGGAGGCGGTGTTCCTGCCGGACGGCGACACCGTCCGCACCCTCGCCGAGCGCGAGCGTCAGACGATTCTCGACACGCTCGAGAGCACGCACGGCAAACTGGCGGAGACGGCGCGCCGGCTGGGGATCAGCCGCACCACGTTGTGGCGCCGGCTGCGCGCCTACGGGCTGCGGCCCGACGGGCAAGGCAGCGAGACGAGCGGGGCGCGCGACTAGCGCCACCCGGCCCCGATATCCTGGCGGCGTGGTTACGCGCCGCCTAGCTTCCCGCCTCGGGCCACACCCCCGGGAAGCCATGCCCGCCAAGCCGTACGTCATCGAGGAATATGTCCGCTGGTCCGACGTGGACTTCGCGGGCATCATTTTCTACGGCTCCTACGTACGCTTCTTCGAGATCGCCGAGACCGAACTGTTCCGCTCGTGCGGGCTCGCCTATGCCCAGATGTTCGACCGGTATGACATCTTCCTGCCCCGCAAAGCCGTCCACAGCGAGTTCTACTCGCCGGCGCGGCTCGATGACCGCCTGCGCGTCGCGACCTACGTCGGGCGGGTCGGCACCCAATCGATGATGCTGAACTTCGACGTGCTGCGCGACGACTCCGCGGCGCTCCGCGCAGCGGGGTGGATGGTGCTCGTGTGCGTCGATCGCCAACGGTTGCGGCCGCGCCCCCTGCCGGCGGGCCTCGTCGCGGCGCTCGCGCCGCACACGCTGACGACGGAAGCGGCCCGCGCCGCCTTGGGCGTTCCGTCTCCCCCGTCGCCCCGCCCGCGCCCGGCCCCTTGAGCGCCCGACCACTCGCTCCCCTGCTCACGCTCGGGGTCGCGCTGGCAGCCTGCGGGCCGCTGGGCTCAGCGGGGAGGGTGCGCGCGCGCGTCGGTCGGGCGCATGCGGACACGGTGCGGTTCGCCGCCCCGGCGAGCGCCCATCAGTGCGCCGCCCCCGGCAGGCGCGGGCTCCTCGTGGTCGGCTCGAGTGGCGGGAATGGCGCGCTCGTCCTGTTGCGCTGGCGCGATTCGCTGGCGCCGGGCGAGTGGCCGCTCCTCCAGCGGGCGGACACGGTGTCCCCGGCGGGCGCGATCGTCGGCGTTCGCTACATGGACGCCAACGTCGCCCACGGGGTACCGCTCGACAGCGGCACCGCGTCGGTGACCCGCGTCGGCTCGATTCTCTCGCTGCGGGTCCGCGGCTCGGGGCTCGAGGTGGCGGGGGGTACCAAGGCCGCCGTGGACCTGGCGGTCGACGCCGTGCGGGTCGCCCCCGACACCGTACCCTGCCAAGTGCAGCTGTGACCGTCCGCGTCGGCATCGTCGGCACCGGCTTCGCGCGCCGGGTGCAGATCCCGGCGCTCGCCCTCGTTCCCGGTACCGCCGTCACGGCGGTGGCGAGCGGGTCACGCGCGCGGGCCGAGGCCGTCGCCCGGGAGTTCGGCGTGCCGCACGCGTTCGCGAGCGCCGCCGAGCTCGCGGGCTCGCCCGAGGTCGACCTCGTGCTCGTGTCGTCGACGCCCGATGCCCACGCGCGCGACGCGATCGCCGCGCTCGACGCCGGCAAGCACGTGCTGTGCGAGAAGCCGCTCGCCCTCGACCTGGCCGAGGCGCGCCGCATGCTCGCGGCCGCCGAGCGCCATCCCCGGCAGCTCGCGTGGGTCGACCACGAACTGCGCTACGAGCCCAACCGGCGCAAGGCCCGCGCGCTGATCCGCGCCGGCGCGATCGGGGACGTGCGCCACATCGAAATGGTGCTCCGGCCCTACCTGCGGGGCGACGGGCGGCCGCAGTCGGCCGCGGCGCCGTGGACCTGGTGGTTCGACCGGGCCCGCGGCGGCGGGATCCTTGGCGCTGTAGGCTCGCACTTGATCGATCTGTGCCGCTTCTGGACGGCGAGCGAGGTGGTGGACGCCGCCGGCCGGGCCGCGACGTTCGTGACCGAGCGGCCCGATGCGGACGGCGTCCTGCATCCCGTGACGGCCGACGAGTACGCGAGCGCGGTCCTCGGGCTCGCCAGCGGCGCCGTCGCCACGGTCACGCTCTCGGCCGTCGCCCACCACGGACCCGGCCACGTCGCCCAGATCACCGGCCGCGAGGGGACGCTCGTGCTCACGGGGGAGACGCAGCTCGAGATCGGCACAGCGGGCGGGACGCTTGAAGATGCGAGCGCGCCGGACGAGCTGTGGGAGCGGGTCACGCCGAACAACATGTGGGCGCGCTCGTTCGTGCGGCTGATGCAGGATCTGGTGGGCGTGCTCGCGGGGCGGCCCGCCACGGGGGAGCCGGCCACGTTCCGGGACGGCGTGGCGGTGCAGCGCGTGCTGGACGCGGTGCGGAGCGGGGGCCGGCGGTTAGATTGACGTCGTGGAGCCAACGTACTTCCGGCGGGGCTTCGGCCTCCGGCCGCACATCGCGGGCGCGCTCGCGGCGGACTACCACAGCCACGTGGTGGACAAGATCCGCGAGCGCGGCTACGCCCTCGCGGTCGGAGACCTGACGTTCAAGCTGGCGGGCGAGTTCGGGTTCTGCTACGGGGTCGACCGCGCCGTCGAGTACGCCTACGAGACCCGCACCAAGTTCCCCGACAAGCGCATCTTCCTCGTGGGCGAGATCATCCACAATCCCCACGTCAACCGGAAGCTCCAGGCCATGGGCGTCGCGTTCCTCGAGCGCCCCGACGGCGGCGAGTTCGACTTCGCCGGGATCACCCCCGACGACGCCGTCATCCTCCCCGCGTTCGGCGTCACGGTGCGCGACTTCGAGCGGCTCCGGGCGGTCGGCTGCGTGCTGGTCGACACGACGTGCGGCTCGGTGCTGAACGTATGGAAGCGCGTGGACTCCTACGCCAAGGACGGCTTCACGGCCATCATCCACGGGAAGTCCTACCACGAGGAGACGAAGGCCACCTCGAGCCAGGTCACCAAGTATCCCGGGGGGCGCTACCTCGTGGTGCGCGACATGGCCGAGGCGCGCGACGTGTGCCGCTACATCGAGAGGGGGGGCAGCCGCGACCAGTTTCGCGAGCGCTTCGCGCACGAGATGTCCCCGGGCTTCGACCCGGACAAAGACCTCGAGCAGATCGGCGTCGCGAACCAGACGACGATGCTTTCGGGCGAGTCGCTCGCCATCGCGGCCGAGCTGCGCAAGAGCATCGCCACGCGCTACGGCGAGGCCGCCCTGCCCGAGCATTTTCGCACGTTCGACACCATCTGCTCGGCGACCCAGGACCGCCAGGACGCGGTCCTGAAGCTGATCGCCCAGCCGCTCGACCTGATGGTGGTGATCGGGGGGTACAACTCGAGCAACACGACGCACCTCGCGGCGATTTGCCAGGAGCGCGTGCCGACCTATCACATCGAGGACGCGGCCTCGGTCGACCCCGAGGCGGGGACCATCCGGTTCCGGCCGGCGGGCGCGCACGAGGAACAGTGCCGGGCGGGGTGGCTCCCGACGGGGCCGGTGACGATCGGCGTCACGGCCGGCGCCTCGACCCCCAACAACAAGATCGGGGAGACGATCGAGCGGATCGCCGCGGCGCGCGGCACGTCGCTGGAGACGGCGCTCGCCTAGCGGGTTTCGGGAAATCTTCGCCATATTTCACGTATGTCTCAGGCGGCCTTCCACCCGGTCATCGAGCGCTGGTTCACGGCGCGGTTCCGCGAGGCAACCGAGCCGCAACGCCGCGCCTGGCCCTTCATCCAGGCGGGTCAGGATGTACTGATCGCCGCCCCTACCGGCTCCGGGAAGACGTTCGCCGCCTTCCTCGCGGCGATCGATGCGCTGCTCCGCCAGGGGCTCGACGGGACGCTGTCCGACGCGACGCAGGTGCTCTACATCTCGCCGCTCAAGGCCCTCTCGAACGACGTCCAGAAGAACCTGGCCGAGCCGCTCGCCGAGATCCGGCGCACGCTCACGCCCCTCGGACTTCCGGACGTCGAGATCCGGACGCTGGTGCGCACCGGCGACACGCCGGCGCCCGAGCGCCAGGCGATGACGAAGCGGCCCCCCCACATCCTCGTCACGACCCCTGAGTCGCTGTACCTCATCCTCACCTCCGAGCGGGCGCGGGAGATGCTGCGCACGGTGCGCACCGTGATCGTGGACGAGATCCACGCGGTGGCCCGGGACAAGCGG
>DATBCS010000101.1:0-13783 GCA_036270315.1 Gemmatimonadales bacterium
ATCGCGGTGCGCTTGATGCAACGGCGGGTGCTGCGCTACCGGGTGCGCGAGGAGATGCCCTGATGCACGAGGAGTGGGTGCGACAGCTGGACCTGGAGCTGGACGGGGAGCTGAGCCTCCCCGAGCGCGCCGCCCTGGCGCGCCATCTCGCCGGGTGCCGGCATTGCGCCGAAGCGCGCGTGAGTCACCTGGAAATGCGGGTCGCGTTCGCGCGCTCCGCGGGCTACCCGCACGCCCGCTCCACCCCACGCCCGCGGCTACGCGGTCGCACGCTCGCCCTGTGGATGGGGATCAGCCTGGCCGCCGGCGCTGCGGCCGGATGGTTCGCGGCCGAGCGGTGGAGCGGAGCGGGGTCGGGCGCGCTCGAGGCCACGCGTGCCACGTTCGTGGCGCCGTAGCCTCATCGTCGCGGCCGCGGCGCTCGCTGGCGCGGCTTCGCCTCCCCAGGCGCCGAATTACCGCGTCACGTATCGGCTACGGGTGCTTGAGGGCCACAGCCCCGAGCCGCGGCTGCTCGCGACGGCCGTCGTGAGCGGGCCACCGGAGACTGCACTGCGGCTGTCGCTCCACACCGAGCCGGCGACGCTCGAGGGATTGCTCGCCACCCTGCCCGAGCCGGACACCGTGAACGTTGCGGGCGTGTTCTTCAGCCGGCGCCCGTCGGGCCGCTCGCGGCGCGGCCTGCCGCTCTGGGAAGAAGACAGCTATCGCCGCTGGACGCGCATCGCGTGGGGTGGGACGGCGCGGCTCTACCCCTTCGGGTCGGCGGGCGTGGCCCAGCACCGCGACCTCTGGGTCGAGCTCACCGTGGACCGCGAGTTCGCCGCGGGGGAGACGCGGGCGAGCGAAGAGGTGACCGTGGTGGACAGCGCCGTCGCCCTCACCGTCGCGGCCGTCGTCCCGCCGCGGCGCGTGACGGTGCGCCTAACGCTGGTGCGCGGCGACACCGCGAGCAGCCCCCGCGTCCTCGACCTCGTGCCCGAGGCGGCGGGGAGGCGCGTGAGCTTCGCCTTGGGTGGCGCGCGATCCGAATTCGACGTGACGCTCGAGCGGCCCGAACCGCCTCGCTCGGGCCACGACAGCGCGCTCGCCGTGGATGCCGAGGTCGTGTGCCTGCGGCTGCTCGCCCCTGGCGCGGCCACGCCGGCGCGGATCCGCTGCGGTCGGCTCGACAATGTCGCCCGCCGGCTCGCCCTGACGGGCGGGGACACGCTCGTCGCGACGTTCGCCTGGCCCAGCGTGCGCTGAGCGCCCTATCTTCCACGATGGCCCGCAAGCAGCGCCTCGATCCGGCGATCTTCCACCTCCCCGTCGAGAGGATGCGCGAGGGCTACTATTCGGACAAGTACTTCGTCCGCACCCGCGAGTTGCTCCTCAAGGATAGGCACCGCCCCCGCGTCACCATGCAAGTGTTCGGCAAGGCACACGCGTTCCTCGGCGGGATCGACGAGGCGATCGCGATCCTCAAGCTGTGCAGTGCCGAGTGGGACGAGCTCCAGGTGTACGCGCTGTACGACGGGGACGAGACCGAGCCGTGGGAAACGGTGTTGCTGATCGAGGGGCCGTACGACGCGTTCGCCCACCTGGAGACGCTGTACTTGGGCGTGCTCGCCCGCCGCACGAAGGTCGGGACCAACACGCGGCGGGTCGTCGAGGCGGCCCGGCCGAAGCAGGTGATGTTCTTCCCGGCGCGGCACGACCACTGGCTGGTCCAAACCGGCGACGGCTATGCCGCCCACGTCGCCGGCGCGATCGGCGTATCGACCGACGCGCAAGCCTCCTGGTGGGGCTCGGAGGGGATTGGCACCGTGCCGCACGCCCTCATTGCCGCCTACGGCGGCGACACGGTGCGCGCGTCGCAGAAGTTCGCCGACCTGATGGACCCGGACGTGCACCTCATCACGCTGGTTGATTTCGAGAACGACTGCGTGAAGACCGCGCTTCAGGTGGCGCGCGCGCTGGGTGACCGCTTGTACGGCGTGCGGATCGACACTGCCGAGACCCTGGTGGATCGCTCGGTGATCCCGCAAATGGGGACCTTCAAGCCCACCGGCGTGAACCCGCAGCTCGTCCGCAACGTGCGCCAGGCGCTGGACGGCGAGGGGTTCCAGCACGTGCAGCTCGTGGTGTCGGGGGGGTTCACCGTCGAGAAGATCCGGCAGTTCGAAGAAGAGGGCGTCCCGGTGGACATGTACGGGGTCGGCTCCAGCCTGTTTCAGGGGCGGTTCGACTTCACCGCCGACGTGGTGCGCGTCGCAGGCAAGCCGCTCGCCAAGGTGGGGCGCAGCTACCGGCCGAACCCGCGGCTCGAGCGCGTCGAGTAGCGGCGGGCCCTTGCCGGGCCCGGGCGGACTGCATAAATTCCCGCCGCAATGAATATTAATTCACCCGTACCGGTAGGCGTGCTGGGGGCCTCCGGGTATGTCGGGCAGGAGCTGCTGCGGTTGCTCGCCGGTCACCCCGGGACCTCGATCGCCTTTGCGACCGCCCGGTCGGCGGCGGGTGAGGTGGTCGCGGGGCAGCGGCTCGTGAAGCTGGAGGATGCGCCGCTCGCACGCGCCGAGGTCGTGTTGTCGGCGCTGCCCCACGGCGTGTCGGCGCCCTACGTGCGCGAAGCCCGCGCCGCCGGCAAGCGCGCGGTCGACCTGTCCGCCGACTTCCGGTTGTCGGCGGAGGCGGTGTACGGGCTGACCGAGGTAACCCGGCCGCGAGTGGCCGCAGCGGCGCTGGTCGCCAACCCGGGCTGCTATCCCACGGCGGCGCTGCTCGCGCTGATCCCGCTCGCCCAGCAGGCCTTGATCGATCCGGAGCGCGAAATCGTGATCGACGCCGCGTCGGGCGTCACCGGGGCGGGCCGGACTCCGCGCCGCGACTTGTTGTTCGGCGAGGTCGCGGAGGACTTTCGCGCCTATGCCGTTGGCAACACGCACCGCCATCTCCCGGAGCTCCAGGCCACGCTGGTGCGGGAGACGGGCTTCGCCGGGGACCTCGTGTTCACGCCGCACCTGCTTCCGGTGAAGCGCGGGATTCTCGAGACCATCCACGTGCCGCTCACCCGCGTGCTTGACCAGGCGACGGCCGAGGGGATCTACGAGACGGTGTACGCCGACGAGCCGTGCGTGCAGGTGATGCACGGCGCCTTGCCGTCGTTGCAGGACGTCGTCTACCGGAACCGCGTGGCGCTCGGCGTCGCCGCCGTGGCGAACGTGCGGCGGCCTCGCCTTACCGTGATCGCTGCGATCGACAACTTGGTCAAAGGGGCGGCTGGCCAGGCGATCCAGAACATGAACGTGATGCTTGGGCTGCCGGAGACGCTGGGCCTCGCATGTTGATCATCCGGGTCGTCAAGATCGGCGGCAATGAGCTCGATCGGCCGGAGTGGCTCGCGACGTGCGCCCAGTCGCTCAAGCCACTCGAGCCCGTCGTCGTGGTCCACGGCGGAGGGCAGGCTGTGAGCGTGTTGTCGCGCCGCCTCGCGCTGCCGGTCGAGAAGCACGACGGCCGACGGGTCACGCCACCCGCGGTGGCCGAAGTAGTGGAGCTGGCCCTCGCGGGGCCAGTGAACCGCCTCGTGGTCGCGGCGCTGCGCGCGGCGCGGCTCGACGCCTTGGGGCTGTCGGGCGTCGACGGGGGCCTGCTCACCGCGCGACCGGTTGACGCCGGGCTCGGGCATGTGGGCGAGATCGCGGCCGTCCGCGCCTCCCTGCTCGAGAGCCTCCTGCTCGCGGGTCTGACGCCGGTGATCGCGCCGATGGCGCCCGGTCCGGCGGGCGGCCTCCCGCTCAACGTGAACGCGGACGAAGCCGCCGCGGCGGTGGCAGGGGCGCTGCACGCAGCGGAGTTGCTGTTCATCTCGGATGTCGCCGGGGTTGCGGTGGATGGTGTCGTGCAACCGACGCTCGAGGCGGGAGACGTCGAGCCGCTCATCGAGCTCGGCGCGGTCACGGGCGGCATGGCCGTGAAGCTCCGCGCGGCGGCTGCGGCGCTCCACGCCGGCACGCGCGCCGTGCGCATCGGCGACCTGCGCGTGCTCGGGCAACCGGCGGCGGGCACCCGCGTCCTCGCCACCGCGGCGCAGCCGGCGTGACCCTCGCGACCGCCGCGGCGGAATCCGCCCTGCTCGGCGTCTATGCTCGCGTCGGCCCGCCGCTCGTACGGGGGGAGGGCGCCGAGCTGATCGCCGCCGACGGCACTCGCTACCTCGACTGCGTCGCGGGGATCGCGGTGAACGCGCTCGGCTACGGCCATCCCGCTGTTCGCGAGGCCGTCGAGGAGGCCCTCGCGACCGGGCTCATCCACGTCTCGAATCTGTACCGCTCCGCTCCAGGGGAGCGCCTCGCGGAGGAGCTGGTGGCGCGCTCCTTCGCAGATCGGGTGTTCTTCTGCAACTCTGGCGCCGAGGCCAACGAGGCGGCGTTCAAGTTTGCGCGCAAGTGGTCGGGCAAGACCGATATCGTGGCGTTCACGGGGTCCTTCCACGGCCGCCTCTTCGCGTCGCTCGCCGCCACCGACCGGCCCGACTACCGCCGGCCATTCGAGCCGCTCGTGCCCGGTGTGCGCGTCGTGCCGCGGGAAGACTGGGCCGCCGTGGATCACGCCGTCTCGGCGTCGCGTACCGCGGCTGTGATTGTGGAGCCAGTGCAAGGGGAGGGGGGCGTACGCCCGCTCGATCCGGAGTGGCTCGCCTTCGTGCGGGAGTTGTGCGCGGGTCGGGGCGTGGCGCTGATCTTCGACGAAGTGCAGTGCGGGCTGGGGCGCACCGGAACGCTGTTCGCCTACGAACAGTACGACGTCGTGCCCGACATCGTGACCCTCGCGAAGCCCCTCGCGGGCGGGCTGCCCATGGGCGCGGTGCTCGTCACCGACGCGATCGCGGCGGCGTTGAAGCCGGGCGATCACGCGACGACCTTCGGTGGCGGGCCGCTCGTCGCGAGCGCGGCCCTCGCCGTGGTGCGCACGATCGCCGAGCCGAGTTTCCTCGCCGCCGTCCGCGCGAAGGGCGAGTGGCTCAGCGCGGCGCTAGCGGAACTGGCGGCGCGTCGCTCGCGCGTAGGTGCGGTGCGGGGGCGCGGCCTGATGTGGGGCGTCGAGCTCACGGAGCCCGCCGCTCCCTACGTCACTGCGGCGCGGGAGCTGGGCCTGCTCATCACCACCGCCGGGCCGAGCGTGATCCGGCTCGTTCCGCCCCTCATTGTTGCCCGGCCGGAGCTTGAGCGGGCGGTGACCATCCTCGACGCGGTGCTGGCGTGAGCGCCCGACCCCTCACCCTCGTGCGGTCGGCGCCCGCGCCGCTCGTGCGGCCGGCGGCGCTCACCGACGCCGGGCAGCTCGAGCTCCTCATGGCTCCCTACGTCGCGTCGGGCGACTTGCTGCCGCGCAGCAACTACGACTTGTGTCGGCACATCAAGGAGTACGTCGTGGCGCAGGCGGCGGACGGCGACATCGTGGGGTGCGGGTCGCTCAAGGTCTACTCGCGCGCGCTGAGCGAGGTCGCAGGCCTCGCCGTGAGGGCGGACTGGCAGGGGACGGGCGTGGGGCACACCCTGTTGACTGCGCTGGTGGCCGAGGCGCGCGCCGTGGGCCTCGCCGAGGTCCTCGCCCTGACCCGTAAGCCGACGTTCTTCCTGAAGTTCGGCTTCGAGCTGGCGGAGCGAGAGCACTTCCCGCTCAAAGTGTGGGCGGATTGCGCGCGCTGCCCCCGCCAGAACTGCTGCGACGAGATTGCGGTCGTCCTGAAGCTCTGACACATTGCGCCTTGCGATCCGCGAGGCGCGCCATGCAGCCGTCCACCCACAAGAAGATCGTCGTCGCCGGGCTCGGCTGCGGCGTGGTCGTCGTCGCCCTCGGCGTCGTCGGGCTCGTGCTCGCGTTGCGTCTGGGGCCGGAGCAGCCACCGCCGCGGTTCCCCGTCAATCGGTGGCAGTCTGCGGTGGCGCTCGACTCGCTGCGCCGCATCGACTGGCCGGCGGTGCTCGCGCACCCGCCCCGCGACACCTTGCCGCTGCGGCCCCACGGCCGGGGGAATGGCGCGCTCGTCGCCTGGACGTTGTGGCGGGACACGCTCGTCTCGCCCGTGGCGTTCGCCTTCGGCGACACGGCGCCGCGTGGCTCGCCCGCGCGCGGCCCGTGGCTCGCGACCGCCCGATCGCCCGTCGTCGACCGGGTGCTCGTCGCCGCCACGTTGCCTTGGGACCCCGCTGCGGTGCCGCCCGTCGACTCCGGGAACGCGTATCGCGGGGGCCTCGATGCCGGCCGCGTGCTGTTCACGACGCGCGCCACGCTCGCCGCGGCGCGGCGCGCCCGCGACGCCCACGCCCGGGCCCGCGCCGACTCCCTGGTGCGCGCCGTCGTCACGCTCGGCCGACGGCTCGAGGACGACTCGATGCTGTCGCGTATCGCCCTCGGGCTGAGGCTGGAGTTCGAGGCCCTGTCGATGCTCGACCCGCCGGACAGCGCCGCGGCCCGGGTGGCCAGGGCGCTCCGCGCAACAGAGCAGGTCCTGGCGCTGTTTCGGGCCGCGGGAGCGGACGGGGACCACAGCGACACGCTTGCAGCCTGGGCGCGAAACCGGGGCCTGGCACTCCCGGTGCGGTTTGAATGCGTGATCGCCATCGGCTACGGCTGGCTGGCTACTCCGAACGAGGTGTTCTACGGGCTGGACGCGCACCGACGCCTGGGGCTTGCGTCCTTGGACGGCCGTACGCTCCCACCCCTCCTGCGCGCGGCGGTGGCTGCGAGCGAGCGGGCCCTGCGCCTGCCGGTGGCGGCGCGGATCGTCCTGGTGGGGGTTCAGTGACGGCCGCTGGTGTCCGTCCCCGTGGTTGACATCCCGGAGCGCCCGCATCGAGATTCCGGGGCCCCACGTCGCGAGGAATCAGCTGTGCCCCGTGTAGTCTTCTGGGACGTCGACACCCAATTCGACTTCATGAACGCAAAGGGCAAGCTGTACGTGCCTGACGCGGAGCAGCTCGTCGGCAACCTGAAGCGCCTCACCGACTACGCCCACCGCCATGGGATCTCGATCGTGGCGAGCGCCGACGATCACACGCCCAGCGATCCGGAGATCTCCGACCACCCCGATTGGGCGCGCACCTTCCCGCCGCACTGCATGCGCGGCACCTCGGGACAGCAGAAGATCCCCGAAACCGCGCTACGGGATCCGCTGGTGGTGGGGCCCGCCGCGACCGACCCTCGCGCGCTCGCTGCGCGCGTGCGGGCCCACCGGGGCGATATTCTGTTCCACAAGCAGCGCTTCGACGTGTTCACGAACGAGAACGTGATGGCCGTGCTTGAGGTGCTCGCGCCCGAGGACATCGTGCTGTACGGCGTCGCGACGGACGTATGCGACAAAGCGGCCGTCGAGGGTCTGCTCGAGCGACTCCCCCACACCCGGTTGTTCGTCGTGACGGACGCGGTCCGGGGCATCGACCGACCGGCGTCGGAACAGCTGCTGAAAGAGTGGGGAGAAGAAGGCGTCCGTCTCGTGAAGACCAACGAGGTGGTGGAAGAAGGCCTGGTCGAGGAGCTCGTGCGCACCACCGCATGACCGCTCCCGCCGCACCGCCCGCCTTTGGGCGGTTCTTCCTGCCCGGGCCCACCGACGTCCATCCCGAAGTCTTGGCCGCGATGCAGCGGCCGATGATCGGGCACCGCTCGCGTGCCATGGAGCAGCTGCTCGCGGGGATGGAAGCTCAACTCGCTCGACTGTTCCGCACCTCCCGTCCCGTCCTCGTGGGCACGACGTCGGCCACCGGGTTCATGGAGCTGGCGGTACGGAACGGCGTTCGCCGGCGCGCGCTGTCGGTCGTGAACGGCTCGTTCAGCGAGCGGTTCGCCAAGCTGGTCCGCGCGTGCGGCAAGGAGTGTGTGCAGCTGGACGTGCCCCTCGGCTGTGCCGTCGAGCCCGACGTATTGCGCGACGCCCTGCGGCGCACGCCGGTCGACGCCGTGACGCTCGTACACTCCGAGTCGTCGACGGGCGTGCTGCAAGACGTGGCGGCGCTGGCGGCCGTCGTCCACGAGTTCGACGATGTGCTGGTCCTGGTCGATGCCGTGACCTCGCTGGCCGGCTCGCCCGTCGAGACCGACGGTTGGGGACTCGACTTCGCCCTCACCGGCTCGCAGAAGGCGCTCGCGCTGCCGCCAGGGCTCGCGCTGGGCGTGGCGTCGGAGCGGATGCTCGCGCGGGCGCAGAGCCTGCCCGACCGCGGGCTCTACTTCGATCTCGTGAGCTTGCAGAACGCCATGACGAAGCACCAGCCGACGAATACGCCGGCGATCTCCCTGCTGTACGCCCTCGAGACGCAGCTCAGCCGGATCGACCGGGAGGGCGGGGTGGAAGCGCGCTGGCGCCGCCATGACGCGATGCGCGGCCGCGTAGAGGCGTGGAGCGAGCAGCGCGGCGTCGCCTACCTGCCGCGCGGGGGTCAACGCAGCTGGACCGTATCCTGCCTCCGGCTGCCGGACGGGACGAGCGCCAAGCGGGTCGTCGGCGGGCTCCAGGAGGCGGGGTGGACGATCGGCGCCGGGTACGGCACCCTCAAGGATTCGACCATCCGCATCGGGCACATGGGCGACCACACCGTGGGCGGGGTGGAGGAGTTGCTGGCCCTGCTTGCCGGACTGGTGCCGTGACAGACCGCGTCGTGATCGCCGAACGGGTCGCGGACGCGGGGCTCGCCTTGCTCGCGCGCACGCCGGAGCTCGAGGTCGTGAACTGCGCGGGGCAGCCGCGCGACGCGCTGGAGCGCGCGCTCGGCGGCGCGGCGGCCCTCGTGGTGCGGAGCGAGACGCAGGTGACCGCGGACCTGCTCACGCGCGCCCCCCAGCTCCGGGTCATCGCGCGCGCCGGGACGGGCGTGGACAACATCGACGTGCACGCCGCCACGCGCCGCGGGATCGCGGTGATGAACGCCCCAGGAGCGAACACGGTGAGCGCCGCCGAGCACGCGCTGGGCCTGCTTCTCGCCCTGGTGCGCCACATCCCATGGGCGGCGGAGGCGATGCGGCGCGGGGAGTGGGATCGGAAGCGGTTCGAGGGGCGGGAGCTCCGCGGCAAGACGATCGGCGTCGTGGGGCTAGGCCGGATCGGCGGGCACGTGGCCCAGTTGGCGCGTGCGTTCGGCATGCAGGTGGTCGGGCACGATCCGTACATCGTCCCCGAGCGCGCGCTGGAGCTGCAGGTGAAACTGGTGCCGCTCGATCAGCTGCTCGGGCAGGCCGACGTGGTGACGCTCCATGTGGCCTATACCGGGCAGACGCACCATCTCATCAACGCCGAGCGGCTGAAGCTCATGAAGCCGACCGCCCTGCTCGTGAACACGGCGCGCGGGGAGCTCGTGGACGAGGCCGCGCTCGCGGAGGCGGTTCGGGAGAAACGCATCGGGGGCGCGGCGATTGATGTGTTTGCCGTCGAGCCGCTGCCCGCGGACGCGCCCCTGCGCAAGCTCGAGCGGGTGATCCTCACGCCGCACCTCGCCGCGTCGACCGCCGAGGCGCAGGAGCGGGTGAGCGTGGAGATTTGCGCCGCAGTGCGCGATGCGCTGCTCGCGGGCGACCTCTCCTTCGCGATCAACGTGCCGGGCATTTCAGGCGACCTCCTGCGCCGCCTCGGCCCGCTGCTGGACTTGTCGCGCCGCCTGGGGCGGCTCGCGCTCGCGCTCGTCGAGGGGCCCGTGTCGGCCGTCGAGGTCGACTACGGCGGCAAGGAGGAGGCGGCGCCGCGGCCCGTGCTGATGGCGGCCATCGAAGGGCTGTTGGCGGCGCTGAGTGTCGAGCCGGTGAGCCTCGTGAACGCGCTCCTCCTCGCCGAGGAGCGCGGCATCCGCCACGCCCGCCGCACCGGTGCGCCGGAGCCGGGATTCGAGACCACCGTCGCCGTGTCGCTCGAAACCCCGCGTGGCCGTGCCCGCGTCGCGGGCGCGCTCGCGGGGAACAGCCACGGGCGTGTCATCCGCATCGACGACTATCATGTGGATGTGGCGCCGGAGGGGTGGATGCTCCTGATCCGCAACCGCGACGTGCCCGGCGTGATCGGACGCGTGGGCACGCTGCTCGGCGGGGCGGGGATCAACATCGGGAGCTACCACCAGGCCCGACGCGCGGCCCCGGGCAACGAGGCCCTCGCGGCGATCACCGTGGATCAGGCGCCGACCAACGGGCTCTTGGAGCAACTGGCGCGGGCGCCCGACGTGCTCGCCGTGCGCCTGGCGTACTTCGGGGATTAGCTTAGCTAGCTAGTCCGCCGCCTCCTGTTCGGGCGGCGGGGCCTCGTCGGCCAGCAGGCGGAAGAACTTCACCGCGCCCGTGAGGCGGTCGGACGCCTCCGCCAGCTGGTTCGCCGACGAGGCGATCTCCTCGGTCGAGGCGCTCTGCTCTTCGCTCGAGGCGGCGATCTCCTCGGCCGAGGCCACCAGCGTCTCGGTGCCGTGCGCCACCGAGGTGAGTCGCGCGCTGATCTCCTCTACTAGCGCCCGCATCTCGCCCGCCATTTTCGCGATCTCCCGGCTCCACACGTCGTTCGCCTGGGCCTCCGCGGCGAGCGTGCCGAGTCCCTGGGCCGCGGTCTGCGCCGCTTCCCGGGCGACGCCCGCACCCTCGGCGACCCGCGCCAGCCGATCGCGCGTGGCCTGCACCCGGGCGAGGACGCCGCGCATCGTGTCGGCCGTGTCGGTCGCCGCGGCGGCGGCGATCGAGGCGAGCTTTCGCACTTCGTCCGCCACGACGGCGAAGCCGCGGCCCTGTGGCCCGGCGCGCGCCGCCTCGATGGCGGCGTTGAGGGCGAGCATGTTCGTTTGCGTGGCGACCGCCTTGGCCTGCGCCACGAGCTTCTGAATGTCGGCGGAGGCGCGCGCCAGGGCGTCCGCTTCCGCGACGCCCCGGTCCACCTCTTCCGCGAGCTTCACGAGTTGCGCCGTACTGTCATCCAGCACCTGCTTGTTCCGCCGCGCCACCTCGGCCACGGTGGTGTTGCGCCGCACCGAATCCTCGGCGCCGGCGGCCAGGATGGTGGCGATCTCGAGGATCTTCGTGGCGTCGTCTGCAGCGGCGCGCACGAGCTGGGCTTGCTCCGCCGCGCGCCGGGTCAGATCCTGGCACGTCGCGGACATCTGTTCGGTCGACGCGCTCATTTCCTGCGTGGAGGCGGAGATCTCGGTCGCCATGGCCGCCGCCTCGTCCGCGGCCGTCCGGATCGCGCCCACCAGACGACGCAACGCCACGACCATGGATTGCACGGACGACAGCAGTTCACCGATCTCTTCGCTCACGATCCCCGTCGTGCCGCCCACGACCGTCAAGTCCCCGTTCGCGACGCGGGCCGCGACGTCGCCTGCCGTCTGGACCGGCCCCGCGACCCGGCGATTGAGCCAGCGCCCCAGCCACAGCATCGTGACCACGGCGAGCGCGAACAAGGCGATGGCGCCCAGCCACACATAGCGCCGCACCGCTCGCGCGGCGGCATAGGCGAGGTTGGTGGGCTCGCGGAACAGCACCCAGTAGTACGCGGGGTTCGCGGGGAACCGTCCCCGCGCGGCCGGGACGGAGACGACGAGCTCGGGGCCGCGGGGGGTTTGGAGGATCGCGCGCGCGGGCCCGTCGGCATCGTACAGTGCCTGGTCCTGAGGCACGGCGCGCAATTCCGTTTGGGCAGGGCCGTACAACAGATCCCCGCGCTTGTCCACCAGCTGCAGGTAGGCGCTGTCGCCGAGATCGATCCCGGAGAGCAGCCCCTCGACACGGTCCAGCGGGTAGACGCCCTCGAGCGCGCCTACGGGGCGGGCGCCCCCCGCGAGGCGGAGGGCCACTGTGTAGCGCACGGTGACCGCCCGCGTGGCGGAGTCGAGCGAGGGCTCGGTTTCCGCCACCCCGCTTCGGATCGCCGCCTGCCACAGCGGGTCGTCTCCGTGCCGGAACCGGACGGGTGCGCCGGAGGCGGTCACGACGAGCCCGTGGCGCTCAGTGACCGTGAGAGCGGTAAAGTCCGAGTGCCCGGGATAGCCCTGCAGGTAGCGGGCGAGGTCGGGGTCGCCGCCGAGCTGTCGGGACGCGGCGAACAGCCGGTCAAGCTCCGGGGGCGCCAGCCTGTCGAGCCGGCGGGCGATGACGGCGTTCCCCGCGTCGAGGGCCGCACGGATCACGGCGGGGTGGGCCGCGAGCCGGTCGGCTTCCCCGTGGCGCTCGCGGACATAGGTCGTGACCAGCGCCGCGGCGCGACCCGCCACCTCGACGCCGCGCTGATCGGCAAGACGCTCGAGCGCACCCGTCGCCGCCCGGCCGGCAAGCGACGCGAGCACCAACACGGCGACGAGCGCGACCCCGCCGGCCCAGAAGGTGTAGCGCCGCAGCAGGTCCCTGAGGGTCGAGGCCATGGAGTCGTGGCGCAAGGTACGCCGGGTTTCGTGGGGGAGCAAGTCTGTGTAATTTCAGACACTTATGTCGCCCGTTCCGCCCTACGACCCGCAGGCTGTCGAGGCCAAATGGCAGGAGCGCTGGGCCCGCGAGCACACCAACGAGCCCGATGTCGACCGCCCGCGCCAGCCCTTCTACAACCTCATGATGTTCCCCTACCCCTCGGCCGAGGGGCTGCACGTGGGGAACATGTTCGCCTTCACCGGCGCGGACATCTACGGGCGCTTCAAACGGCTGCAGGGCCACGACGTGTTCGAGCCGATCGGGTTCGATGCCTTCGGAATCCACTCGGAGAACTACGCCCTAGCGGTGGGCACCCATCCCGCGAAGCTGATCCCCCGCAACATCGACACCTTCCGCCGGCAGCTGCGCCGCTTCGGGGGGATGTTCGACTGGCGCCACGAGCTCTCGACCACGGATCCCCGCTACTACAAGTGGACTCAGTGGATCTTCCTGCAGCTGTTCCAGGCGGGCCTCGCCCTCCGCAAGAAGGCGGCGGTGAACTGGTGTCCCAAGGACATGAGCGTCGTTGCCAACGAGCAGGTGATCAACGGCTACTGCGAGCGTCACCCCGACACGAAGGTCGAGCAGCGCGTCCTCGAGCAGTGGTTCTTCGCCATCACGCGTTATGCCGACCGGTTGCTCGCCAACCTCGACCGGCTCGACTGGTCGGACTCGACTCGGACGCTGCAGCGCAACTGGATCGGGCGGAGCGACGGCGCCGAGCTGGTGTTCGAGACGCCCGCCGGCGCGCGCATCACTGTGTTCACCACGCGCCCGGACACGGTGTTCGGCGCGACGTACCTGGTGCTCGCACCCGAGCATCCCCTCGTGGACCAGCTCACCGCCGAGGAGCAGCGCCGCGCGGTGAGTGCGTACCGGCGCGAGGTGGCGGCCAAAGACCTTGTGTCTCGCCGCGTCGGCGACAAGACGAAGACCGGCGTGTTCCTCGGCTCCTACGCGCGGAACCCGGCCACCGGGGAAGCGATTCCCATCTGGATCGCGGACTACGTGCTGATGGAGTACGGCAGCGGCGCCATCATGGCGGTGCCGGCGCACGACCGGCGCGATTACGAGTTCGCCACGAGCTTCCGGCTCCCGATCCGCCAGGTGGTGCGGAGCGACGCACCGCTCCCCAGCGTGTCCCCGGACGGGGTGCTGATGAACTCCGGCCGGTTCGACGGACTCCCCTGCCGCGAAGCGCAACAAGGGATCGTCGCTTGGCTCGAGACGCGAGGTCTCGGCGCCCCCAAGGTCCAATACCGACTGCATGACTGGTGCATCTCGCGCCAGCGGTATTGGGGCCCGCCGATCCCCATCATCTACTGCGATCGCTGCGGACCGGTGGGCGTGCCGGTCGAGGACCTCCCGGTCG
>DATBCS010000102.1:0-3301 GCA_036270315.1 Gemmatimonadales bacterium
AGTCGGCGGGCACGTGGCTGATGCCCTGCAGCAGGTAGGAGCCCGTCTCCCCTGACAAGAGGCCCGTCTGCTCGCCGGGTCGGAGCCCGAAGGCGGCGCCGAGCACGTACGGCTCGCGCGCCAGCGCCGGCGGCGGCGCGACGCGCGTGAACGGTCCCACCTGCTCCACCGGGAACCCCCGGGCCCGGCCTGCCGCGAGGATGTCGCTCGCGGCCGCGAGCGCCCGGGCCATCGGGGCGGCGCGCTCGCGCGCCACCGCCTTCTTGCGCTCGGCCCGCGCGGCGGCGAGCACGCGATCGCGGATGCGCGCCAGCGGCGGCACCTCGGCCGCGCCGAGCGTGTCCAGCCGAAACACGTAGCTCGCCCGCTCGCCCTCGATCACCGGGCTCGTCTCGCCCGGCCGCGCTTCGAATGCCCACACGCTCACGTCCGGGATCACGTACTTGCCGAGCGTCAGCCGCTCTCCCTGGGACAGGGGCGCGGCCCGGCGCGCCAGCGGCAGGTTGAGCGCGCGCGCCGCGCTGTCCAACCGGCTCGGATCCGTCTGCTCGGCAGCGATCTTGTCGAGCGTGTCGGTGCGCGCGTCGACCTGATCGAGATGCTTGCCCTGCAGCGCGATCGGGATGAGGATGTGGCGCGCGTGCAGCGAGTCGCCCTGCGCCGCGTCGAGGTGGATCAGGTGCAGCCCGAAGTCGGTCAGTACGGGCTCGCTCAGCTGGCCCGGCTTCAAGCGGACCAGCGCCACCACGAAGCGCGGGTCGTAGCCTGCGCCGCTGCGCTTGATCCAGCCGAGATCGCCGCCCTGCGCCCCGGAGCCCGAGTCGGCTGACTCCTTCTTCGCCACGTCCGCGAACTTCGCCTTCCCGCTCGCGATCTCGGCGCGCAGCCGCCGCGCCCTGGCGAGCGCCGCCGCCGTATCGGCCGCGTCGGGAACGCGGGGCTGCGCCACAAAGCTCACCCACGCGCTGGCCCGGCGGGTGAAATCTTGCTGGTGTGCCGCGTAATACCGCTCGAGCTCCGCTTCAGACACCGGCGCGAGCGAGTCGGGGATGTCCTCGGGCCGCACCGCCACGAGCGCCACCGTCACCGCCTCGTGCTGGTCGCGCCACACCCGCCACAGCTGGGCGTCGGACAGGTAGAGATCGGCGGTGAGATACGCCTGCAGCTTTTGCTGGGGGAGGAACTCGCGGTACAACGCCTCGATCTCGGCGGTGAATTCCGCCGGGGCGCTATTCAAGTAGCGCTGCCATTTCGTGATATCGAACTGCCCGTTGGTCTGGAACGTGGCGTCCTGGATGATCTGCTGGAAGATCTGGGGGGGCGGCGAGCTGCGGGCGGCCTCGATGATCTCGTCGTCGGAGACCGTGATGCCGAGGCGCCGCTCGGCCCGCTCCAATAACTTCTTGCTGATCAGCTGTTCGGCCACCTGGTCCTGCACCTGCTGCTCGTCCTCCCGCGTCAGCCGGCCGCCACCCTGCTGGCGGCGGTACTGGTCGAGTGCAGCCTGGTAGTCGGCCTGGAATTCCTGCACCCGCACGCCGTCGCCGTCCACCTTGAGCACCACGTTCGTGTCACCGCCCAGCACGGTTTGCACCTGGCTCGTCGCCAGCCACAACACAAACGGGATCGTGACGCCGAACAGAGCGATGTACTTCGTGTTGGAGCGCAGAGTGCGCAGCATGGTGACCGTCCGGATACCGGGGGGCTGGAGCGGGCATAAGTCTAAGGGCGCCAACGGGCAAACTCAAGCGACGGCAACGGTTTCCGATTGACAGCGCGGCCGCGCGAACACTATCTTCGTTGTCCAATCCTCCCAACCACTTAGGCCGTGTACACCAGCGAAATAGAGAAGCTCGAAAAACGCTGGGCCGAGAACCCCAAGGGCCGGAATTTCGCGCCCCTGGCCGACGCTTATCGCAAAGCAGGCGAACTAGATAGGGCCATCGAGCTGTGCCAGGCCGGGCTCGAGCGCCATCCCGACTACGTGAGCGCGCACATCGTGTACGGCCGCTGCCTGATCGATCGGAAAAATGACGCGGGCGCGGCCGAGGTGTTTCAGAAGGTGCTGGGGCTCGATCCTGAGAACGTGCTGGGATTGAAGATGCTCGCCGAAATCGCCGAGCGCGGCGGGCGCCACGACGAAACCGTGGAGTGGCTCAGCCGCTTACTCAACGCCGACCCGATGAACGGCGACGCCGCCGAGGCCCTGGCTCGGGCTCGAGGCAGGGCGGCCCAGGCGCCTAACGCCAAGACGGTCGTGCCGCTCTCGCCGCCCGGGGCACCACGGGCTGCGGGCGCGCCCGCGGCCGCCGCAGCGACCACGGTCCGGGCGCCCGCGCGCCCTGGGCCCAACGCCCCCGCCGCGCCCGGTGGGGCCCCGGCGCGGCCCGGCGCCCCGGCGCGATCGGCCGCCGCGTCGCCTCCGCCACCCGTCGCCCGGCTCGTCCCCGAAGCGAAGACGGCGCCGCTCCCGAAACCCGATTTCGTGGTGGAACACGAGTCCGAGGAGCGGGAGAACCCGGAACTCAAGGCGATCGGCTCGCCGCAGGACCTCGAGACGTTCGACGGCACGATCGATTTCAACACCGCGGCTCACGGGTCGGCGCGCGCCGACGGGCTCGAGGTGCACGAAGAGATCGAGCTGAAGCCGCAAAACCTGATCGTCGAAGGGCTGGCGCACACCCAGTACGAAAGCATCGCGCCCCCACCGGCCCCCGAGGCGGCCGAGCCGGAGGAAGATATCGGAACGATCGACCTGCCACTCATCATGCCGGACGACGTGACCCCGGCGCACGTGGCGGCGCCGTCCCCACGCGCCGAGTGGGCGTCGCCACCCCCACCCCCACCGCCCCCTGCGCCCCCGCCCGCCGCGGTTGCGCTGTCCGATGACGACGGCGCGGCCGATACGACGGCGCTGTCGCAAGCCGAGCCGGTGCTCACGGAAACGATGGCGGAACTGTATATGCGACAGGGGCACCAGGAGGACGCGCTCCGCGTGTATCAGGCGCTCCTGGCCGAGCGGCCGGGCGATGCTCGCCTGCGGGCCCGGGTGCAGGCTCTCTCGCCGGGCGGCAAGCACGCCCCCGCGTGGACCAGCGGCGAATCGCTGCCGACCTTCTTGCGGCGCATCCTGGCGGGCCAGCCGCGGGCGCAGGCTCTCGAGGCGCCCGAGCCACCCCCGCCTCCCCGGCCGCCCCCGCCCGCCCCGGCGCCGCCGTCACCGCCGGCGTCGCGCGGTGTGGACCCCGTGGGCCAATCGCCCCTCGACCACGCCTTCGGAATTACGGCTCACCACCCCGAG
>DATBCS010000103.1:0-9397 GCA_036270315.1 Gemmatimonadales bacterium
CTCCGCCCGGAGGCGAAAACGTGAACTCGCGGCTCGGCACGCGGCCGGTCACCGTGAGGTTCCGCAGCAGCACGGTGCGCATCTGCCCCGAGGTCTCGGCGATCTCGAGCCGGCGCACCAGGCCGTCCGCCCGTCCCACCGAGAGCGTCGCCTCTCGATAGGGCTGGTCGTTCGCCTTGGGTTGTAGCGCCACCACATCCACGACGCCGTCGGGTAGCGAATCGGCGCGCACGTAGCGCGCCGAGTAACGCTCGCGCGGCCGCTCGACGAACTGCCCGATCAGGTTCGGGCCGGTCGTGCCCGACTCGGGAATGCGGGAGCGGATGACCTGGCCGGGGGTCGTGCTCGGTGTGTACAGCCAGAGGTAGCGGCCGTCGGCGACGATGCGATCGCCCTTGGGCTCGGCGAACCGCATCGCGAAGCGACCTGGCCGCCGTTGGTAGAGGCGGCCGCGGGTGGTGTCAGAGACTCCGACCATCGGATTCACAACGACCTGCACGAAGTCGGCGGCCAGCGTCGCGATCGTCTGATAGGTGGCGCTCGCGTGGTCCAGCACCGGCCAGGGATCCGGCGTAGTGGGGCGGGCGGGAAGGGCAGTGCACAGGGCCGCCACGCCGAGCGGTCGGACGGCGACGCGCCAGCGCCGCGCCGTCGGGCCCGTCACGCCCCCACGGACGCCGGCTCGGCGACCCGCCGCCCGATGACGTCCGCAATCACCCGCACCTCGCGCATCAGCTGCGCGAACTGGTCGGGGAACAGGGTCTGCGCCCCATCCGACAGCGCCTCCTCCGGGTTGGGGTGCACCTCGATCATGATCCCGTCCGCGCCGGCCGCCACGGCGGCGCGCGCCATCGGGATCACCTTGTCCCGCAGACCGGTGCCGTGTGACGGGTCGGCGATGATCGGCAGGTGCGACAATTTGTGCACCAGCGGAATCGCGGTGAGGTCGAACACGTTGCGGGTGGCCGTGTCGAACCCGCGGATGCCGCGCTCACACAGAATCACGTCGTGGTTCCCTTCGGCGAGCAGATACTCGGCGGAGAGCAACAACTCCTCGATGGTGGCGGCCAGACCGCGCTTCAGGAGCACCGGCTTGTGGGCCCGGCCGGCGGCCTTGAGGAGGGAGAAGTTCTGCATGTTGCGGGCGCCGATCTGGATGATGTCGGCCACCTCGGCCACGTAGCCCACGCCTTCGGGGTCCATGGCCTCGGTGCAGACGAGGAGCCCCGTTTCCTCGCGCGCCCGGGCAAGCAGCTGCAGCCCCGGCCGGCCCAGCCCCTGGAACGAGTACGGAGAGCTCCGCGGCTTCCAAGCGCCGCCGCGCAGCACCACCGCGCCCGCGTCCTTGACCAGCCGGGCGGCGTCGATGATCTGGCGCTCGTTCTCGACTGAGCAAGGCCCGGCAATGACTACGATGTCGGTGCCCCCCACTGTGACGCCCCCCGGCAGGCGCACCACCGTGTTCTCGGTCTGCCATTCCCGGCTCACCTGCTTGTACGGCCGAGAGACGTGGATCACGTCCTGCACGCCGGGCAGCCCCTCGAGGCGCGACGCGTCGACGCGACCGTCGTTGCCCACCAACCCGACGGCGGTGCGTTGCGCGCCCGGCATCGGCTTGGCCTTGTAGCCCAGTTCCTCGATGACGGCGATGACGCGCCGCACTTCCGCGTCGGTCGCTCCGTGTCGCATGACGATCAGCACTGCACCTGCCCTCCAATGGTGAAGCGGTCGCCGTCCCGCGCCGCGGCGATCGGTCCGGCGAACCGCGCCCCGGCCACGCGCGCCGGGTCCGAAGTCTCTACCGGCGGATAGAAGTGCGTCAAGACGAGCCGCCCCGCCCCCGCATCGCGCGCCAGCTCGCCCGCCTGCTCGGGGGTCAAATGGATATCGAGCGCCTGATCCGCCGGAAGCGAGCACTCGGCCAGCAGCACGTCGGTCCCCGCCGCCCAGCGCGCCAACTCACTCGAAGGACCGGTGTCCCCGGTGTACACGAGCCGCCCCTCGGGGGCCGTGAGGGACAGCGCCACGCTCTCCGTGGTGTGTGGCACCGGGAACGTCTCGAGATTGACGTCCGCGTCGAGCGGGAACGGCTCCCCTTCGCGCACGTCGAGGATGCCGATGGGGAACCCCGGATCCAACAGCCACGGACCATACCCCTCGGCCAGCGCCTTGATCAGCCGGACGACGCCCGGAGGCCCGAGGATCACGAGGGGATCGCGCCGCGCCGGCACCGTGGTGTAGCGCAGGGCGTACACCAGCATCGGCAGCTCGCCCCAGTGATCGGGGTGGAAGTGCGAGAGGATGACGTGCGTCACGTCCTGCCAGGGGAGGCCGAACTGCGCCAGGCGGTGGAGCGCGCCCGCACCGCAGTCGAGCAGGATCTTCAGGTTGCCGCGGCTCACCCAGTGACACGCCGCGGTCCGGCTCGCCGACGGGGCGACGGTGCCCGTTCCGACGGTGACCAATTCCATGCCGTTATCGAGTCCTTCCCCGGGAGACGATCGTCTGGATGAATTACTCGCCGTGCCACCCACTTGTACAGGGACGCGCCGGCCCACCGGCCCGCCGGGCGGGACGGCGCGAGCACCGGCGCGCGCGGCTTAGACCGGCTCCATCTGGCCCAGCCGCACGCCCACGATGGTCGAGACCCCGGGCTCCTGCATGGTCACGCCGTACACCGCGTCGGCCGCCTGCATGGTGCGCGGGTTGTGGGTGATGACGATGAACTGGGTCTGGTCCTTGAACTCGGCGAGCAGCCGCACGTAGCGACCCACGTTCGCGTCGTCGAGCGGCGCATCTACTTCGTCGAGCAGGCAGAATGGGCTGGGCTTCGTGAGGAAGATCGCGAACAAGAGCGAGACCGCGACCAGGGTGCGCTCGCCCGAGGAGAGCAAGTGGATCCGCTGGGTCCGCTTGCCCCGCGGCGCGGCGTGGATCTCGATCTCGCTTTCGAGCGGCTCGTCCTCGCTCGCGAGCCGCACGTCGCACTCGCCACCGCCAAACAACGTCTGAAACACGCTGCGGAAGTTGTCGCGCACCTTGCCGAACGACTCGAGGAACATCGCCTTGGCCGTCTGGTCGATCTCGCGCGCCGCTTGTTCGAGCGATTGGCGGGCGGCCACGAGGTCGTCGCGCTGAGTCATCAGGAACTCGAGGCGCTTCCCCTCCTCGGCGTGCTCCTCCACGGCGAGGGCGTTCACGGGGCCCACGGCGTCGATCGCGTCGCGCAGCCGCGCGTTTTCCTGGCGCAGCCACTCCAGGTCGCCCGCGACTTCGGGGGCGTCGGCGAGCAACCGGTCGAGGGGCTTGCGCCACTCGGCCTCCACCCGCTCGGCGAGCCCCCGCTTGCGGCCTTGGATCTCCGTGCGCTCGAGCTCGAGCTTGTGCTCCTCCGCCCCGAGCGCGTCCAGGGCGGTGCGGACCTCGGCGAGCGCCGCCTCGGCCTGCGCCAGGTGGGCGTCGGCCTCCTGTACCTCGGCCGCGGCGGCGGCCGCCGCGGACCCGAGCGCGCCGAGCGCGAGCTGCCGCTCCTGCAGCGCGTCCTCCCACTGCACCCGCTGCGCCGCCAGGGTCGCCGTGTCGTGGTCGATCGCGGCCATCTCATCGCTCAGGGCCGCGGCCTGGCGGCGCGCTTCCTCCGCATCGGTCGCGGCGCGCCCGGCGCGCTCGCGGGCCGCTGTGAGGCGCGCCTCCACCTGGGCCGCATCCACTTGCCACTGGACCCGCTGCTCGCGGGCCGCCTCCTGCTGCGCCTCGAGCTCCGTGAGGCGCGCCCGCTCGGCGCCGAGCCGCTCGTCGCGCCGCACTCGCTCGACTTCGTCCCGCTCCAGCTCGGCGGCGAGCGCGGCCAGACGGGCTTCCACTTCCGCGAGCCGCCCGGACAGCCGCTCGACCGCGGCGGCCGCTTCGGCCGCCACGCGCTGTGCATGCGCCGCCGCCCGCTCCGCATCCCCCTGCGCGGCGCCCGCGTCGAGCTCCTCGTGACGCGCGCGCTCCGCGGCGGTCGTCGCTTGGGCGAACTCCGCCTCGGCCCGGGCGAGCTCGGCGAGGGTCTGTTCCAGCGCCCCTGTCGCCCGCGCCCGGCCGTCCTCCGCGTCCCGCACCTCCTGCTCGAGCCCGGCGAGCTCAGCGCGACGCTGCAGCGGCCCGCCGGGCGTCGCACCAGCGAGGAAGACCGCGCCGTTTGCCCGGCGCAGCGCGCGTCCCGCCGCGAGCACCTCGTGCCCGGCGAGCAAGGCCCGCACCCAGGCGGCGGCGGGACCGTCCCCGCGCAGGGCATCGGCGAGCGGCGCGCCGTCCGCCGCGAGGCGCGGCCCGGGAACGCTCGGCAGGAGCACGAGGGGGCCGGGCTCGGCCGTCTCGTGCCAGCGCCGGATCGCGTCCACCGCCGCGGCGTCCCGCACCAGCACCGCGTGCAGCCAGTCGCCGAGCAGCTGTTCCGCCAACGCCGCGTCCCCCCGGGTGGTCCGTACGAAGTCCGCGAGCGGGCCGATCACGGCGTCCCCGAACTGCGCCTTCGCCTTGAGGAGCGCCTGGGCCGCCGGGGCGAGCCCGACCCGCTGGCGCTCGAGCTCGGCGAGCGCGTCACGCCGCGCCGTCACCTGGGCCAGCGCTTCCTCGGCTTGCCGCCGCACGGCGCGGGCGCGGGTCTCCTGTTCTTTCCACCGCGCGACGCGGCGACGCATCTCCTCCACCGCCTCCGCCGCCTGGGCGGCGGCGCGCGCCTGCGCCACCGCGCGGGCCGCCCGCGAGCTCGCCTCCCCGAGCGCGGCGCGCTCGGTGGCGTCGCGGCTCGAGCGTTCGGTCGCCGCTTGGGCCAGCTGCTCGCGCAGTTCCGCCCGCTCGCGCTCGAGGGCCGCCCGCTCCCCCTCGAGTGCCCGGAAGCCTTCCGCTTGGCGCTGCAGCTCCTCCTCGAGCGCGCGCACCGCGGCCCGTTGGGCGAGGAGGCGCTCCCGCACGCCCTGCTCGAGCGCGGTGCGGCTCGCGAGCTCGCGCTCGACGCCCGCGAGATCCCGCTCGGCCGCGGCGCACTCCGCCGTCGCGGCCGCGTGCTCGCGTTCGGCGCGGGTCGCGCGGGTCTCGGCGACGCCCCGGTCCTGGCCTGCCTTGGCGCGCCGCTGCCCGGCGTTGTGGAGGCGCTCGGCGGCCAGGGCGAGATCGCCTTCCAGCCGCCCCACCTCGAGCTTCGCGTCGCTGAGCCGCCGCTCCACCTCGGTGCGCCGCGCCTCGGCCGTGTGGCGGGCCTGCACGCGCGCCTCGCGCGCGCGCTCCGCGTCACCCAGGCGCGCGCGCGCCCCGGGGAGGGCGGCGGCCAGGTCGGTTCCCCGCTTGCCGAGGGCCCCGAGCGCGAGGTCGAAATCCTCGAGCTCGCGCCGCACCAGGGTGAGCGCGATCCCGAACCGCTCGTCGATCATTTTCCCGTAGCGCTCGGCCTTGCCGCGCTGGCGGGCCAGGCTGCGGACCTGCGTTTGCACCTCGCTGATCAAGTCCTCGAGCCGCGCGAGATCTGCCCCGGTCTCCTCGAGCCGCCGCTCCGTGCTCTTCTTGCGGTCGCGGTACAGGCCGATCCCCGCCGCCTCCTCGAACAGCGCGCGGCGCTCTTCCGCCTTCTCCGAGAGGAGCGCTTCGATCATCCGGGCTTCCATCACGACGGCCGCATCCGCCCCAAGCCCCGTGCCGCGCAACAGGTCCTGGATGTCGCGCAGCCGCACCGGCGAGCGGTTGAGCAGATACTCGCTCTGGCCGGAGCGCGACAGCCGCCGCGTGACCACGACCTCCTGATAGGCGAGCGGCAGCGTGCGGTCGGCGTTGTCGAACACGAGCGACACCTCGGCGACGTTGACCGGCCGCCGTCCGGTCGAGCCTTGGAAGATCACGTCTTCCATCTTTCCCCCGCGCAACAACCGCGGCGACTGCTCCCCGAGCACCCACCGCACGGCGTCGGAGATGTTGGACTTGCCGCAGCCGTTGGGACCCACGATGGCCGTGACGCCCATCTCGAACGGCAACTCGACGGTCCCCGCGAACGACTTGAAGCCCGCCAGTTCCAGTCGGGTCAGTCTCATGGTGGCGTCCCCATTCGGGTGACGAGAGTGGCCGCGATGCCGGCGCGCTTGAGCCGCGCCTCGGTGAGCGTGGCTTGTTCGGGGCTCTCGAACGCGCCCACGACCAACTGGCCGGCCGCGCCCCAGGGCACGGCCGGGACGCCGCGCGCGCGGAGGCTGTCCGGCGGGCTCGCCGCCCCGCTGAGCGCGAGCGCGTACGGGGCACGCAGCGCCGCCCCCTGGCCGCGGGCGGCGAGGCCGCGCCGCCACACCCGGGCGCGTGCGGCGAGGGCCGAGTCGCGAGTCGGATAGGCGCCCGCCAGCACGCGATACCACACCGTGGGGCGGCGGTCCTCGTTGGCGACCGGCGTCACGAACGCCGGGAGCCCACCCGCGGCCAGGCGGTCGCCTAGCGCCAGCGCCTTGTCGAGCCGCGCGTACGCCGCGAACTGGATCGTCCAGGGCAGCGAATCGCGGCGCGGTGGCGGCGCGATGTGCGCGGTGGGGCGGGGTGGTGGGGTGAGGGAGTGGGTGGGAGCGGCGGTGGGAGTCGGCGGGGCGGCGCGACGCAGCGGGGGCGCCCCGAGCGCCCACGGCAGGTGCTCGGCGCCGCGGGCCCACAACGCCCACCCCCCCGCCGCGCTGGCCGCGAGCGTGAGCACTACGACCACGGGCCGGGCCCGACGCCGTGGCCGCGGTGACGCGGCCGCCGACACCCGCGCGCCGGGCTCGGGCGCACGCGTCGCCACCGGCGTCCAGCGCTCGCGCACGACGCCCAAGAGCGGGATGCCGCGCTCCATCGCCGCGGTAATCCCCTGGCCGATCGACGACTCCGGTTCGTACCCGTCGGGCGACAGCACGATCAGCCCGTCGGGGACCGCGGAGAGGCGCGCCAGCGCGCCCGCCGACAGGTAAAGCAGCAGTAAGGCCCCCTCGACCCGAAAGCCACCGTGCAGCCGCCGCCATCGCGGGCTCGTGAACAAGTCGCTCGCGTGCGCGGTCGCCGTCCCCGCCGGGATGAAGAACACGTGCTCGATCTCGTGCGCGGCCTTGGTCAGGGAGACATCGTACTCGAAGGCGTCGACGATCCCCTCGGTGGGGGCGAGATGCACCACGTCGTGCAGCCGGGGCGCCTCGAGCCAGAGGTCCACGAGCGCCACGCGGCGGTCACCCGCGGTCGCGGCGCGCGCGACGTCCCAGGCCGCCGCCGCCGCCCACTTCCAGTCGCCGGTGGCCGGCACGAGCGCCACGAGCGCTTGCTCGGCGACGAGCGAGGGCACAAGGGCGTCGAGCCGCGAGCGGGGCAACGCGCGGACGGTCACGGGCTGCTCGGCTGATAGATCCAGAAGGGGCGTCCGAGCTTGCGGCCGATCGCCTCCGCTTGGGCTCGGGTGGCGTAAGGGCCGAGCACGACGCGATACCCATCGTCCGGCCCCTTGGGCGTGAGCACGCGCGCCGCGAGACCGGCGCGGTCAAGCTGCTGCGCCATCTCGGACGACCACGCTTCGTTTTGCGAGGTCGACACCTGCACGTACATCGGCCCCTCGGATCCGGCGGTATCTGCGGTGGCGGCGGCGCCGACGGGCGGCGCCGCAGGCGCCTGCGCGTCCGCCAACGCGCCGCGGTAGCCGCCCCGCGGCCGCCAGGCGGTGAGCGTCCAGAGGTCCGGCGCGGCCCCCTTCACGCGGCCCGTCTCGACCAGCGTATCAGGGCGGTATGCCACGATGTCGTCACCCTGACGCACGAGGACCGAGCCGTCTGGCCCGATCGCCGGCAAGTCGAGCCGCCACGCGCTCGCCACGGCGCCAACCAGCCGTTTCACCGGCAGATCGACCACCCAAAGCGAGTCTCCCGTCGTGGGCCGCGCCAGCAACCACCGGCCCAGGGGGTCGAGGCGCAAGCCGGCCGCCGGCATCGGCAGCGCGATCCCGTCGATTTCGTCGTGCTCATAGCGGTCGATCGCCGCGAGTCCCGGCTCGGCGCGGCGCGCCACGTAGACGCGGTGGCCCGAGGGCGAGAAGGCGACCGCGCGGGGGTGATCGCTCAGAGGCACGAAGGCTGGCTCGCGCCGGCCGAGCGGATCGATGAGGAGCACGCCCGAATCGCTCGCCACGGCGATCAGATCGCCCCAGCGCGTCGCGGCGACCTCGCCGCCTGGGATCGGACGGCTCGTGGCGGGCTGGCCGGCCGCCGCGGTGAAGAGCTTCGTCGGATCGACGGCGACGAGCCGCTGATCGGCCGCCCCGAACAGCTGGTGCGGCAGGCTCGGCAAGGGTTGCGGCCAGGCGACGCGCACGCGCCGCGCCATCGAGACCACACGCCGCTTCGCGTCCACGGCGAAGAGCGTGCCGTCGGGCCCGAGGGTGGCCTGCTCGACCGCGGTCGCCACCGTGTCCACGCGCGCGCTGCCCAGGTCGAGCGCCAGCACCTCGTGCTTCGCCGTCAGGACGAAGAGGAACTCGGCTTCGGGGTCGAGCCCCACGACCCGGGCCACGGGGGGGAGCTTGCCGCGGATCGCGTCCGGGATCTCGGCGAGGGTTGGGAGGCGGTATAGTCGCGGCGTGCCGCCTTTAGCGAGGAGGCGGAGCGCGACGCCCCCGGTGCGCGCCCCCACGGCCTCACGGTTAACGGCTTGTGAAGCTTGGGGTTGGGGGGATTGGGTCGACGCGACGGTGGGCGCCCGGGAGCGACAGCCCCAGAGCGCTAGGCTGGCGAGCAAAACACACGAGGGGCGCATACGCACAGGGCCTCGCCGCACAAGATAGGCAGCCGGCGAGGCCCGGACAAGTGTTGGAGTGATGCGGAGTTAGAACGTCGGCCCGAGACTCACGGTCCAATACGGCGAGTTGTGGGTCCGATCGAGCGGCTTCGTGTAGTCGAACCGCAGGATCACGAACCCCAGGAAATTGAGCCGGATCGACCCACCCCAGCTGCGCACCGGCTGGCGGTAGATCTCGAGGCTTTGGCCCGCACTACGGCGCCACACCACCGTGGAGCTGCTGTTCCAGGCGAGACCCATGTCGTAGAACAGCGCGCCCTCGATCGGCGGCAACCCGACCGGCAGGAACCCGAGCACCACGCTGCGGGTGAGCGGGAACCGCAGCTCGGCGTTGGCCACGGCCAGCTTCGAGCCGATCAGCTGGTCCAATTCGGCGCAGCCCGTCGTGCCCGAGGTCGTGGGGGAGGTGACGCATTCGTTGTTGAGGAACGAGCCCGCGGTGTACCCGCGCAGCAGCTCGGTGGTGCCGACAAACTGCGGGAAGAGATCCGCGTCCCGCCCGTAGCGGCCGAAGAACAGGCCCCGGAAGGCGAACGTGAACGGGCGCGCGAAGAAGAAGCGGCGCCAGTCGACG